>NZ_WWIR01000703.1 GCF_009863025.1 Streptomyces sp. SID4985 | reverse complement strand
TCGGCGTGGAGCCGGGCGGGGTGGCCCCCGCGAACTTCACCGAGAACTTGGCGAATTCCCAGGGGCTCTGGGCCACGCTGGAGCAGGACCCGGAGGTGCGGCCGCCGTTGTCGGCGGGGGAGCACTGCCGGTCCCGGTTCAGCGACCAGAAGGTGAAGCGGTCCATGTGGTGACTGGTCGCGAAGTCCAGCACCGTCTGGAAGTCCGCCTGGGGGAAGTACTCACCGGCGTCACTGCGGCCGTTCATCCCGGAGAAGCCCTCGTGCGCGTACGCCGTGGCCTCGTTCCACCCGAAGGTGGACTGCAGGATCGCGTTGAACTTGGTCAGTGCGTCGGTCTGGCTCGCCGCGCCGTTGAAGCCACCGTCGAAGGGCATGATGGAGAAGTTGTTCGGGGTGAACCCCTGCGACTTCGCCTCCAGCAGCATCTGCTTGCCGAACCAGCCGGTGCCGTCCGCCGTGCCCGGAGTGGTCACGGAGACGTACAGGCCGGGGTTGTTCTGCTGGAGGATCTTGGCGGCGCCGATCTCGTTCTTGATGGCCGCGGTGTTCTCGTACTCCGGCTCCTCCAGATCGAAGTCGATCGCGTGCAGCCCGTACCTGGTGATGACCTGCTGGTACGCGGCCGCCGTGCTCGCCGCGTCGGAACAGGTCTGGCCGAGCTTGGTGCCGCCGTACCCGCCGATGGAGACGGAGACGTCGCCTCCCTTGGACCGGATGGTGTTGATCACCGACTGGACGGCGGTGTCGGCGAAGAGCGACGAGGTGCCGCCCCAGGTCGGGGTGCAGCCGCCGCCGTTGGGCGCCAGGATGAAGGCCAGTTGGAAGGCCTTGAGCCCGGTGGCGTCCATGATCGCGGCCGCGTCCGGGGGATCGTTGTCCTCCGGCATCAGGTACGGGGCCGCCGCGTACCAGCGGTTGTCGAGGGCGCTGGGTGCACCCGAGGCGCTGCCCGCGGCGAGAGCGGTGGTACCGGCCGCGGCCAGTCCTACCGCGGCGGCCGCGCCCAGACAAGCGCGAAGACGTCCCACTACGTGCCTCCATGGGGGGTGGGGGATGGGGAAGCCCCCAGCCTCTTGGGGTGACCTCCTTTTGGTCTAGTCCAATGCGCACACTTGGACTGGACCAAACGAAGTCTTTACCCGCGCGGAGGATTAACGTCCGCTGTGTACAAGACAGTTGGCGAACCAGCCGATCTGCGCGGAACCGTGGCGGAGTGTCGGCCGACTGAGGCACCCTTGACAGGTGCGTACTGTTTCGCGACGTTTGAACGTCGGCGCAGGGCGGGGGGACGGCAAAGACATGAGCGGTAACAGGGGTGGGGCACGCCATGCGGCGTCCGGGACGGCGACGCCGGAAGGGCGGTCGATCTGAGGTGGAGATCACCATCCACAGACCCGGCGAGCTGACCTCGGAGCTGCGCGGGGCCTGGCACCGGGCGATGGACGAGTCACCCGAATACGCCAACCCGTTTCTGGCGCCCGAGTTCGCCATCGGAGTCGGCCGCCATCGCTCCGGTGTGCGGGTCGCGGTCCTGCGGGAGGGCGGCGAGCCGGTCGGCTTCCTGCCGTACGAGCGCGGGCCGTTGGGCACCGGCCGGGCCATCGGCCTCGGGCTCTCCGACTGCCAGGCCCTGGTGCACCGGCCCGGAGTCACCTGGGACACCGGCGAGTTGCTGCGCGCCTGTGGGCTCAGCGTCTTCGAGTTCGACCATCTCGTGCAGGAGCAGCGGCCGTTCGCGCCGTACGTCACCGGCACCTTCGCCTCGCCGGTGATCGACGTCAAGCCCGGCGACGGCACCTATGCCGAGTGGCTGCGCGCCACCTATCCGGGGCTCGCCAAGACCACGCTGAAGAAGGAGCGCAGACTCGGCCGGGACATCGGCGAGGTCCGGTTCGTCTTCGACGAGCGCGACCCGAAGGCGCTGCGCACGCTCATGCGGTGGAAGTCCGCGCAGTACCGCCGCACGGGCCGGATGGACCGGTTCTCCCGGCCGTGGATCGTGGACCTGACGGACCATCTCTTCCATGTCCGCGCCGAGCATTTCACCGGCGTCCTGTCCGTGCTGTACGCGGGCGACCGCCCGGTGGCCGCCCACTTCGGGCCACGCTCCAGCACCGTGCTGGCCGCCTGGTTCACCGCCTACGACCCCGAACTGCACTACTACTCGCCGGGGTTGATGATGCATCTGCGCACCGCCGAGGGGGCCGCGCGCGGCGGGGTGACCCTGGTGGACCTCGGGCGTGGCGACAAGGAGTACAAGGACTGGCTCAAAACCCGCGAACTGCGGGTCGGCGAGGGCTTCGCGGCCCGGCCCCATCCGGTCGCGCTCGCCCAGCGCATGTGGCGCCGTCCGGTGCGCGGGCTGCGCAACACGGTGCTGGCCCATCCCCGGCTCCGCGAACCCGCGGACCGGCTGCTCAGGACGGTGGGCGAACTGCGCACACAGGGGCGCCCCCGCCGCTGAACCCGCTTACCAAACACCGGAGTTGACGACCGGCCGGACCGCATCGCGTGGTCCGGCCGGTCTCTGCATGGTGTGAACGGCCCGTCGGTGTGAACGTCCCTGTTGCGTAAAGGATTTGAGTCCCGAAGGCTTGCCGCCCCTTTGGTTCATCTCTTAAATCAAAACATGAACTAAGTGGGGAGGCCGGTATTCCGGTCCCCGAGCCGCAGGAGCCGCCACATGAGACTGAGATCTTTGGGAGCAGCGTTCGCCGTCACGGCGGCCCTGCTCGCCCTGCCCACCACCCATCCCTCGGCCCGAGCGGCCGAAACCCCCCTCTCGCAGGGGCGCACGACCACCGCCTCCTCCGAGGAGAACGCCGGAACCCCCGCCGCCGCGGCCGTCGACGGCGACACCGGCACCCGCTGGTCCTCCGCCGCCACCGACGACCAGTGGCTGCGCGTCGACCTCGGCGCGAGCGCGACCGTCACCAGCGTGGTCCTCAACTGGGAGGCCGCGTACGGCAAGGACTACAAGCTCCAGATCTCCGACAACGGCACCAGCTGGACCGACCTGAAGTCCGTCACCGGCTCCGACGGGGGCACCGACACCGTCGACGTCGCCGGACAGGGCCGCTACGTCCGGATGCTCGGCGTCCACCGGGCCACTCAATGGGGCTACTCCCTCTGGGAGTTCCAGGTCTTCGGCACCTCCGGCGGCAGCCAGGCCGGCTGCGACACCGCCAACGCCGCGCAGGGCAGGGCCGCCACCACCTCCTCCACCGAGAGCGCGGACTTCCCCGCCTCCGCCGCCTTCGACGGGAACAACGCCACCCGCTGGTCCAGCCAGGCGTCGGACCCGCAGTGGATCCGCGTCGACCTGGGCTCGGTCAAGGACCTGTGCGGGGTCGACCTGCGCTGGGAGGCCGCCTACGGCAAGGACTTCCGCATCGAGTCGTCCACCGACGGCCAGAACTGGAGCACGCTGAAGTCCGTCACCGGCGCGAGCGGCGGCAACGCCTCCTACGCCGTGAGCGGTTCAGGGCGCTACGTCCGCGTCTACGGCACCGCGCGCGGCACGGTCTACGGCTACTCGCTCTGGGAGTTCGCCGTGCACACCGGCACCACCGGCACCCCGCCGGTCGAGGGCGGCGGCGACCTCGGGCCCAACGTCATCGTCGTCGACCCCTCGACGGCGAACCTCCAGCAGAAGTTCGACGACGTCTTCTCCCGCCAGGAGTCGAACCAGTTCGGCTCCGGCCGCTACCAGTTCCTCCTGAAGCCGGGCACCTACAACAACATCAACGCCCAACTCGGCTTCTACACCTCGGTCTCCGGCCTTGGCCTGAACCCCGACGACACCCAGATCAACGGCGACATCACGGTGGACGCGGGCTGGTTCAACGGCAACGCCACGCAGAACTTCTGGCGTTCGGCCGAGAACCTCGCGATCCGCCCGGTCAGCGGTGACGACCGGTGGGCCGTCGCCCAGGCCGCGCCGTTCCGCCGTATCCACGTCCAGGGCGGCCTCAACCTCGCCCCGAACGGCTACGGCTGGGCCTCCGGTGGCTACATCGCCGACTCGAAGATCGACGGCACGGTGGGCCCGTACTCCCAGCAGCAGTGGTACACCCGCGACAGCTCGGTCGGCGGCTGGACCAACGGCGTCTGGAACATGACCTTCACCGGTGTCCAGGGCGCGCCCGCGACCAACTTCGACAGCGGTCCGTACACCACGCTGGACAACACCCCAATCTCCCGCGAGAAGCCGTTCCTCTACCTCGACGGCAGCACCTACAAGGTGTTCGTCCCCGCCAAGCGCACAGGCGCGCGGGGCGTGTCCTGGCCGGCCAACGCGGGCAGTTCGATCCCGCTCGACCAGTTCTACGTCGTCAAGCCCGGCGCGACCGCCACGACCATCAACGCGGCCCTCGCTCAGGGGCTCAACCTCCTCTTCACGCCCGGGGTTTACCACCTCGACCGGACCATCGAGGTCAACCGCGCCAACACCGTGGTCCTCGGGCTCGGCCTCGCCACCCTCGTCCCCGACAACGGCGTCGACGCGATGCACGTCGCCGACGTGGACGGCGTGAAGCTCGCGGGCTTCCTCATCGACGCGGGCCCCGCCAACTCCGACACCCTGCTGCGGATCGGCGCCCCCGGCTCCACCGCCGACCACTCCGCCAACCCCACCACCATGCAGGACGTGTTCGTGCGCATCGGCGGCGCGGGCCCCGGCCTCGCCACCAACTCCGTCGTGGTCAACAGCAACAACGTCATCATCGACCACACCTGGCTGTGGCGCGCCGACCACGGCAGCGGCGTCGGCTGGGACACCAACCGCGCCGACTACGGCCTGCGCGTCAACGGCAACGACGTACTCGCCACAGGGCTGTTCGTCGAGCACTACAACAAGTACGACGTGTACTGGGCCGGTGAGCGCGGCCGCACGATCTTCTTCCAGAACGAGAAGGCGTACGACGTGCCCAACGCGGCCGCCGTCACCCACGACGGCATCGTGGGCTACGCGGCCTACAAGGTCGCCGACTCGGTGACCACGCACGAGGCCTGGGGGCTGGGGAGTTACTGCAACTTCACCTCCGACCCCTCGATCGTCCAGGCCCACGGCTTCCAGGTGCCGACGGGCTCCGGCATCAAGCTGCACGACCTGCTGGTGATCTCGCTCGGCGGCAAGGGGCAGTACGCCCACGTCGTCAACAACACCGGCGCGCCCACCTCGGGCTCGGACACCATCCCGTCCAAGCTCACGCGCTTTCCGTAGTGGCGTTCGGGGACGGCCGGTCGCGCGCGGCGGGCCGTCCCCGAATCGCCCCGTCCCGAACGGAGTAGCTGCGCGGGCGGGCCGGGGTGGGTGCCGCTGTGATGGAAGGGTCCTGATCTCGAGCAGTGAGGCACCTCATGCGTATGCGCGGCATTGCCACAACGGCCCTTCTCGCGGGCTCCCTTGTCCTCGCCGGTACCACCGCGGCCCACGCGGCGGACCCCGACCCGACGACCGGCGTCGCCGTCGGCAGCCCCGGCGTCGCCTCCGGCAACGTCATCCAGGTGCCGATCGAGATCCCGGTCAACCTGTGCGGCAACACGATCGACATCGTCGGTCTGCTGAACCCCGCGTTCGGCAACGCCTGCGTCAACTCCTGACGCCCACCGTGAGCCGGCTCCCCGCCCGGGGAGCCGGCTCACGGCTGTCCGCGCGGCCGGTGACCGGCCGTCGGTGGGTGTTCCGTCGCCGGTCAGGCCCCCGGCGCGACCGGTGCGGGTGCGGGCTCGTTCGGGGTGGGGCGGGAATCCGGGCGGTGGCCGCGCAGCAGGAGGCGGCGGGCGGGGCGTTCCACCGCCTCGTAGAGGAGCCAGGAGAGGGCCAGGGACAGGGTGAAGGCGGCCGCGGTGACGCCGAGACCGGCGAGGAGGCCGAAGCGGGGTTTGTCGCCGAGGACGGTGATGCCCGCGCGCAGGACCAGCAGATGGATCATGTAGAACGCGAAGGACAGCTCCCCGAGCCGGACCAGCCGGGGACGCCGCCACAGCGAGGGCAGACCGCGCAGGTCCGCTAGGGCCGCCGCCGGGATGAGGGTGACGAAGCCCGCCAGGGTGCAGGCCGTCCCCGTGTAGCCGCCCCGGATCTGTGGGACCAGGAAGTAGCCGAGCAGCGCCAGCGCGAGCGACGCCTCCAGGCCCGGCCCGCGCCAGCGCCCGAGCAGCACCAGCCGCGCGGTCACCGCGCCGAGCACGAACTCGGGCAGCCGCGCGAGGGGCAGCGAGTACAGCGGCTGGTGCAGCCAGTGGTGCGAGTCGGCCCGCGCCAGCACCAGCACCGCCACCACCGCGAGCGCGCCCAGCACCACCGTGCCCCGCGCACCGAGCCGCCGCAGCACCAGGAAGAGCGCGGGGAAGGCCGCGTAGAAGAACGCCTCGCAGGCCAGCGACCAGCTGACCGGGTTCAGCGTCTGCCACCAGGGCTGCCACCACGAATGCACCAGCAGCACGTTGGCCGCCGCCTGCCGGACGCGCGGCCGCGGCAGTCCGCTCAGCGTGTACGCCATCACGAACGCGATGACGAGGGTGACGAGGTGCACCGGGTAGACGCGGGCGATGCGCCGCCGCCAGAAGCCGAGCGCCCGGTCGCCCGGCCGGGCCGACCACATGAGGACGAAGCCGGAGAGCACGAAGAAGAACGACACCCCGGTCGCCCCGGGCCCGAACGCCCAGGCCACCAGGCGCCCCGGCTGTCCGCCGAAGTAGCCGAAGTTGTTCACGTGCAGTCCGAAGACCAGCAGCGCCGCCATCCACCGCAGTCCGGTGAGAGAGGGCAGGGAAGGTCTGGGGGTGGCCGAGAGGGAGACGGGGGCCGTGGCCGAGCCGGTCCGGTCGGGCGGCGTCCGGGTCGTCCGGGTCGTCGCCGTGCTCATCCGATCACCTGCCGCTGGAGTTTCGCGTGGGGCATGAAGGGGAGCGTTGCCCCGTCCGCGCCCCTCATTCACATCACGCGGGGAACATCACACGGCTGCCGAACGAGACAGCCGCCGCCATGCCACGGATGGCCGGACGGCCGCACCCGAACGAGTGAGGGCGTCCCGGTTTCGGGGAACGGTCCCGATGGGCAGGGTGAGGCGCGTGCGGCGACACTCGATACGTGAGGCGCGTCACTCCGTGCGGGGGACCTCCCGGCCCGCCGCTCCCGGGGGCCCGGGCGCGCGGACCCATGATGCGGAGGCCGGGCGCCACACGCCGTGAACGGGCCGGTGCGGTCCGGCGCGAGCGGGCCGCCGGCGGTCGTCGGAAACCACGAGATCAGACTTGGATGACTCGTTTTCTTGAATCTTTCGTGTTTATGGAGGTAGGTTCGGTGCCATGACCGCATCCCAGCCTCCGACCACCGCCGCGGAGCTGCGCGGTGCCGGCCTGCGCGTGACGGCGGCCCGCGTCGCCCTGCTGGAAGCCGTCCGCGACGGCGACCACCTCGGCGTCGAGGCGATCGCCGACAAGGTCCGCGACCGCGTGGGCCACATCTCCCTGCAAGCCGTCTACGACGCCCTGCACGCGCTCACCGCGGCGGGGCTCATACGCCGCATCGAACCGGCCGGCAGCCCCGCCCGGTTCGAGGGCCGCGTCGGCGACAACCACCACCACGCCGTCTGCCGGTCGTGCGGTGTCGTCGTCGACGTCGACTGCGCGGTGGGCCACGCACCGTGTCTCACCGCGTCCGACGGCCGGGGCTTCGCCATCGACGAGGCCGAGGTCGTCTACTGGGGCACCTGCCCCGACTGTTCCACCGGTCGTACGGCCTGAGCGCCGCGTCCCGTCCGTTTCGGAAGGATTGACATGCCCGAGAACAAAGAAGCGATCGTCACTGACCCGAAGGACGAGGGAACCGGCGGCTGCCCGGTGGCCCACGGCGCCACCTCCCTGCACCCCGCCCTCGGCAGCGGCAACGACCGCTGGTGGCCCAAGCAGCTCAACCTGAAGGTCCTTGCCAAGAACCCGCCCGTCGCCAACCCGCTGGGCGAGGAATTCGACTACGCCGAAGCCTTCCTGGACCTGGACCTGCCCGCGGTGAAGCGGGACATCGCCGAGGTCCTGACCACCTCGCAGGACTGGTGGCCCGCCGACTTCGGCCACTACGGCCCGTTCATCATCCGCATGGCCTGGCACAGCGCCGGTACCTACCGCACCCTCGACGGCCGCGGTGGCGGCGGCACCGGACAGCAGCGCTTCGCCCCGCTGAACAGCTGGCCGGACAACGCCAACCTGGACAAGGCCCGCCGACTTCTGTGGCCGGTGAAGAAGAAGTACGGCAAGAACCTCTCCTGGGCCGACCTCATCATCCTCTCCGGCAACGTCGCGCTGGAGACCATGGGCTTCAAGACCTTCGGCTTCGGCGGCGGCCGCGTCGACGCCTGGGAGCCGGACGCCGACGTGTACTGGGGCCCGGAGACCACCTGGCTCGGCGACGAGCGCTACACCGGCGACCGTGAGCTGGACAAGCCCCTCGCGGCCGTCCAGATGGGCCTGATCTACGTCAACCCGGAGGGCCCCAACGGCAACCCGGACCCGATCGCCGCGGCCCGCGACATCCGCGAGACCTTCGCCCGTATGGCGATGAACGACGAGGAGACCGTCGCCCTGATCGCGGGCGGCCACACCTTCGGCAAGACCCACGGCGCGGGCCCGGCGAGCGACGTCGGCCCCGACCCGATGGACTCCCCGATGGAGCAGCAGGGCCTCGGCTGGAAGAGCAGCTACGGCACCGGCAAGGGCCCCGACGCCATCACCTCCGGCCTCGAGGTCACCTGGAACTCCACGCCGATCACCTGGGACGAGAACTTCTTCGCCACCCTGTTCGGCTACGAGTGGGAGCTGACCGAGAGCCCGGCCGGCGCCCACCAGTGGAAGCCGAAGGACGGCGCGGGCGAGGGCACCGTGCCCAGCGCCTTCGACCCGGACAAGAAGATCGCGCCGAACATGCTCACGACGGACCTGTCGCTGCGCTTCGACCCGATCTACGGCCCGATCTCCCGCCGCTTCTACGAGAACCCCGAGCAGTTCGCGGACGCCTTCGCCCGCGCCTGGTACAAGCTGACCCACCGCGACATGGGCCCGAAGTCGCTGCTCCTCGGCCCCGAGGTCCCGGAGGAGACGCTCCTGTGGCAGGACCCGCTGCCGGAGCCGGTCGGCCGGCCGATCGACGCCGCCGACGCCGCGGCGCTCAAGCGCAAGATCCTCGACACCGGCCTCACCGTGCAGCAGCTCGTCGGCACCGCCTGGGCCTCCGCGTCCACCTTCCGCGGCAGCGACAAGCGCGGCGGCGGCGACGGCTCCCGCGTCCGCCTGGAGCCGCAGCGCGGCTGGGAGGTCAACGAGCCCGACCAGCTCGCCCTGGTGCTGCGCACCCTCGAGGGCGTCCAGGAGGAGTTCAACGCCTCCGCCGGTGCCAAGCACGTCTCCCTGGCCGACCTGATCGTCCTCGGCGGCGACGCCGCGGTGGAGCAGGCCGCCAAGGACGGCGGGTTCCCCGTCGAGGTGCCCTTCACCCCGGGCCGCGTGGACGCCTCCCAGGAGCAGACCGACGTCGAGTCCTTCGAGGCGCTCAAGCCCGCCGCCGACGGCTTCCGCAACTACGTCGGCAAGGGCAGCAACCCCGGCCGCGCCGAGTACATGCTCGTCGACCGGGCCAACCTGCTCACCCTGAGCTCCCCGGAGATGACCGTCCTCATCGGCGGTCTGCGCGCCCTCGGCGCCACCTACCAGGGCTCCAAGCTCGGTGTCTTCACCGACCGCCCGGGCACGCTGACGAACGACTTCTTCGTCAACCTGCTCGACCTGGGCACCACGTGGAGCTCCACGAGCGAGGACGAGTCCACCTTCGAGGGCCGCGACGCGGCCACCGGCAAGGTCAAGTGGACCGGTACCCGTACCGACCTGGTCTTCGGCTCCAACGCCGAACTGCGCGCCGTCGCCGAGGTGTACGCCAGTGACGACGCCAAGGAGAAGTTCGTCAAGGACTTCGTCGCCGCGTGGCACAAGGTCATGAACCTCGGCCGGTTCGACCTCGCCTGACCGGTACCCCCCTCGGGCGCCCGGTACCGGCCCTCACGGGTCGGCGCCGGGCGCCTTCGCCGTGCTCCCACCTGGGAATACGGGGGTTTTCCCGCCTCCGACTGCGCCCACGCGGACCCGGGTGCACGATGGTGGTGAAGACGCCTTCGGGCCGACACTCCGCCACGCGGCCGTGAGCAGGCGAGAGGAGGCGGCGGCCGATGACTCGCACCCCATGGACGCCCCCGGTCACCCGGGTCCGCCTGTGGCGCTGGCGGCGCAACCCGCTGCGGCGGCACAGCGATCTGGCCGAGGGCTGGATCATCCTTCTCACCTGGATCCTCGCCGTTCTGGGCGGCACGCTCGCGGGCTGGGCCGCCGGGCAGGCCGTGGACGCCTCGCTCGCCGCCCGGCGCGCCCAGGTGCACACCGTCTCGGCCGTCCTCACCGCCGACGCGGCCCGGACCGTCACCGAGGGCAGCGGCTACGACGGTGACCACGTCTGGGGCACCGTCCGCTGGACCGACCCCGACGGCTCCGTGCACACGGGACGCACGAAGGTGCGGCCCGGCACCATCGAGGGCACCGCCACCACCGTGTGGACCGACGGCACCGGCCGGACCGTGCCCCCGCCCGCCTCCACCGCCGAGGCCGCCCTCCAGATCGTGCTGACCGGCCTCCTCGTCGCCCAGGTCAGCGGTACGGCGGTGTGGGCCGGGGGCAGGCTGCTGCGCGGCTCGCTGGTGCGGCGGCAGCTGTCCGAGTGGGACAAGGAGTGGAAACGGGTCGGGCCGGAGTGGCGCAAGCTCAGCGGGGGCAGGGGCTGACCGCCCCTTCCGGAACACCGTTCAGCCGCGCAGCGCCTCGAACGCCTCCCGTGCGGCGGTCCCGATCGCCAGGTCGATGTCCGGAGCCAGGGCCGCCCGCCGGTCCGCGCGGGTCAGCGCCGCCACCGCCACCCGGGCACCGGAGTCCGCCTCCACCACCCCGATCTCGTGCCGCAGATGCAGGAACGTGCCGGTCTTCCCGCCGAACCGCAGGGAATCCGCGCGCAGTTCACCGCCCATCCGCTGAGTGAAGACCTGATGCCCCATCAGGCGGCGCAGCTCGGCGGTTGCCCCCGGTACGGAGATCCGGTCGAGCCACACCCGCTCCAGCAGGTCCACCAGGGCCCCGGCCGTACCCGCGTTCGCCCGCGCCGGATCGAGGGTCTCGATGGTGTGCCGCCCGGTCCGTTCGTCGCGTACAGCCAGTTCGAGGGCGAGCGAGAAGTCGTTCCCGGACGCGCCCGCCGCGCACGCGTACATGTGATTCATCCGGTGTCGCAGCCACAGGTCGGCGCAGCCCCAGTCCCGCAGCCGCCCGGCCACCTCCGCGACCGGCACCAGGTCGAACAGCAGGTCGGCGGCCGCGTTGTCGCTCACCGACAGCATCAGGAGCAGCAGGTCGCCGACGGCCATCGTGGCCGGATGCCGGAAGGCCGCGAGCCCGGTGGGGCCGACGGCACCGGCGGCCGGGGTGTACGTCACCGGGTGCGCCGGGTCGAGTTCCCCGGCCGCGATCCGGTCCAGCACGACCAGGGCGAGAGGCACCTTCACCACCGAGGCGAGCGGAAGCGGGGTGTCGGCGTCGAAGCCGAGCTGTTCGCCCGAGTCGAGGTCGCGGGCCAGGAACGAGCCGCGCACCCCGAGCGCGTCCCAGTCGCGGGCGACGGACTCCGCCACGTCCAGCAGGCGTCCGTCCGAGGCGGTGAACGCGGGCCGGTACGGCTTCTGGGCGCTCATCCGCCCACCACCACCCGCGCGGCCGCCCCGCCGTCAGCCGTACCGCGTCGCACCGCACCCACGGTGGCCGCGAGTGTCCTCGCCAGCCAGTCGGGCACCCCGCCCCGCTCGCTCGCGCGGAGGTCGTACCCCCGGTGCAGCGAGGCGTCCGCGAGCGGGGCCCAACTCGCCCCGTGGCGCGCCGCGAACGGCTCCGCGCACAGCAGCGTCGCCCGCCCGGCCAGCGTCTCCGCCAGCGCCGTGGCGGCCGGACCGGCGCTCCCGACCAGCCGCTCCGGCAGCCCGGCACGCGCCACGGCACGCGTCAACCGGTCCTGAAAGTCCGGCACTTCGTCCTCGGCCAGGGTGAGGAGGGGGAGGGCGGCGGTCCGGGACGCGGCGGCCTTCCTGCGCGGCCGCAGATCCTCCAAGTGGACCACGCGACGCTCCGAGCCCGGGGCCGAGGCCAGCCCCAACGGCACCCGGAGCGCGGCACGTTCAGGAGCGACCCGTGTGAGGGCGTAGGTGAGTGAACCGTCGATGATCCCCAACTCGCGCTCCTGTGACGTGAGTTCCCGCACCGAGAGCGTCATCCCGTGCTCGGCGCCCGCCCGGATCACCCGGGCCAGCGCCACCGGGGCGCAGTCCGGCGGCACTCCGACCGCGCGCACCCGGCCCGTCCGCGCCGACCGGGCGGCACCCTCCAGGCGTTCGGCCCGCTCCAGCACGTCCCGCGCGTACGGCAGCAGGGACATGCCGAAGTCCGTGACGGTGACCTGCCGATGCGACCGGTCGAACAACTGACCCCCGAAATGGGCCTCCAGGGTCTTGATGCGGCGGCTCAGCAGCGGCTGGGCGATCCCGAGCCGGTCGGCCGCGCGCGAGAAGCTCGCCTCGTCGGCGGTCGCCGCGTAGGCCGCGAGGTGCGCGAGGAGATCCATTCAGGCGTCATATCAAAAAGACATGCGGGCTTCAAAGTTCCCTCTTGGACATGGGTGGTGTGCGGCTGTTTCGCTGTCCTCCCGTCGGTGATCCACCGGGCCGACGGACGACTCCTACGGACGATCCGGGAGGACTTCTCCGTGCCCCGCTCCAACTCCGTACCCCGCCGCCGACTGCTCCGGGCGGGCGGCGCCCTCGCCGCTGCCGCCGCGCTCACGCCGACGGTGACGGCACGTGCCGCCGCCGACTCCGGGCCCGACCATGTGACCGCTCAACTGCGGTCGCTGGAGCGGGAGTACGACGCGCGTCTCGGTGTCTACGCCCGCAACACGCGCACCGGCCGGACCGTGGCGTACCGCGCCGGGGAGCCGTTCGCGATGTGCTCGCTGTTCAAGGCGTTCGCGGCGGCGGCCGTACTGCGCGATCACGGCGGCGGCAGAGGGCGTGATGGCCGTACCGGGCTCGACGAGGTGATCCACTTCCCGCCCGCCGACATCCTCTCCAACTCCGAGCACAGCAAGGGCTATCTGGAGACGGGCATCCCCGTGCGCGACGCGTGCGCGCTCGCCATCCAGTACAGCGACAACACGGCGGGCAATCTCATGCTGCGCCGCATCGGCGGCCCGGCCGGACTCACCCGGTTCTTCCGCTCCCTCGGTGACGAGGTGAGCAGGCTCGACCGGTGGGAGACCGACCTGAACACCGCGATCCCCGGTGACCCGCGCGACACCACGACCCCGTACGCCATCGGGCGCGGCCTGGAGCGGCTGACCCTGGGCAACGCGCTCTCCGGGGCCGACCGGCGGCAACTCGTCGCGTGGCTGAGCGGCAACACCACCAGCACCAGGCGGTTCCGCGCCGGACTGCCCGCCGACTGGACGCTCGCGGACAAGACCGGCACCGGCTCCTACGCCAGTGCCCACGATCTCGGCATCGCCTGGACCACGCGCCGCACCCCTGTGGTGCTCGCCGTACTGACCACGAAGGCGGAGCGGGACGCGCCCGTGGACGAGTCGCTGATCGAGCGCACCGCCCGGCTGCTCGCGCCGGCCGTCGCACCCGGCGAGTAACTCTTCTCGACAGGGGAGACGGGGGAGTCCCGGCGGTGTCCGTGTCCCGGGATGACGGGACATGTCCACCGCCCCAACTCCCGGATACCGGGCCCGATGGCGACATTGTCCATCCGTGCCGAGCTGCGAAATCAGTCGGGTTGAGCTTCTGCGGTGGCGAACTCGTGGGA
The DNA here is from genome assembly GCF_009863025.1 of Streptomyces sp. SID4985. Lineage (GTDB taxonomy): Bacteria > Actinomycetota > Actinomycetes > Streptomycetales > Streptomycetaceae > Streptomyces. The sequence continues at coordinate 3,379 of NZ_WWIR01000703.1, read as the reverse complement.
AATTGACGGGAGTTGTAAAGCCGACAAGACTCTGACCATCTTCGCTCGGCCTCGGGCCCGCGAAGCGACGCGACTGCCGTGCGCCGACGCCGGTGCGTCGTGTCCGCCACCTCCCACACCTGCCGAATGGACAGAGGCTCACCTTGTCACGCTCTCAACCAGCCAGGTCCCTCGCCGCGGTCGCGGCCACCTTCCTCGCGGCGGCGGTCGCGCCCCTGATCGGGGCCGGCTCGGCCCACGCCTCCGACGGCGGCGGCTGCCAGTCCGCCACCGTCCAGTACCGCCTGGTCGACGCGGACGGCAAGACCGTCGGCGCGGACTGGACCTCGCAGGGCGGTTTCCACCAGTGGGACACCGTCCCCGGCACCGTCGAGGTCCGCCTGGCCCCCGGCCAGAGCGTCGGCGAGGGCTGCAAGTACCCCGTCTCGCTGGCGGAGTACACCACGGAGGGCCCGAACTGGGCCTCCTCCGGCGCGCAGCAGATGGTCGACAAGGCCACCGTCTACCTGACCGACAAGGACGTCGCGGGCCAGGACGACGCGGGCCGCACCTGGCAGAAGCTCGGCGTCAAGGCGCCCACCTGCTTCGGTCAGATAGACCTCTACGGCGACGACACCGCCTACGACGGCAAGGAGGGCGAGGGCCACGGCCGGCTGCCCGACGTGCGGACCGGCGTGCTCACCCCGTACCACCTGATCGCCGCGTGGAACGGCGGTGACAAGCGCTGCGAGTCCGCCACCCCGGAGTCGCCGTCGTCGCCCTCCGCGCCCGCCCCGTCCGCCTCGGCCCCGGAGTCCCCCGCGAACCCGGAGCCGAGCGCGCCGTCGGGCAAGGAGACGACCCCGGCGCCGCAGCCGAAGCCGTCCGGGACGCCGTCGACCAGTGCGGACATCCCGCCGCTGAGCAGTAGCCCGTCGGCCGAGGCGAAGGTGTCGCCCAACGGTGGCGCCAAGCCGCCGCTGGCGGAGACCGGCGCCGGCTCGGTCGGCATGCTCGCGGGCGGCGCCGCCCTGGTGCTGGCCCTCGGTGCCGGAACGGTCTACGTCAGCCGCACGCGCCGTTCCTGACGGCGCACCACAGCGGGAGGGGGAGCCGTCGGCGGACGGCTCCCCCTCCTTCGTGTGTACGGGCAGGTGTGCGGGCGTCCGGACGGACGGGTGCGCCGTCGTGTCCGGCGGACATGTGCGCAGGTCAGCGCATAGTTACTGATCAGTTTCCCAATACCGGCAGTAACATGATGACCTTGACTTCGGGTGTTACCCGTCAGTCAACCAGCGCGGTCCGCGAGGCCGCGCCCTGCCCGGAGATGGCCATGTCTGCTGCCGACGACGCATTCGAGAACGCGCGTTTCTCCTACGACCAGCACGTGCGCACGTGCCGCCAGTGCCACGCCGACGGCGCGGCCTGCGCGGTGGCCAAGCACCTGCTGCGCCTCTACAACAACGCCCGCCGCGACCGTATGCGCGCGGGTGGCGCCGCGACGGCCTGACCACGAGGTCGTCCCCTCAGCGAAGCGGGGGCTCCTCCAGCAGCTCCAGTAGTGCACGGCCACCGAGCGTGGCGGTCAGTGCGGAGGCCGTGGGGAAGACCCCGGCCCAGGAGCGGACCCGTCCCAGTACACCGAGGCGCCAGGCGATGCGCGCCGCGCGCCGCAGTTCCGCCGCCGTGTGGCCGTCGCCGGTCCACGGCTCCAGATATGCGTCGCGCAGCCGGGGCAGTACCCCGGTGCCGTACCGCTGCTCGGCCTGACGGCCCGGGATGCGCAGGCTGTTGAACGGGTGGGAGACGACGGCGTCCCCCCAGTCGAAGAAGGTGTAGCGGCCCGGCTCCGGGCGGAACACCTGCCCCTCATGCAGATCCGCGTGGTCCAGTGAGTCGGGGATGCCCAGGGCCGCCAACTCGGCGCACCAGTCCACGAGACGGGGACGCAGCGCGGTCAGCCGGGCCCGTTCCGAGGGGTCCAGCGGCTCGCTCGCGTTCAGCAACTCGTCGAAGGATTCGGGGAGTTCGAGTGTGCCGATGCGCCGCACCCCGAGCCGTTCGATCGCGTCCGCGTGCGGGACCAGGGCACGCTGCACCGTGGCGTACTGCTGGAGCAGGTCCTCCCATGCCCGGGGCTCCACGGTCTCGGTCTCCAGCACGGTGCGGAACAGCGGGCCCCCGTGGGGCAGCAGCGACCAGCCGCGCGCGGCGTCGACGGCGAGCGGTCGCAGCACCCGCCCCGGCACCCACTCGGCGAGGGCGGCGGTCAGCGGGGCCTCGAAGCGGCTCGCGGGCGGGTTCGCCTTGAACCACACGGTGCCGCCGTCGCCCAGACCGCCGCTCACGTCTTCGTCCACGGGCACCCGCACCAGCACCGACCACGGGCGCACCCGCGCGCTCGGCGCCCCGCTGGCGCGCAGTCCGTGCCCGGCCAGCCGCTCACCGATCCAGCCGAGCGCTTCCCGCCGCCAGTCCTCCCGCTCCCAGGGGGTGACCGCGTCCGGGTAGGCGCCCCGGTCCACGTCGACGGGGCCGATGGGTGTGTCCTGTCGCATCCGGCCATCCCAGCAGTGAAGTCCGGCGGTGACCAGCGGTTTTCGCGGCCCGGTCACTCCGCCGGGTGGGCGGACCGCACGATCAGGTCCCGCAGCTCCTCCACCGCCCGGGCGCGGGCACCGGTCAGCTCCGGGGCCGTCACGGTGGCCGCCGTGACGGGGACGGGGCGCGGGCCGCCCGTGACCTGGTGGCGGATCGCGTCGATCATCACCGGCAGCCCGCCCCACTCGCCGCCCACGACCACCACGTCCGGGTCGGTCAGGGCGACGGCCGCGCTCAGCACGCCGCCGACCGCCCGCGCGAGCGCGTCGCGCACCCGCGCCGGGTCCGTACCGCCGTCCCCGGTGACCGCGGCCCGTACGGCGTCGGCGTCGATGGCCGTCGAGTCGTCCCGGCGCAGTCCGAGCGCGGCGAACACCTCGGTCAGCGGCATCGCCGTACCGTCCGGACCCGGCACCCACACATGGGCGATCTCGCCCGCGAGCCCCCGGTGGCCGCGCCGCACGGCGCCGTCCGTGACGACGGCGCAGCCGAGTCCCTCGCCGAGATGGACGTACACGAAGTCGTCCACCCCGGCCGCGCCGCCCGCCTGACGTTCGGCGCGGGCCGCCCAGTTGATGTCGTTGTCCACCAGGACGGCCCCGTTCACGTGCGCGGCGAGGACGGCGGCCGGGTCCAGGTCGCCGACCAGGAAGGGGGCGTCGGGGAGCCGGACCAGTCGGCCGCTGGCCCGGTCGACGGGGTCGGCGGCGCTGACCACCGCCGTGCGCGGCGCGCCCCGCTCGGACGTGGCGAGCTTCTCGGCGACCTCGGCCAGCGCGCGGGCGGCCCGGCGCTCGCC
>NZ_WWIR01000068.1 GCF_009863025.1 Streptomyces sp. SID4985 | reverse complement strand
AGCGCGCGGGCGGCCCGGCGCTCGCCCGCGTTGCGGCCGAGGTCCGTGCGGGCCCGGTCCACGGTGGCGCCGAGGGCGTCGACGGTCTCGCCGGTCACCCCGTACGGGGTGATGCTCGCGACCAGCGCCGTGCCGAGGCCGGGGGCGAGCGCGTAGTACGAGCCCGCGCGGCCGCGTCCCGTCGTCCGCTCGCCGGTGTCCACGAGCAGGCCGGACCCGGCCAGGCGCTGTACGCCGTCGGAGATGGTCGGCTTCGAGATGCCGGTCAGGGCGGCGATCTCCGCCCTGGTCAGACGCGGGTGCGCCATCAGCGCGCGCAGCACGTTCTCGTCGGTGAGCGCGCGGAGCATCTCCAGGGACGGCTTGGCGGGAGTCATGCCCCGCATCCTAGTAAGGGCTGTTGCCTAAACCTGCCGGGATGCCTACCGTGGGGATTGGTAAGGACTCCTGACTAAATAGTCGGGCGCGAGTCCGTACCGCCGTACGTCACCCACGCAGAGCCGTACCGAAGGAGCCGGGCGATGACGCTCGCCGCTGAACAGCAGCCCCAGACGGGGGAGTTGCCGCACTGGGAAACCGTGCCCGAGGATCTGCCCGCCGCGATCCGCACGATCAAGGCCGCGCTGCGCGCCCGTATCGAGGCGTCGGGCCGGACCGTCGAGGAGGTCTACGCCGTCGCCGAGCGGCGCGTGGCCGAGCGGGTCGCGGAGATCCACGCGGCGCGCGAGGCGGGCGAGCCGGTCTGGCCCGTGATCGAGTACGCCGACATCGAGAACGGCACCGTGACCCCCGAGCAGCTCGCGGCGGTCCAGCGGCGCGGCTGTCTCGTGGTGCGCGGTCACTTCCCGCGCGAGCGGGCCCTCGCCTGGGACGCCGGGATCGTGGACTACGTCGAGGGCAACCGGTTCTTCGAGAACTACCGGGGCCCCGGCGACGACTTCTTCGGCAGCGTCGGCTCCCGGCCCGAGATCTACCCGGTCTACTGGTCCCCGGCCCAGATGGAGGCCCGGCAGAGCGACCGCATGGCCCGTGTGCAGTCCTTCCTCAACTCCTTCTGGAAGCACACCTCCGACGGGGTCCAGTGGTTCGACCCCGACCGCGACGCGCTCTACCCCGACCGCATCCGCCGCCGTCCCCCGGGCGCCGACTCCGCGGGCCTCGGCGCCCACTGCGACCCCGGCACCCTCGACCTGTGGATGACCGGCGCCTACCAGCGCGCCTTCCACCACCTCTTCGACGGCACGGTCGAGGAGTACGACCCCTGGAACCCGGCCCACCGCACGGCGGGCCCGCAGTACCCCGGCTCCACCATGTGCTCGGCGTTCCGCACCTTCCAGGGCTGGACCGCGCTGTCCGACATGGACCACGACCAGGGCGTCCTGCACACCGTGCCGGTCCCCGAGGCGATGGCCCTGCTCATGCTCCGCCCCCTGCTGCCGGACGTCCCCGAGGACGACATGTGCGGGGTCACCGTGAACCAGGTCTTCCCCGCGAGCGAGAAGTGGCACCCCCTGCTCCTCGAAGCCCTCTCCGGCATCCCGGACGTGCGCGCCGGGGACTCCGTCTGGTGGCACTGCGACATGATCCACAGCGTGGCCCCCGTCCAGGACCAGCGGGGCTGGGGCAACGTCATGTACATCCCCGCCGCGCCGTGGTGCCCGCGCAACGAGGAGTACGCCGACTCGGTCCGCGCCGCCTTCCTCACCGGCTCGAGCCCGTCCGACTTCCCCGAGGAGCACTACGAGCGCACCTGGCCGGACCGGTTCGGCCCCGGTTCTCTGAACGAGACGGGGCGCCGGGGACTGGGCCTGGAAGAGACGCCCTCGGGGCAGTCCCCGAGCGCTCCGTAGGGGAGACCCGGAGCCCGCTCCGGGGGCCGTGATCATGCCCCCGCACGAGGCAGTGCCCCGGCCCGGCGGCCTAGCGTCCTGGCATGACATCGATCAGACCAGTCGCCACCGACATCCTCCGGGCCGCGGCGCTCCTTCCGGTCGGCGTGGTCCGCTCCCGCACCGCCCTGACGGGCCGCGACCCCCACCGCTTACGCGGACTGCTGCACGCCGGGACGGGCATCCTGCTCGGCACCGTCTCGCTCATCCTGGTCGGCGTGGAACTGCAGGTCATCGCGCGCGGTGCGTTCTACGGCTTCGTCGACCAGGGGCCGTACGGCCACTCGTGGGGCGGCCCGACGCTCGCCGGAGCCTGGCTGGTGCACTTCCTGGCCAGCCTGCCCGTCGTGGCCGGTGCCCTGGGCCTGCTGTGGCTCATCGCGCACCTGGACGACCGCCTGGGCGCCCGGTTCGTCCGGGGTGAACGAACCGGGGCCTGGGCACTGCCCGCCGCGCTGCTCCTGTCGGCCGGGGCGGTCGTGTTCGTGATCGCCTGGATACATCAGCTATAGAGCGGGGACCTTCTCGCCCGGCTGCGCCTCCGCCTTGCTCAGCGCCGCGTCCCGCGTGTCCGGCATCAGGACGTACGTCACCAGGGAGACGAGCGCGCAGGCGGAGACGTACCAGAAGAAGAGGCGCTCGTGGCCGGCGTCCTTGAACCACAGGGCGACGTATTCGGCCGTGCCGCCGAAGAGGGCGTTGGCGACGGCGTAGGGGAGGGCGACACCGAGGGCGCGGACGCGGGTGGGGAACAGCTCGGCCTTCACCGCCGCGTTGATCGAGGTGTAGCCGGTGACGATCACCAGGGCGATCAGCGACAGTCCCAGTGCCGACCAGAAGGAGGACGCCGAGCCGAGCGCCGTCATGATGGGGTACGTGCCCACCGTGCAGCCCACCGCGAAGGTGATCAGCAGCGGCCTGCGGCCGATCCGGTCGGAGAGCGCCCCGGCCAGCGGCTGGAGCAGGGCGAACACGGTGAGCGCGGTGAAACTCACCAGCGTGGCCGTCGACTTGCTCATGCCCGCGCTGCCGATGAGGTACTTCGTGAGGTACGTGGTGTACGTGTAGTACGCCACCGTGCCGCCCAGGGTGAGGGCCATGACCAGGCCCGCCTGGCGCCGGTGCTCCCACAGCGCGGCGAGCGAGCCGCGCGCGGTCCGCGTGTCCTCGTCGGCGGCCTCCTCGGTGAACGCCGCCGTCTCCGTCAGCCGCCGCCGCAGCCAGAACACCACCAGCGCGAACACCGCGCCGAGCACGAACGGAAGCCGCCAGCCCCAGCTCTTCAACTGGTCCTCGGTCAGGGTGTGTTGCAGCGTGATCAGGATGGCGAGGCCAAGGAGCTGACCGCAGGTCATCGACACGTACTGGAAGGAGGAGCCGAGCCCGCGCCGGTTCCGGGCGGACGCCTCGGTGAGATAGGTGGCGCTGGCCGCGTACTCGCCGCCGATGCTGAGCCCCTGGAGCAGCCGGGCGAGCAGGAGGACGAGGGCGCCGAAGTAGCCGACCTGGCCGTAGGTGGGGGCCACGGCGATGAGCAGCGCGGCGACCGACATCATCGTGACGGTCAGGGTCAGCGCGCTCTTGCGGCCGTGCCGGTCGGCGGCCCGCCCGAGAATCCACCCGCCGACCGGGCGCATCAGGAAGCCGACGGCGAAGATGCCCGCGGTGTTGAGGAGTTGGGTGGTCGGGTTGTCGCCGGGGAAGAAGGAGTCGGCGAAGTAGATCGCGAAACTGGCGTAGACGAACCAGTCGTACCACTCGACGAGATTGCCGAGCGACCCGCCGACGAGGGCGAGGCGGCGGCTGCCGGGGGAGTCCGTGGACGGTACGGCCGTGGGGGGTGTCATGGCGGCTCCAGGGGACGGCGAAGTCCCGGAGGCACGGCACACCTGCCGCTCCGCCGGGACACGGGTCCGCCCGATCATGAGTCACCGGCCCCACCCGCACAAGGGGCCGTCACCCCCGTGACGGCCTCCTGGGTCGGCCTACTTGAACCAGTACTTCACACCGCGGTGGTGCGAGCAGGTGCCCTGGGAGTGCTTCGAGTACGACACCGAGGCGTCCTTGCACTTCGCCGTCTCGTACTTGTCCTTCGGCTTCTGGTGGTGCGTCCAGCCGCACAGTCCGGTGGTGTGACGCACACAGTGGTGGGCCGTGTTCTTGGACGGCAGCGCCGTCGCGGCGGACGCGGACGGGGCGCTGAAGAAGGCACCGGCGAGAGCGACGGCCACGGCCGTGGCGGCGAGGCGTGCGCGCAAAGGAATCCCCCCCTGGAGATCGATTGTGTGTTTCGCGTGAAGATCGTATCCCAGTTTCTTCACATGGTCTGCGAGTTGGGCGAGAAGCGGGGTGAGCCGAGGAGGGGGGTGGGTGAGGGAAGGGTCGCGCGAAACCGTGGTGCGGCGCGGTGCTCGGATGTATTGTCCAGAACTGGAATTCCGGTCCAGAAGTGCTGGTCGCCGGGGCCGTCAACCACCGTGCCAGCGGAGGACGTTCATGGAGCAATCCAATCCCGAGGAGCGCGACGCGGACGAGCATCTGATCCGGGAGGCCGAGAAGATCGCCGTCGCCCTGGGCCGGATGTTCCCCGGGCTGTGCGAAGTGGTGCTGCACGACCTGCGCGACCCCGACCACGCGATCCGCGCGATAGAGAACAACCTCTCCGGACGCCGAGTGGGCGACGCCGCGACCGAGTTGGGCCTGGCCCGCATCGCCGACCCGTGCTACCCCGGTGTCGTCCAGAACTATCCCAACCGCTTCCCCGACGGCCGCCCCGCCAAGAGCACCTCCATCGGCATCAAGAACCGTGCCGGTGACTACGTCGCCGCGCTCTGTCTCAACCTCGACGTCTCCGTGCTCTCCCCGGTCGCCCTCGCTCTCGGCCGTCTCGTCGCCACCGGCACCGAACACCCCGACGAGCCACCGGAGTCGCTCGGCGACCGCACCGCCCGCGAACTGCGCGCCGCCGTCGAGTCCCACGCCGCCCGGCGCGGCGCCACTCCGCGATCCCTGAGCCGCGACGACAAGAGGGAACTGGTGCGCCGCCTCCACCAGGACGGCTACTTCGCCTCACGGGACGCCGCCCGGACCATCGCGGACCTGCTCGGGGTCTCCCGGGCGACCGTCTATAACTACGCCGGATGACAGGCCCGTTCGAGTCCACCCGTACCGCCGATCACCCCAGGGAAGACACCATGGCCGCCGTACCCTCCCTCACCCTCGACGACGTCCGGGCCGCCGCCGCGCGCCTGAAGGGCATCGCCCACCGCACCCCCGTGCTCACCTCGCGCACCCTCAACGCCCGTGTCGGAGCTGAGGTGTTCGTCAAGTGCGAGAACTTCCAGCGGGTCGGCGCCTTCAAGTTCCGGGGCGCCTACAACGCCGCCGCCCGGCTCACCCCGGACCAACTGGCCAAGGGCATCGCCGCGTTCTCCTCGGGCAACCACGCCCAGGCCGTCGCGCTGGCCGCGCGGGAACTCGGCACCACCGCCGTCATCCTCATGCCCGAGGACGCGCCCCGCTCCAAGCTGGAGGCCACCCTCGGCTACGGCGCCGAGGTCGTCACCTACGACCGCTACACCCAGGAACGCAACGCGCTGGGCACCGATCTCGCCGAGGAGCGGGGCCTCGCCCTGATTCCGCCCTACGACCACCCCGACGTCATCGCCGGACAGGGCACCGCCGCGCTCGAACTCCTGGAGGACACCGGCGAACTCGACGCGCTCGTCGTGCCCGTCGGCGGCGGCGGGCTCATCGCGGGCAGCGCCACCGCCGCGAAGGCCCTCCAGCCGGACATCCGGATCGTCGGCGTCGAGCCCGAGGAGGGCGACGACACCAAGCGCTCCCTCGACACCGGCGAGCGCGTCACGATCCCGGTACCGCGCTCCATCGCCGACGGCCAGGTGGTGCCCTCGCCCGGTGAGATCACCTTCGGGATCAACCGGCGGCTGGTGGACGAGATCGCTCTGGTCAGCGACGAGGAGATCGTGGAGGCGATGCGGTTCGCCTTCGAGCGACTGAAGATCGTCCTCGAACCGAGCGGCGCCACCGGCCTGGCCGCCCTCCTCTCCGGACGCGTCGAGGACCTCCCGCGTCGCGTCGGCGTCATCGCCTCGGGCGGCAACATCGACACCCGCAGGTTCACCGAACTCGCCGGCTGACGACGCCGGTTCCGGACGCGGTCACCAGCTCCGGGCGCGGTCACCGGCCCGCGCCCGGAGACGCCGTACGGGCTACTCGGCGGGCAGCGCGTAGTCCGCGAGCGACACACTGCCCGAGTTGGCCAGTGGCACCCCGTCCAGGAAGGCCGTCGGCAGGTCGAACGCCTCCACCAGGGCGGCCATGTGCGGGGCCAGCTCGCGCAGCACATCGTCCACCAGCTCGGGCAGACCGCACACCTGCTCCGGGGAGAGGTGCCCGTGCGCCAGCAGGTCGCCGCTGCGGGCGCTCGTCTCCTGGAGCAGGAACAGCAGGCACAGCCGTCCAAGGAGGGCCCGAGCTCCCGGCTCCGCCGCCCGGTCGGCCGCGTCCAGGAAGGCGTCGGCCGCCCGCAGCAGGGCGTGCGCCGAGACCATCTCCAGCGCCGCCGAGGAGGCGCCGTTCCAGCGGGCGACGGGATCGCCGGACGGCCCCCGCCGCAGCCGGGTCCGCGCCCGGTCCCGCCAGATCGACTCCGCCCGGGCCAGCAGCTCCCGCAGATGCCGGGGGTCGGTCAACTGGGCCGTACCGGCGGGGGAGTGGAGCGGGCCCAGCGGCGGCTGCTCGGCGAACAGCATCTCGGCGGCCGCCTTCACCCAGATCACCGTGTTGTCGCCCTCGGCGGTGACGGTGCCCTCGATGTACTGCGGGAACTCGGACAGCCCGTTGGCCGCGAACAGCGCCTGGGCACCGCAGCGTTCACGGCACTCGACGGTGACCTCCCGCGCCTTCCAGGTGATCCAGCTCTTGGCGACGGCCACCAACCGCTCGGCCTCCGCCTGCCGTTCGGTGTCCGGGTCCGTGCGGTGCGCGGTCCAGCCGTCAAGTGCCCTGCGGTGCAGGAAGGTCATGGCGTACGAGGTCGCCAGTCCCCTCAACAGCGGCCCGTGGTGCGAGCGGTGGGCGTTCACGGGGATGCGCTCGCCCGCGCGCGGCCCGCTGACCTGCCGGTGGCCGCCGTAGCGCACGGCTATGGCGAGTGCGGCCCGGGTGGCGCCGATCGCCGCGCCGCTCATGCAGAGCTTGCCCATGGTGACCCGGCCGATGGAGCGCAGGAACCGCTTGCGCCGGTTGCCGAGTTCGCTGTGCAGCGTGCCCTCGGCGTCCAGACGGCCGTGCGCGGACTCCAGCAGCGCCGAGCGGGGCAGCGGCACCCGGTCGAAGGACGTCACGCAGTGGTCCACGGGCGCGCCGGTGCGCATGGGCAGCCTGCGCACGTGGACGCCCGGCCGCAGACCGTTCTCGTCGCTCAGCGGGGTCAGGAAGAGGAAGACGCCCTCGTCCCGGCCGTCCACCAGCAGGCGGGCGGCGACCACCGCGCTCTTGGGGCCGCCGGTCAGACTCGTGTTGGGCATGAACTTCTGGGCGCCCGGATGCGGGGTGTGCAGAACGAACCCACCGGTCTCCGGGTCGAGTTCGGCGGTCGTCTCCAGGGCTGAGGCGTCGTTGCCGTGCTCCAGCTCCGTGCACAGGAACGTGCCGACGCGGCGGAGCGAGGTGAAGTCGGAGAGGTCGCGGCCGCCGTCGTGGTCGAGCAGGCTGCCGAGGAACAGGTTGTAGTGGATGCTCGCCACCGTGCACAGGCCGCCGCCACCGTCCACGATGGCCGCCCACTCGTGCAGGGCCGCGAGTTCCGCCGGATCGTCGGCGAGCCGTTCCGGCGCCCCGGCGGTGTCGTTCACCAGCCGCAGCCAGGCGTAGGAGAGTTCGGCGCGCTCGTCGGCGCCGAGACCGGGGCGGTGGCGGAAGGTGTCCCGCGCGATGAGCTCGCGCCAGCGGCCATGGCCGCGCTCGCGCGCTCCGCCGTCGAACAGGAGCCGGGTCAGCTCCGCGACGGCCGCCCGGGACGGCACCGAACCGGACGAAGGCAGGGGGGACTTGTCGCGCTCGTCGTCGTCGTTCCCGGGTGCCGAGGGGAGTTCCGCCTGAGGTGTCAGAAGAGTCATGAGCCCGCTCCCGTGGTCGCAGATCCGGCAGGAAGGGATGCGCAGTGTCAGAAGATACGGACCTTCCGGTTTGCTTATCAAGCACGACTCTGTCAATCGGTCACCGTGCGGTTGCGTAATGTGGCGTTTCTGTTTCGTCAACTGACCGAAACTGAACGGCTTTTGCAGGGATGCGGCACCCTTCCCGCAACGCCTCCGATCGGTCCGAAGGCGTTGTGATACCGGGCGGCACGTCTTATCGTGGCCGGCGGTGAGGGGCCCGGCCCCTCGTACGTGAGGACGAGCGCACGCTTGAAAGGGCGAGTTGCCGGGTGGCAGGATGCGTACCCGCCGGTCTCTTTCCGTCACCGACCGGGCCGTGAAGCCAGTGCGGAGGGTGTGCCGTGGCGCTGCAGGAACGTGCGATCAGGACAAGGCGCAACATCCTGGTGGCAGCCGCCGACGTGTTCGCCGACGTGGGGTACGAGGCCGCGACGATCTCCGAGATCCTGCAGCGGGCCAACGTCACCAAGGGCGCCCTCTACTTCCACTTCGCCTCCAAGGAACAGCTCGCCCAGGCCGTGCTGACCGACCAGCTGACCTCGGTACCGGACACCCCGCCGCGCGAACTGGTCCTTCAGGAGGGCCTGGACGCGGGCTTCCTCCTCGCCCACCTGCTCGGCGAGGGCAACCCGCTGGTGCGCGGCAGCGTCCGGCTCACCGTCGACCAGGGCTCGCCCCAGGACGGACTGGACCGGCGGGTTCCCATGGCCTCCTGGATCGACCACAACGCCAAACTCCTGGCACGGGCGAAGGCGAGCGGCGAACTCCTGCCGCACGTCGACGTCGAGGCCGCCGCCAAGGCGTTCGTCGCCGCCTTCACCGGCGCCCAGGTGCTCTCCAAGATCATGAACGACCACACGGACCTCATGGAGCGCGTGGTCGACCTCTACCGGCATCTGATGACCAGCATCGCCGTCCCCGCCGTCCTCGTCCGCCTCGACATGGGCCTGGACCGGGGCGCCCGGGTCCACGCCGAGGCGCTGGCCCTGCGCCGGGAGGCCGAGGAGCCCGGCGTCACCGGCTGAGCGCCGGGAGCGGCGGGGCGCGCGGGGACCGGACCGCCGCCCGGCCGGTGCCCGGACCGTCCCCACCGGTAGCCGCCCCTCGGCCGGTGGCCGGGCGGTCGACCCAGCGGCTCGTCCGACGAGTAGCCGGTCGCCCCGACCAGTGGCCGCATCGCCGCCCGGCCGTGCCCGGACCCCGCCCGGACGGCCAATGCCCCTCCGCACCCGCTACCCACGGACCCGCCCGGACGCCGGGAACCTCCCGCCGGACGGCACCGCAGCACGACCACGTGAGCGCAGGACCGAACCAGGGAGGACACCGATGGAGACGACCGCCTGCCCCTACGTCTTGGACATCACCGGCCGCGACCACCAGGGCGAGGCCGCCCACCTGCGCGGACAAGGCCCCGCCGTCCCCGTCGAACTGCCCGGCGGCGTGATCGCCTGGGCGGTCGTGCAACAGACTTACGTGGAACGGCTGCTGGCCGACCCCCGCGTCTCGCGCAGCGCCCGGCTGCACTGGCCCGCGTTCATCGAAGGCAAGATCACCGAGGACTGGCCGCTGTACCCCTGGGTGGCCAACGAGAACATGCTCTTCGCCTACGGGGAGCACCACTCCCGGCTGCGCAGGCTCGTCGCGGGCGCCTTCACGCTGCGCCGCTCCGAGGCGCTGCGCCCGCGCGTCGAGGAACTCTCCGCCGAACTCCTCGACTCCCTCGCCGCCGTGGCCCCCGGCACCCCGGTCGATCTGCGCACCGACTACGCCGAGGTGCTGCCGCTGCGCGTCATCTGCGAGCTGTTCGGGGTGCCGCGCGGCGCCGACACCGACGCGCTCTCGGACGCGCTCAGCACCGTGTTCAGCTCCACGACCCCGGCCGCCGAGATGGAGGCCGCCCGGCTCCAGGCGTTCGGTTTGCTCGCCAAGCTGGTGGCGGTCAAGCGGGAGCAGCCCGGGGACGACCTCACCAGCTCGTTGATCGCCGCCCGCGACAACGGCGACCGGCTCACCGAGGAGGAACTACTCGGCTCCCTCTTCATGTTCATCGCCGCGGGCCAGGACACCACCGCCACCCTCATCACCAACGCGGCCGGTGCCCTGCTCACCCACCCCGAGCAGCTGGAGCATGTCCGCGAGGGGCGGGCGACCTGGGCCGACGTGGTCTCCGAGGCGATGCGGGTGCACACGCCCGGCGCCTACTCGCCGCTGCGGTTCGCCGTCGAGGACATCGACCTGGACGGCGTGACCATCCGCAAGGGCGACTGCATCCTCGTCGACTTCGCGGCGGGCGGCCACGAGACCGACCGGCACGGGCCGGACGCGAGCCGCTTCGACGTGCTGCGCACCAAGCGCGACATCCTCGGCTTCGGACATGGTCCGCACCGCTGCCTGGGCGCCCCGCTCGGCGAGATCGAGGCCGCCTCCGCGCTCGCGAAGCTCTTCGGGCTCTTCCCGGACGTACGACTGGCCTGCGCGCCCGAGGAGTTGCAGCCGCTGCCCACCTTCATGCTCAACGGATTCCGCTCACTGCCGGTGCTGCTGCGTCCGACGGACGCCTGACCGGCGTACGGCGCGGGCCCGTTCCCGGAACGGGCCCCGAAGGGGGAGCGCCATGGTCAAGCAGGAACGGGCCGTCCGGACCCGGCAGGCCCTCGTCCACGCGGCGGCGGAACTCTTCGCCGCCCACGGGTACGCCCGTGCCTCCTTACCCGCGATCAGCGCGCGGGCCGGGGTGAGCACGGGCGCGCTGCACTTCCACTTCCCGGACAAGGACGCCCTGGCCGGTGAGGTCGAGCGGGTGGCGGCCCGTACGGTACGGGAACTGGCCGGGCGCTGCGGGCGCTCCGAGGGCAGCGCGCTCGGGGCGCTCGTCACCGCCACCCGTCAGCTCGCGGTCACCCTCGCCGCCGACCCCGTGACCTCGGCGGGCTTCCGGCTCGGCGGCGATCCCGCGCGGCGGCACCGGGCCGGGCCGCTCGACTGGTGGCAGGCGTGGGTACGCGAGACGGTCGGCCGGGCGGAGGCGGCGGGTGAACTGGCCGACGGCGTCTGCTCCGAGGGCGCCGTGGTGGCGGTCGTCGCCGCCACGGCCGGGTTCGAGACGCTGGGCAGCCGGGACCGCGACTGGCTGTCGCGCGAGCGGATGGACCGCTTCTGGACCCTGCTCCTGCCCTGCCTGGCCTCTCGTCCGCCAACGAGAGAACCCCGCCCCTGACTTCCCAGGGACGGGGCTTTCGATGGAGCGCCGGGCAGGCCTTGCACCTGCATTTTCCCGCAGGAAGCGGGACGTCTTTCCTTGGACCACCAACGCACGGCGCGTCACCCGTATTTGGGTGCCTCGCTCATGAACAAGCTTAGCCTACGATCACGGTGAGGTGAGCCGTGGCCGACGACTGGACGTGGGACGAGATCCTGTTCGCGGAGACCGTCGGCGTGGACCCCGTACCCCGGGATGATCGCGGAGGCGCGCCGGCTGTCCGGCGAGGCCGTCGCGGCCGTCGCGGCCGACAGGACGGTCTGGCTGCGGGCGCGGGCCGAGGAACTGCCCGCCGGGCTCGGCACCTTCGACGTGGCGGTGTTCGGGCAGTCGTTCCACTGGATGGACCGGCCGCTGGTCGCGTCGGTGGTCCGGGAACTGCTCCGGCCCGGTGGTGCGCTGGTGCACGTCGCGGAGCTGAAGGGCGGGGCGGTCGGCGGAAAGACGCGGTGGCCGCGTGTTCCGTACGAGGACATCGGCCGACTGGTGAGGGAGTACCTCGGGCCCGTACGGCGCGCGGGGCGTGGGGTGTTGCCGAGTGGCACGCCCGGCGGAGAGGCCGGGGTCTTCCAGCGGGCCGGGTTTCTGGGGCGCGAGCGTCATGTCGTGCCAGGGGCCGGGGAGTTGGAGCGCGGCGAGGACGATGTCGTCGCCCGGGTGTTCTCGCTGTCCTCGTCGGCGCCGGGGCTGTTCGGGCACCGACTGGCCGGTTTCGAGGCGGAGTTGCGGGGGCTTCTGCGGGCCCGCTCGCCGGAGGGGTGTTTCGCGGAACGGGCGTCCGACACCGAGGTGTTCGTGTGGCGCACCCCGTGAACCCGGCGTCGCCGTGCCCCCGGAGCGGGGGCACGGCGCGGTGGGTCGGCGGGTGCCGTCAGACCGTGCCGCTCGCGGCGACGGTGATCTTGCCCCGGGTGGCGCCGCTGTCGCTGCCCAGGCCCTCGATCTTGTCCACGATGTCCTGGCCCTCGACGACCTCGCCGAAGACGACGTGCTTGCCGTCGAGCCACGGGGTGACGACCGTGGTGACGAAGAACTGCGAGCCGTTGGTGTTCGGGCCCGCGTTCGCCATGCTCAGCAGGTACGGGCGGTCGTGCTTGCGGGAGAAGTTCTCGTCCGCGAACTTCTCGCCGTAGATGCTCTTGCCGCCGGTGCCGTTGCCGTTGGTGAAGTCGCCGCCCTGCAGCATGAACTGCGGGATGACGCGGTGGAACGGGGAACCGGCGTAGCCGAAGCCGTGCTCGCCGGTGGCCAGCTCGCGGAAGTTCTTGGCGGTCTTGGGGACCACGTCGTCGTAGAGGCGGAAGACGATCCGGCCGGCCGGCTGGTCGTCGATGTTGACGTCGAAGTAAACGTTGTCGCTCATGGAGATCAACCTACCGTCGTGGGGCGCGCGGCGTTCACCGACGCCCGGTTCCGAGTGCTGTCAGGAGTGTGATCCTTTACGCACAACCGCCTGGATATTTTCGAATGCAATCGACTGGGAAGGTGTCGGTGGGGCTCAATGGCCTCATGGGAGAGCCGTGTTGGCTGTCCTCGGTGCCCGGTATCTGCGCACCTGTGAATCATGTCACCCCTTGCCCCCCGCTCGCGATCCGCCGAACAACTGACCTACCAAGTGACCGGCAGCGTCCTCGGCCCCCGGATCAGTCCGTCGCGCTGGAACTCGACCTCCCCGGACGGCACCGCCAGCCGCAGCGCCGGGAAGCGTTCCGTGACGGAGCCGATCAGCACCTCCGCCTCCATCCGGGCCATCAGCGCGGCCAGACAGAAGTGCGGCCCGTGGCCGAAGGCGACGTGTCCGGGGCCGGTGCGGTCGAAGTCGAGCGCGTCCGGGTCGGGGAAGACCTCGGGGTCGCGGTTGGCGGCGACGTAGGCGTTGTAGACGGCCTCGCCCCTGCGGATCAGATGGCCGCCGATCTCCACGTCCTCGGTGGCGAGGCGGGGGATGCCCACGCCGTTGCGGTGCGGGACGAAGCGGAAGAGTTCCTCCACCGCCCTCGGCAGCAGCTCCGGCTCGCGCCGCAGCCGCGCGAACTGCTCCGGATGGGTGAGCAGCGCGTACATCATCGACCCGCTGTTGTTGCGCACCGCGTGACCGCCGCTGACGTAGACGGCCATGGCCAGCGAGACCGCCTCGTCGTCGGTGATCTCACCGGTCGCCGCGGCGGCCGCCAGCACCCCTGCGAGGTCGTCGCGCGGCTCCTCGCGGCGGCGGCGCAGCAGGTCCACCACCCGGCCGCGCGTCGTCGCGCGGGCCTGCTTGTTGCGGTCCTCGCCGTCGGCCGCTTTGGACAGCAGCGCCTCGGAATGGCCCGCCCAGGCACGCCAGTCGTCCTCGTCGGCGCCCAGGAACGCGCAGACCACGGCGATCGGGAACGGCGTGTACAGATGCTCCATGAGGTCGCCGGGCGGGCCCGCCTGCTCCATGCCGTCCAGCGCCCGGTGGGCGATGCGCTCCGCCACGGGCCGCAGCCGCGCCATGCTCCGCGCGGTGAACGCACGCGCCACGACCCGCCGCAGCACCGTGTGCCGGGGCGGGTCGATGTACTGCAGCCCCGCCGTCTGCGAGGCGACCGCCTGCGGGGCCATGCTGGTCACCGAGCGTCCGACCAGCTCGGCGCGGGAGAAGCGGGGGTCCGAGGTGACCGCGCGGACGTCCTCGTACCGGGTCACCAGCCAGGCGTGCCCGTCGCCGTACGGCAGGCTGATACGGGTGATGGGCTCGTCCCGCAGCAGCTCGTCGAAGAACGGGTCGGGGTCGAGCGCGGGCAGATCCTCGACGGTCCACGGCCGTACCGGCGGCGGGGGCGGGGGAGAGGCGGGCGCGGTGTCCGGCGCGGACGTGGAGTCGAAGGGCATGGCGCATCACTCCCAGGTTGCCGGGCTGCCCGGCGGTGCGAACTCTGCCCCGAAGCCTGCCTCAGCCCCGCGGAGCCCGCACGCCGGACGCGTCCGGCACGGGAGTCACCAATGGCGCGGGAGTCACCAATAGTGACGACGGCCGGCGACCGCGTGACCGGTGGACCCCAGGATCCACAGCACGGCACCCACCACCAAGAGGATGATGCCGATGGTCCACAGGATCGAGATCCCGGTGAGAAAACCGATGATGAGCAAGATGACGCCGACGGCGATCATGGTCTGCCTCCAGGTGAACGGAGTTCCTGCCTCTCCTGGTGCCCCCGAACCGCGCACATTCTCCTGCCCGCGCGGGAATTCTCCGGACGGACGGACGACTGCGCGTCAGGACCGCCGCCGCGCCCCGTCCTCGGGTCCGGTGGGCAACGCGAGATGGGCGAGGTCGCCCGGGGGTGGCGTACGCACCGGCCACAGCGGAGCGGCCCCGCCGTCGGCCACGGCGGCGGGCGCGTCGGTGAGGTTCATGCGCTCGCGCAGCCGCCCGTAGAAGTCCATCGGCCCGAGCCGCACCACGCGCAGCCTGCGGGACGCGGCGTACACCCCGATCCAGTCGCCGGGGTTGAGCACCCCGCGCACCTGGCCGTCGATGCTGACGGCGGCCGGACCCGAGCGCTCCAGGACACGCAGCGCGATCGGCTCGTCCGGGGCGGCCAGCACCGAGCGGTTGAACGCCATGTGCGGCGCGACCGGCGTGAACAGCAGCCCCTCCGCGCGCGGTGAGACGACCGGCCCCCCGGCCGCGAAGCTGTACGCCGTCGAACCCGTGGGCGTGGCCACCATCAGCGCGTCGGCCGAGTACGAGGCGAGCAGCTGCCCGGCGATGTACACGCCCACCGACACCTGCCGGTCCCGCGTCAGCCGCTCCACGACCACGTCGTTCAGCGCGGTGACGTTCAGCGCGACACCCCAGTCGTCGCTCTGCTCGCACTCCCCGCGCACCCTCGGCGGCGGCAGCAGCGGACCGCGCCCGTGGCCGACCAGCGGCTCCATGTGCCGCGGCACTTCGAGGCGGCAGGAGGTGCGCAGGGTGAGCAGCATCCGGCTCTCCACGTCGAACCGGTTCTCCCGGACGGCGTCCAGGGCGGCGCGCACCGCCGGTGCGGGCACCTCCGTCAGGAAGCCGACGCGCCCGAGGTCGACCCCGAGGATCAGGGCGTCGTCCTCCGTCGCCAGGCGGGCACCGCGCAGGAAGGTGCCGTCGCCGCCCAGGGTGACGATCAGATCCGGGTCGTGCGCGGCGGTGACCTCCTCACGGGCGCTGTGCCGCGTGCCCTCGCCCCACACGTCGATGTCCGCGCAGCCCACCGCGTGCTCGGCGCACCACTCGCGCACGGTCTCCGCCGCCGCCACGGCCGCGGGCCGTCCCTCGTGGACGACCAGGCCGATCCGGTTCACCGTCATGTCCGTCGCCTCCCGGCCGCTCGCCCCGAGGGCCATCCTCGTCGGGAACCGGTACGGACGCGCGGCGCGCCACGCCGCGCGGGGCGGTCCCAGAGGCTGCGGGGTGGTCCCGGAGGCTTTCGCGACAGCCCCCTCGGCGGGCTCAGCCCGCGACCGCCGCGCGGGCCGCGCGCTCCACCAGGGCGATGCCGTCCTTCATGGACGTGCTGCCGTCCGAGAGGACCGCGACGAGGTAGTGGTGTCCGCCCCTCTCGATCCGGCCGACGCTGTTGACGTCCCACAGTCCGGTGGTGTTCCGCTGGAGCCAGCCGTTCTTCAGCGCCCAGTCCGAACCGGCCGCCGCCGACACGCCCCAGGACTGCTCGTCGGCCACGTTGCCCATCAGCGAGCGGATGTAGGCGCGGGACGTCTTGTCGAGCGCGGCGGGTTCGTCGTCGAACACCGCGCGCAGCAGCCGGATCTGGTCCGCCGGCGTGGTGCGGGTCAGTCCCCAGCGGGTTCCTGAACCGCCCTCGGTCTCGGTCAGCCCGAGCCGTTCGTTGGCCGCCTTCAGGCCCGGGGCGAGCCCGATGCTCCGCCACAGGGCGTTCGCGGCCGCGTTGTCGCTGTGCTCGATCATCGCCTTCGCCCGGTCGCGCTCCGCCGCGCTCAGCCCGTGCCCGGCGTCCCGGGCCCGCAGGAGGGCGGCCGCGAGGATGTCCACCTAGACGATGCTGGCCGTGTCGAACGGCCCGCCGTCGCCGTGGATCGCGGGCTTGTGCTGCGGGTCGTCCAGGTCGAGTACGGCGGCGGCGACGCGGGCCTCGCCCTGGGCGTGCACCGACTTGGCGAAGTCCGAGCCGTGGCGGGGCGCGGCGGCGGCCGGGAACGTGCCGGCCGTCACCAGTGCCGTCGTCAGCGCCGTCGTCAGCGTGGCGAGCGCGCCCGTGACCGTGGCGCGCCGCGTCCTTCGGGAGCGGTGCGGGTGCGTGCGGGGGTGAAGCATGGGGAACGGCCTTCGCGGTGGGGGGCACGGTGCTGCGAACCTAGGGCCTCTCGTTTGGATCAGGCCGGGCTCGCGGGGTCTGG
>NZ_WWIR01000702.1 GCF_009863025.1 Streptomyces sp. SID4985 | reverse complement strand
GCCTGCGCGGCGGGACGCGCCGAACCGCCACCCACCTCGACCGGACGCGGCGGAACAGCGGCCCCCGACGCCGCAGCCGTCCCCTCCCCCACGGAGCGACTGGCGACAGGCGGGGTGTCCGGGAAGCGGGCCGACGCGGGCGGCGGAGGCGGGCTCGCCGGGGCGTCCGGGGCGGGCACGGCGCCCGTCGGCTTCTTCTCCACGCTCGCCGCGTTCCCCGTGCTCTTCGCGCGCGGGCGCGGGGTGAACACGGACCGCTCGGCCTCGACACGCTCCCGCACCACGTCGTTCCCGGTGGTACTGGTGGACGAACCCTCGGAGTCGTCGGCCTCGGAAGACGGGGCGCGGCGCGCTTCCGTGCTCATGCACCCCCCGTTTCCTGTTGCCCGGGCCGACTGCTCGTGCGCGGGCCGTTCTGACTGGTCGGCCGGGCCCGGCGGGCGAGTTCCGTCCGGGCACGCATACCCGTACGGCCGGACGGCCATCCCTGTTCAGCCGATGTGGCCGGGGGCGCTCCGCCGTACGTGCGCGTCACTCTACGGGCTACCACCCCGGGAGACGGAACCAGTCCGCACCCCCGGGGCATCTGCCCGGAACGTCCCCCTACCCTGCGGTAATCGCGTCTGGCAGGCTTCCGTCATGACTGCGCGTGCCGCCGACAGGGCCCGGTACGACCGGGCCACCGCCGCTCTCGATGCCCCGCTCGCCCTGGTGGATCTGGACGCCTTCGATGCCAACGCGGACGACTTGGTGCGCCGGGCTCAGGGGAAGCCCGTACGGGTCGCCTCCAAGTCGGTCCGCTGCCGGGCGCTGCTGGAAAGGGTGCTGGCGAGGGACGGGTTCCAGGGGATCATGTCGTTCACGCTGGCCGAGTCGCTGTGGCTCGCGCGTTCCGGGTTCGACGATGTGCTGCTGGCCTATCCGTCCGCCGACCGGGCGGGGTACGCGGAGCTGGCCTCCGACCCGAAGGCGGCCGCCGCCGTCACGGTGATGGTGGACGACGTGGCGCAGCTGGATCTCATCGACGCGGCCCGCCAGGGTGGGCGTGAAGTGGTCCGTGTCTGCCTGGAGTTGGACACCTCGCTGCAACTGCTGGGCGGCCGGGTGCGCGTCGGCGCCCGGAGGTCTCCGCTGCGCTCCCCCGCCCAACTGGCCGAGCTGGCACGGGCGGTGGCCCGGCGGTCGGGATTCCGGCTGGTGGGGATCATGGCGTACGAGGGTCATGTCGCCGGAGTCGGGGACGCGTTGGCCGGGCGCCCTGTGCGTTCGCGGGCGATACGGCTGATGCAGGCGGTGGCGCGGCGGGAGTTGGCCGAGCGGCGGGGGGCGGCGGTGCGTGCCGTGCGGGCGGTGGCGCCGGAGCTGGAGTTCGTCAACGGTGGCGGCACGGGCAGTGTGCAGTACACGGCCGCCGAGGACGCGGTCACCGAGATCGCCGCCGGTTCGGGGCTGTACGTGCCCCGTCTTTTCGACAACTACACGTCGTTCAGGGGCCGTCCGGCCGCCCTGTTCGCGCTGCCCGTCGTACGGCGGCCCGGCGTCGGCGTCGTCACGGTGCTCGGCGGCGGCTATCCGGCGTCCGGCGCTGCGGGCCGGGACCGGCTGCCGGAGCCGTATCTGCCCGAGGGGCTGCGGTACGACCCGCAGGAGGGGGCCGGTGAGGTGCAGACGCCGCTGCTCGGCTCGCCCGCCGACGATCTGCTGATCGGCGACAAGGTGTGGTTCCGGCACGCGAAGGCGGGCGAGCTGTGCGAACGGTTCGACGTGCTGCACCTGTTGGAGGGGGACACGGTCACGGCGACCGTGCCCACCTACCGGGGCGAGGGGCACACGTTCCTCTAGAGCCTCACCAAGAGGCCCTCGCCAACAGGCCGCGAAAGAAGGTCAGTACACCGTGTCCGCCTGGTCCGGCACCACCGAGCCGTCCGGCCGCAGTACCGGAGTACGGCTGCCGTCGGGCGCGTTGTAGGCGGTGGTGGAGCAGGGGTACCGCTCGGTCTTGCGGGGCAACGGGTCGATGAACATGGGGTTGGCGACCCAGCGGCCGTCGGCGTTGTCGTACGCCCGGCACATCAGCTCGGCCTTGTTGCGGTTGAGGACGAGGTGGGCGCCGGTGGCGTCGCCGACGAAGGTGACGTCGGTGTCCGCGTCGCCGCCGCCGATCGCGATGCGTTTGGCGGCGGGCTGTTTCTTCCAGGCGGCGGGGCCGTGGATGCCGTAGATGTCCTGGTTGATCCAGCACCGCTTGCCGTCGATGTACGGGATCGCGGTGCCCTTGCCGGCCGGGACGCCGCCGCAGCCCTCGTTGGCGTAGGTGATGCGGCCGTGGCGGTCGAGGACGGAGCGGATGGCGATGGTGTGCGCGGCGTCGACACCGAGGGCGCGGGACCAGACCTCGGTGACGGGTTCGGAGCCCGCCGAGACGATGTAGACGCGGAATCCGGCCCGTTGGAGGGTGCGGACGAGGTCGCGCTGCTGGTCGTAGTAGCGGACGTAGGCGGGGACCGTGTGCGTGCCGAGCTTCCGGGTCGCGCCGATCGGGGCGGCCAGGGCCTCGCGGCGGGCGGCGCTGGCGTAGGAGGTGAGCTGGGCGACGGTGCGGCCCGCGAAGAGCTGGGGCACCCAGGCGTACTGCGGGACGGTGTGCCGGTGGTTCCAGGTGCCCGCGAAGGCGGCGGCGCCGCTCATCGTCTTCGCGTTCTCGCGGATCTCCAGGATCTCGTCGGTGCAGCGGGGCATCCGGGATGTGCGCAGGGCGACGCCCGCGCCGGTGCCGCAGGCGGCCGTGAGCGCGCGGTCGGCGGCGTCGGTCATCCAGGCGCTGGTGTCCTTCCAGCGGGCCGGGCGGAGCAGGACGTCATGCCGCAGCGCCCAGGAGATGGTCGCGTCGGTGACGTCGTTCTTGGTGATCGTGTTGTCCCAGTCGAACGCGGCGACCGCGCCCCGGTGTCCGGAACAGGTGCCGCGGGCGTCGATGACGTGTTGCAGTCGGGCGCGGTTGTCGCCGTACCAACTGGTGCTCAGTCTCGGGCAGTTGGAGTCGACTGCCGCGGCGGTGGGGGCGAGGGGCGGGGCGGCCGCCAGGGCGGCGGCCGCGGCCAGGGTCCAGGCGAGAAGCTGTCGCATAGGACGGGGACCGTACACCTCTCGGCTACAGCGGTGTCACGTACGCGCCGGAGATTCCTCCGTCCACCAGGAAGTCGGTCGCGTTGACGAAGGAGGAGTCGTCGCTGGCCAGGAAGGCGACGGCGGCGGCGATCTCGTCGGCCTCGGCGAAGCGGCCGAGCGGGATGTGGACGAGACGGCGGGCGGCCCGCTCGGGGTCCTTGGCGAACAGCTCTCGCAGGAGCGGGGTGTTGACCGGTCCGGGGCACAGGGCGTTGACCCGGATGCCCTCGCGGGCGAACTGCACGCCGAGTTCGCGGGACATGGCGAGGACCCCGCCCTTGGAGGCGGTGTACGAGATCTGGGAGGTGGCCGCGCCCATCCGGGCCACGAAGGAGGCCGTGTTGATGATGGAGCCCTTGCCCTGGCGGCGCATGTAGGGGATCGCGGCCTTGCAGCACAGGTACACGGAGGTGAGGTTGACCTCCTGGACCCGCTTCCAGGCTTCCAGCCCCGTGTCGAGGATGGAGTCGTCGTCGGGCGGCGAGATACCGGCGTTGTTGAAGGCGATGTCGACGCTGCCGTAGGTGTCGAAGGCGGCCTGGAACAGCGCCTCGACCTGCTCGGGGTCGGTGACGTCGGTCTTGACGAAGAGCCCGCGGGTCTCCTCGGCGGCGGCCTTCCCGGCGGCCTCGTCGATGTCGGCGCAGACGATGTGCGCGCCCTCGGCGGCCAGGCGGCGGGCGGTGGCGAGGCCGATGCCGCTCCCGGCTCCGGTGACGACGGCGGTACGGCCGACCAGGCGGCGGCAGACAGGGTTCTCGGTCACTGTGCGGGGCCCTCCGTACTGATGAAGACGTTCTTGGTCTCGGTGAAGGCGGTCAGGGCGTCGGGGCCGAGTTCACGGCCGAGCCCGGACTGTTTGAAGCCGCCGAACGGGGTCCAGTAGCGGACGCTGGAATGGGAGTTGACGGACAGGTTCCCCGCGCGGACGGCCTGGGTGACGCGCAGGGCGCGGCCGAGGTCGCGGGTCCAGACGGACCCGGAGAGCCCGTAGGGGGTGTCGTTGGCGAGCCGGATCGCGTCCCGCTCGTCGGTGAAGGGCAGCAGGACGGCGACGGGTCCGAAGATCTCCTCGCGGGCGGCCGGGCCGTCCGGCGGTACGTCGGTGAGGACGGTCGGCGGGAACCAGAACCCGGGGCCGTCCGGCGCGGTGCCGCGCAGGGCGGGGGCGTCGTCGGGGACGTAGGAGCGGACGCGGTCCAGTTGGGCGCGGGAGATGAGCGGTCCCATCTGTGTCTTCTCGTCGGCGGGGTCGCCCACGACCACGGCGGCGAGCGCGTCGGCGAGGAAGGCGCGGGCCTCCTCGTAGATCTCCTCCTGGACCAGGATGCGCGTGCGGGCGCAGCAGTCCTGGCCGGAGTTGTCGAGGAAGGAGAAGGGGTCGAGGGCGGTCTTCAGGTCGGCGTCGGCGAAGACGACGTTGGGGCTCTTGCCGCCCAGCTCCAGGGTGACCGGCTTGACCTGCCGGGCGCAGCGCTCCATGACCTCGCGGCCGGTGCGGGTGGACCCGGTGAACACGATCTTGGCGACGCCGGGGTGCTCGACGAGTGCGCGTCCGGCGGTGTGGCCGTATCCCGGCAGCACCTGGAAGAGGTGCTCGGGCAGGCCCGCCTCCAGGGCGAGTTCGGCCAGGCGGAGCGCGGTGAGCGGGGTGGTCTCGGCGGGCTTGAGGACGAC
>NZ_WWIR01000701.1 GCF_009863025.1 Streptomyces sp. SID4985 | reverse complement strand
AGGTGGAGGTAGGCGAAAGACCCACCCTCACCCGCCGCCGCAAGGCCCAGCGCAGCGGCATTCGTGTCCTTGTCCACCACGACCGGCACCCCCAGCCGCTCGGCAAGCGCGTCGCGGAGCGGAAACCCGGCCCACTCGGGGAAACCGGTGACCCGGTGCAGTACGCCCCGTACGTGATCGAGCGGCCCGGGCAACGCGACCCCGACACCGAGCAGCGTGGCGGCGTCAGCCGGTGACGACCCGCCCAGGGACCCCGCGACCAACGCCGTCACCTCGGCCGCGACCAGATCGAGCACCGCGTCCGCACCCCCGCCGAGCCCGACGGTGCCGTACCGCTCCCCCACCACGTTCCCGTTCAGATCGAGCAGCACCGCACGCAGCTCGTCCCGGTCCAGGTGGACACCGACCGCGTGTCCGGCCTCGGGGACGAGCCGCAGCACCGTACGCGGCTTGCCCCCGGTGGAGGCCCGGCGCCCGGCCTCCGCCGCGAACCCCTCGTCCCGCAGCCGCGCGGTGATCTTGCTGACGGCCTGCGGGGTGAGCCCCGTACGCTCCGCCAGCTCAAGGCGGCTGATCCCTTCCGCCCCCGCCCCGCGCAGCAGATCGAGTACGAGCGCGGTGTTGTGGGACCGCACCGCGAGGAGGTTCGCTCCCACCGGGCCGGGGCCGCTCTTCGTCCTGTTCACAGGGTCCATTGTCCCTGCGGCTTGCACTTTGGCAACAGCGTTGCGAAAGTGGGCGGCATGACTGCTACCCCACTCCGCGTCGGCCTGATCGGCTACGGCCTCGCCGGCTCGGTCTTCCACGCCCCGCTGATCGCCGCCACCGACGACCTCGTCCTGGACACGGTCGTCACCGCGAACCCCGAGCGGCAGGAGCAGGCCCGCGCCGAGTTCCCGGACGTGCGCGTGGCCGCCACGCCCGAGGAGCTGTTCGAGCGCGCCGACGAGCTGGACCTGATCGTCATCGCGTCCCCGAACAAGACGCACGTCCCCCTCGCCACCACCGCCCTGAAGGCGGGCCTGCCGGTCGTCGTGGACAAGCCGATCTCCGGCACCGCCGCCGAGGCCCGCGAGCTGGCCGCCCTCGCGGACGAGCGCGGTGTGCTGCTCTCCGTCTTCCAGAACCGCCGCTGGGACAACGACTTCCTCACCCTGCGGAAGCTCATCGAGGACGGCGCCCTCGGCGACGTCTGGCGCTTCGAGTCCCGCTTCGAGCGCTGGCGTCCGCAGCTCAAGGGCGGCTGGCGCGAGTCGGGCGACCCGGCCGAGATCGGCGGTCTGCTCTACGACCTCGGCAGCCACGTCGTCGACCAGGCGCTGGTCCTGTTCGGCCCGGTCACCGAGGTCTACGCCGAGGCGGTCGTCCGCCGCGACGGCGCCGAGACCGACGACGACACGTTCATCGCCCTGACCCACGCGAGCGGCGTCCGCTCGCACCTCTACGTCTCCGCGACCACCGCCCAGCTCGGCCCCCGCTTCCGGGTGCTCGGCTCGCGCGCGGGCTTCGTGAAGTACGGCCTGGACCCGCAGGAGGCCGCGCTGCGTGACGGCGCCCGCCCGAACACGGAGGCCGCCTGGGGCATCGAGGAGGCGGAGCTCTACGGCCGCCTCGGCTCCGGCGAGTCCCCGGTGACCGGCGGCGGCACCGCCGTCGAGACCGTGCCCGGCGACTACCCGGCGTACTACGCGGCCGTCGCCGCCGCCGTACGCGGCACCGGCCCCAACCCGGTGACCGCCCTGGAGGCCGCCGAGGCCCTCGACGTCCTGGAAGCGGCCCGCCGCTCCGCCCTCGACAAGGTGACGGTGACCTTCTGATGACTTCCACTCCCGCACCGGCCCCGAGCATCGCGGAGCTGGAGGAGCAGGAACAGCGCCTGGTGTTCCGTACGTTCACGTACGACGACGCCTGGGCCCTCGGCTCGCTCCTGGTCGAGCTGGGCCGCGAGCGCCGGGCGCCGATCGCGATCGACATCCACCGCGCGGGCCAGCAGCTCTTCCACGCCGCGCTGCCCGGCTCCACCCCGGACAACGACGCCTGGATCGCCCGCAAGCGCCGGGTCGTGGAGCGGTACGGCGCCGCGTCGTACCTGGTCGGCTCCCGCTTCCGCGCCAAGGGCACGACCTTCGAGGAGTCCTCGCGGCTCGACGCCGACCAGTACGCGGCGCACGGCGGCTCCTTCCCGATCACGGTCGACGGCGTGGGTGTCGTCGGCTCGGTGACGGTGTCGGGGCTGCCGCAGATCGAGGACCACCGCCTGGTGGTGGAGGCGCTGGAGCGGTTCCTGGCGGCCTGACGGTCCCCATCCGTCACACGCCCCATCTGTCACACGCGTCCCGGGATTACCGCGCGGCTCCCTCCGGTTGGGACCGGTGTGCACGACGATCGAGTACCGATGATCGGCGGCACCAACCCAGCCGGAGGGAACCACCCGATGAGCGAGTCGACGAGCGAGAGCATCGCCAAGGACGCGATCGGCCGGTACGGCGTCTGGAGCGTGGGACTGCGCTCCGAGGACCCGGACCGGCGCGACGCGATCGCCGAGGCGGCGGCGGAACTGGAACAACTCGGCTACGGCACGGCCTGGTTGGGCGGCAGCAGCGCCCCGCGCCACGCCCTCCCGCTGCTCGGGGCGACCTCCCGTCTGGTCGTCGGCACGAGCATCCAGAGCATCTGGCAGTACGACGCCGCCGAGAGCGCGGCCCAGTTCTCCGAGGTGGACTCCACCTACCCCGGCCGCTTCCTGCTCGGCCTCGGCGTGAGCCACGCCAGGCTGGCGGAGCAGTACAAGCGCCCGTTCTCGGCGCTGGTCTCGTACCTCGACGAACTGGACAAGGCCGGTGTCCCGGCGGAGCGCCGGGTGCTGGCCGCGCTCGGCCCGAAGACCCTGGAGCTGTCCGGCACACGGGCCCTGGGGGCGATCCCCTACCTGGTCACCCCCGAGCACACCGCCGAGGCCCGCGACATCCTGGGCCCCGAGCCGCTGCTCGCCCCGGAACTCGGCGTGATCCTGGAGCCCGACCCGGCCCGCGCCCGCGCGCTGGCCCGCAAGCACGTCGCGATGTACCTCCAGCTCCCCAACTACACCAACACCTGGCGCCGCCTCGGCTTCACCGACGCCGACCTCGCCGACGGCGGCAGCGACCGCCTGATCGACGCCCTGTACGCCTGGGGCGACCCCGACCGCATCCGCGACCGCGTCGAGTCCTTCCTCACGGCGGGCGCCGACCACGTCGCCCTCCAGGTCGTCGAGGAGGACGCCTCCCGCGACGACCTGCCGCGCGAGGCGTGGCGCAGGCTGGCGTCGATCCTCTTCTGAGGTACAGCGGTTACAGCAATGCCCGCTCCGCCGCGCTCCACGCCGTACTGGTGACGACGTACAGCGCGGCGGCGAGCGGCACGACCGCGACGGTCACCAGCGCGAGGAAGGACATGAACGGCATGACCTTCCCGACGGTACCGAGGCCGGGAACGGCCGCTTCCGCTTCCTGTGTCACGACGGGGTTCTCGGCCGCCGTCCGCTTGGTGGTCCGGTAGTTGACGGTGGCGACGGCCGCGACGACGGCGAACAGGACGAGGTAGACGACCCCGGCCGCCCCGAACACCCCGCCCGCGCCCAGCGCGTCGGCCCAGCGGCCGCCGAGCGGGGCACCGAACAGGTCGTGCGCCAGCAGGCCGTTGCTCCCGCCGCCGATCGTGGTGCTGGAGAACAGGTGGTACAGCAGGAAGAACGCGGGCAGCTGGAGCAGGCTCGGCAGCAGCCCCGCGAACGGCGACACCTTCTCCTCCGCGTGCAGCTTCGCCACCGCCTCCCGCAGCCGCTCCGGGTCCTTCCCGTGCCGCGTCCGCAACTCGGCGAGCCGCGGCCGCAACGCCGCCTGCGCCCGTCGGCCGCGCGCGGCCGCCCGGGACAGCGGATGCACGAGCAGCCGTACGAGCGCGGTGAACAGAACGATCGCGGCGGCGGCCGCGGCGGCGTGACAGAGCGGCTGCAGCAGACTCGCGAGCTGCTCGACGAGCCGGGCGAAGACGGACATGGGTGGACCCTCCGGAGTGGGGTGCGTCGTGCCGGGGTGTGGCGTGCCGGGATGGCAGGGCGGCATGACGACGCACGCGGGGAGGGCTGGACGCCCGAAACCGGAGCCCGAGAACTGACGGAACCCGGAAACCGGCTCGGAAGCCGATCGGGGTGGGGTGCGGGTCCTCTCGGTTCGCCCTACGCGTGGATCGTCGCGAGGGCGTGCCCCGGGGCCCGGGGCCGACGGCGGCCGGCCGCGTCGGGATCACGCTGCGGCAGGAAGGCCGTACGCCGGTCCCGGTCGCGTATCGCCGTACGCACGCGGGTGCGGGGCACGGCGGGGACACGGCGCGCGACGAACGAGCAGACGGCGAGCGCGGAGGCGGCCGCGGTGGTCGCGGCGAGGGCGACGGCGGCGGAGAGCGTGCCGGTGCCGAGGAGGGCGGCCTGGAGCAGCAGGAGCTGCACGAAGACGACGGAAGGAACCAGCGACCGCACGGACACCCCGCCCCTCCCAGATCGGTGATCTCTCTGTCTTCTCTGGGAACGCGGGAGACCGGCGCCCGGTTCCGGATTCGAAGAGGAATCCCGGAATTCCCCCAGAGGCCGATGCCGGACGCACTCTGCACCTGTGTCGGTGGTCGGCAGTACGGTGTCATCCATGCGCCCCGACACGCCTGCCGAGAACGTCGACCACACCGCTGAGGCGGCACGCCTGGAGCGGACCGCCGGACTGTATCCGGAGGACGCGGAGGCGCTGCTGCTGCGCGCCGCGGCCCACCACGAGCTGTCCGGCGACCGCCCCGCGGCGACCGCGCTGTACGACCGCCTGCTGTCCGGCACGGCCCCGCTGGACAACCCGCAACTGGTCCGCGCGCTCAAGGCGTCGAACCTGTGGGAGTACGGCCACGAGGCGGAGGCCCGCGCGATCATCGACGGCATCCGCCTGGCCGCCCCGCGCGACGCGGCGCCCTGGGTGATCGTGGCGGAGTCGCTGGAGTCGCACGACGAACTGGAGCCGGCGCACGAGACGTTCACGGAAGGCGCCCGGCTGCTCCTGTCCGACGTCCCGGAACGCCCCCCGTACGCGACACACGCCCTCCTCTTCGGCCGTCACCGGGTCCGCCGGATGCTGGGCCTCCCCCACGACGACTGGGACGGCCTGGCGGACACCCTGCACGCGTCCCCGGTCTCCCTGGACGAACTCCACGACCCCAAGCGCGTCTGGTCCCTGGGCTCGGACAACCCGGCCGAACTGGAAGCCGAGATCTCCCGCCTCCGCGCCGAACTCGACACGGCCCGCGAGGCCCTCTCCCGCCCCTTCCCCGTCGCCGTCCTCCACTGGCCCGCCCCCGAACTCACCGAACTCCTCACGGCGTTCCCCACCCTGACCGCCGAATATCCCACCCACACCCACCACCTCCAGACCATAGAAACCTCCCTCCGCGAACTCGCCACCTCCGGCACCCCCAACCTCGGCATCGTCACCGGCACGGTCCCGTCGTACGAGGCCTTCGCGGCGTCGGAGGGCGCGTCCCCCTCGGACGCGGCACTGCTGCCGCAGTACGCGACGACTTTGGCGGCACGGGGGTTGGCGGCGGAGTGGCCGCCGGAGGTGGGGGC
>NZ_WWIR01000700.1 GCF_009863025.1 Streptomyces sp. SID4985 | reverse complement strand
CGCCCAAGCCACCGGCAGCTTCCCCCTCGCCGCCCCCGCAGCTCCCGCCGCCAGCGAGTCCGCGCACGCGGTCCGTGCCGCCAAGGCCATCGAGTTCGCGCGGGCGCAGCTCGGGAGGCCGTGTGTCTGGGGGGCGACCGGGCCTGACTCGTACGACTGTTCCAGCCTCACGCAGGGCGCGTGGCGGGCGGCCGGGGTCGCGCTGCCGCGTACGGCGGCGGAGCAGGCACTCGGGGGCAGCTCCGTCACCCTGGCCGCGATCCAGCCCGGCGACCTCGTCCTGTTCTTCGAGGACGACCGGCACGTGGGCCTCTACGTCGGCAACGGCACGATGATCCACGCCCCGGGCCCCGGCGCGCTCATCCGCGAAGAGTCGATCTACGGCGCGGGAGAGGCCGCGATCCACCGCGTGATCCGCCCCGCGTGACCGACCAGTCCTGAGCGGCCACTCCCGAGCGGCCACCCGCACGGAACCACGCGGCCGCGAGCAGCGGAAACCTCTCGGCCGCGACCACTCGGCACCCATGGGGCCAGACACCACATCTGGCCCCATAACCCGACCTATCGCCCCATAAGACAGCCTTATGAGTCCATAGATCGGACCCGCGTACTAACTTAGGGCTGCCTTAGCTTAGGCTTCCTGATCGAGTCGCCTGTCCACGCTCGAAGGGAACCTGATCATGCCGCGCCCCCTGCGGGTAGCCATCGTCGGAGCCGGCCCCGCCGGGATCTACGCCGCCGACGCCCTGCTGAAGTCCGAGACGGCCGCCGACCCGGGCGTGTCCATCGACATCTTCGAGCGGATGCCCGCCCCGTTCGGCCTGATCCGGTACGGCGTCGCCCCCGACCACCCGCGTATCAAGGGCATCATCACGGCCCTGCACCAGGTGCTCGACAAGCCGCAGATCCGTCTCTTCGGCAACGTCGACTACCCCGCCGACATCAGCCTGGACGACCTGCGCGCCTTCTACGACGCGGTGATCTTCTCCACCGGCGCGATGGCCGACCGCGAGATGTCGGTCCCCGGCATCGACCTGGACGGCTCCTACGGCGCGGCCGACTTCGTGTCCTGGTACGACGGCCACCCGGACGTCCCGCGCACCTGGCCGCTGGAGGCCGAGAAGGTCGCCGTCCTGGGCGTCGGCAACGTGGCCCTGGACGTGGCCCGCGTCCTCGCCAAGACGGCGGACGAGCTGCTGCCGACGGAGATCCCGCAGAACGTCTACGACGGTCTGAAGGCCAACAAGGCCCTCGAGGTCCACGTCTTCGGCCGCCGCGGCCCGGCGCAGGCGAAGTTCAGCCCCATGGAGCTGCGCGAGCTGGACCACTCCCCGAACATCGAGGTCATCGTCGACCCCGAGGACATCGACTACGACAAGGGCTCCATCGAGACCCGGCGCGGCAACAAGCAGGCCGACATGGTCGCCAAGACGCTGGAGAACTGGGCGATCCGCGACGTCGGCGACCGTCCGCACAAGCTCTTCCTGCACTTCTTCGAGTCCCCGGCGGAGATCCTCGGCGAGGACGGCAAGGTCGTCGGCCTGCGCACCGAGCGCACCGCCCTCGACGGCACCGGTAACGTCAAGGGCACCGGCGAGTTCAAGGACTGGGACGTCACCGCGGTCTACCGCGCCGTCGGCTACCTCTCCGAGAAGCTGCCCAAGCTGCCCTGGGACCTGGAGACGGGCACCGTCCCGGACGAGGGCGGCCGTGTCATCGAGGAGAGCGGCAACCACCTGCGGTCCACGTACGTCACCGGCTGGATCCGGCGCGGCCCGGTCGGCCTGATCGGCCACACCAAGGGCGACGCCAACGAGACGGTGGCCAACCTGCTGGACGACCACGCCCACGGCCGTCTGCAGACCCCGGCCGCCCCCGAGCCGGAGGCCGTGGACGCCTTCCTGGCCGAGCGGAACGTCCGCTTCACCACCTGGGAGGGCTGGTACAAGCTGGACGCCGCCGAGCGCGCCCTCGGTGAGCCGCAGGGCCGCGCGCGCGTGAAGCTCGTCGAGCGCGAGGACATGCTCCGCGAGAGCGGCGCCTGAGACACGCGGACGGCGCCCCCGCCGCGTACGAACTGAAGACCGAGACCCCTGCGGGACCGCACCGGTCCCGCAGGGGTCTCGGCGCGTCACAGGCGCGTCGTACGGCGTTCTCCCACGTGGAAGCGGGAGGGGCGCGACGGCGGGGGCGTCCGAACGGGCGACGCGCCGCCGGGGGGACCGGCCGCCGTCGCACGGACCCGAACGGTGATACTGGAGGACGCACCCGCCTCCATCAGCAGAATTGGCCCATGTCGAACTCCGCCACCGAACGCGACACCGTCCCCCGGACCCTCTGGGCGGCGCGGGGCCGGCACACCGGCTCCGCCCCCGAGGAGGTCGTGCGCCGCACTCTGCGACGGCGCAAGGAGAGCGGGGACATAGACGACTTCGCCGAACCGGCCGTACCCGGTGACGGGGACGGCGAGTCCGGGAAGCGCGTCTTCGAGGCCCGCTGGCGGGCCGGGGGCGCCGTCACCGTGCGAGCCCGGATGACCCTCCTGCCCCGTACGGGACGCCCGGAGGGGTACGAGTGGCGGCTGGTCGCGGAGGCGGAGCGGCCCTGGGACGAGTCGTGGCCGTCGCCCGCCACCCTGTTCTGGCCCGAGGGCGGTGCCCCGCAGGACAGCGGCTGGGACCACCACCCCACGGTCACGGGCCTGCGCTTCCGGCAGGTGAACCCGCTTCCGGCGGACGACAAGGAGATGCGGCGCAGGCTGCGCGACGCGGCCAAGGACGCCTGGTGCGTCAACCTGGTCGTGCACGAGGCGATGACCCCGGACGAGCGCGGCCGCCTGCCGCTGGCCGGACTCCTCCCGCCGGGCCTGCGCCATCGCGTCGTCGAGCACCGGGCCACCCCGCAGCAGTTCCGCGGGGTCAACTGGGCCCTGAAGGACCTCGGGGTCGAGGTGCCGCGCGGCGGTGCCGTACTCCTGTCCCCTGACCCGGCGCCAAAGGAGTACGACAGCCGCGACTTCAGCGTGCGCAGCGTGTTCCTGGACGGCTCCGAGCCCACCGAACTCCTCGCGGCGCTGCGGCGTTTCGTGGCGCTGCCCCGGCCGCTGCCCCGGAGCCTCGGGGAGTCCCTGACGGAGCTGAGGGACCACTGGACGCTGATGACGGCCCAGGAGGAGCTGGAGCGCGAGCGGCAGCGCGTCACGCGGTACGCCGAGGCGCTGGAGGCGATGACCAAGTCGCGGGATCTGTACCGGCAGGCCGCCGAGGAGGCCCACGAGGCGCTGGCCGCCTACCGTGAACTGGCGCCCGCCGCGCTGCCCCAGCAGCGGGCCGACGCCCGGACGGGTTCGCCGTTGCAGCAGCTCACGCGGACCTTCGAGCGGCTGAGGTTCCTGCCCAAGGGCGCGAAGTCCGGATCCGCCCCGGACGCGCCGTCCGGCGACGCGGGGGCGGACCGGCCGGAGTGAGCGGGCCGTCGGTGCCGTAGCCCGCCGTACGGCGGGCAGAGGGAAGACGTACGGTTCCGGGGCTCCCGCGCGGGGCCCGCGCGGAGCTCACGGCGAAAGGGGAGGGGAGACCGGATGGATTCCACCACGATCCTGTTGCTGGTGGCCGCCGTCGTGGCGGCCGGGGTGCTGGCCGTCGCGGTCGCGGTGCTGGTGCGGCTGGTGCGGACCCGGCAGGGGCTGCGGCGGGCCGGGCTGCCCACGGGGCCGCGCTGGGTGTTCTGGGGCGCGGTCGTCTATCTGCTGCTGCCGACCGACCTGCTGCCCGATCCCGTCTATCTGGACGACATCGGCGTGCTGCTCCTCGCCCTGCGCTCCATGCGCGCCCCGCGCGCCCTTCCGGAGGAACCCGTACGGGCTCCCGCCGCCGGGGTGAGGCGGGGGCGTCCGGGTAAGGCGGCGCGGCGGTCCTCGTAGCGCGCCGTCCGCCACCGGCTGTGACGGTCTCGCCTGATGGGGCCGGGCAGTGTAGACATGGGCACATGGTGCGACTGCCCGGCCGGCCCGACACGCGGACGCCCCGTTCGTTCGGGCATCCGCGTGCGCCCTTCGGTGCGCACCGACCGGACGGTACGCCCGGGAACGGCTCGCACCCCGGTGTGCTGCGGGCGGCGGTGTCCGCGCGCAGTCTCGCGGGGCAGGTGTTCATCCTCCAGGTCGTGATCGTGCTGCTGCTGGTCGTGGCGGCCGTGGTGGCGCAGGTGCTCCAGGTGCGGCACGACAGCGATCTGGAGGCGCGCAACCGCTCCCTGGCCGCCGCCGGGACGTTCGCCAACGCGCCCGGCACGGCGGCGGCGCTGCGCACCCCGGACCCGACGGCGATCCTCCAGCCGAGCGCGGAGGCGGCCCGCAAGGCGTCCAACGTGGACTTCATCGTCGTCATGAACACCGACGGCATCCGCTACACCCATCCCAACCGGGACCGCATCGGCAAGAAGTTCGTCGGCACCATCGGGCCCGCGGTCAACGGCTCCACGGTCGTCGAGCATCTGAACGGGACGATAGGACCGCTGGTCCAGGTCGTAGTGCCCGTGCGTGACTCCGGCGGCAAGGTGGTCGGGCTGGTGTCCGCGGGCATCACCACCGCGCACGTCGGCGGGGCGGCCGACCAGCAGGTGCCGCTGCTGCTCGCGGCGGCCGCGGCGGCGCTCGTCCTGGCCACGGCGGGCACGGCGCTGGTCAGCCGGCGACTGCTGCGGCAGACGCACGGGCTCGGCCCCTACGAGATGACCCGGATGTACGAGCACCACGACGCGGTGCTGCACGCCGTCCGGGAGGGTGTGCTGATCGTCGGCGGCGACGGCAAACTGCTGCTCGCCAACGACGAGGCGCACCGGCTCCTCGACCTGCCCGACGACGCCGAGATGCGCAGCGTCCTCGACCTGGGCCTGGACGACGAGACGGCCGGTCTCCTCGCCTCCGGGCGGGTCGCGACGGACGAGGTGCACCTGGTCAAGGACAAGCTGGTCGCGATCAACCAGCGCCCCACCGATCTGCAGGGCGGCCCGCCCGGCAGCGTCACCACCCTGCGCGACTCCACGGAGCTGCGCGCCCTGTCGGGCCGGGCGGAGGTGGCGCGCGAGCGGCTGAACATGCTGTACGACGCCGGGGTGGGCATCGGCACCAGCCTGGACGTGAGCCGTACGGCGCAGGAGCTGGCCGAGCTGGCGGTGCCCCGGTTCGCGGACTTCGTGACGGTGGACCTGTTCGACGCGGTACTGAACGGCGAGGAGCCGAAGCCGGGCACCGACCTGCGCCGGGCGGCGTACAGCGGCATCCGCAAGGACGCCCCGCTGTATCCGCTGGGCGAGCGCATCCGGTTCGTGCCGACCTCGCCGCAGGCCCGCAGCCTCGCCACGGGACAGTCGGTGGTGGAGCCGGACCTGCGCGAGGCGCCGGGCTGGCACGCGCAGGACCTGGAACGCACCGGGCAGGTCGTGGAGTACGGCATCCATTCGCTGATCACGGTGCCGCTCCGGACGGGCAATCTGATCCTCGGGGTGGCCAACTTCTGGCGCTCGGAGAAGCCGCAGCCCTTCGATGCCGAGGACGTCACGCTCGCCGAGGAGCTGGTGGCGCGGGCGGCGGTGTCCATCGACAACGCCCGCCGCTACACGCGCGAGCACAGCATGGCGGTGACGCTCCAGCGGAGTCTGCTGCCCCGCTCGCTGCCCGCGCAGGACGCCCTGGAGATCGCCTACCGCTATCTGCCCGCGCAGTCCGGGGTGGGCGGCGACTGGTTCGACGTCCTGCCGCTGCCGGGCGCCCGGGTCGCGCTCGTCGTCGGTGACGTGGTGGGGCACGGACTGCACGCGGCGGCGACCATGGGCCGGCTGCGCACGGCGGTGCACAACTTCTCCTCGCTCGACCTGCCGCCCGACGAACTCCTCGGCCTCCTGGACGAACTGGTGGGCCGGATCGACCAGGACGAGACCCCGGCGGACGGCGCGGCGGCGGTGACCGGGGCGACCTGTCTGTACGCGGTGTACGACCCGGTGTCCCGGCGCTGCACCATCGCGCGCGCCGGGCATCTGCCACCCGCGGTGGTGTACCCGGACGGCCGGGTGGAGTTCCCGGACGTGCCCGCCGGTCCCCCGCTGGGCCTGGGCGGGCTGCCGTTCGAGACGGCGGAGCTGGAGCTGCCGGAGGGCAGCCGTCTGGTGCTGTACACCGACGGTCTGGTGGAGGACCGGGACCGGGACATCGACGTGGGCCTCGACCTGCTGCGCGACGCGCTCCGCCACGCCCCGGACGCCTCGCCGGAGGACACCTGCCGGGTCGTGCTGGACCGGCTGCCGCTGCGGCCCGCCGACGACGTGGCGCTGATCGTGGCCGAGACGCGGGTGCTGGGCGAGGACCGGGTGGCCGAGTGGGAGGTGCCCTCCGATCCGGCGGCGGTCTCGGAGATCCGGGCCAAGGTGACCCGGCAGCTCGCGGAGTGGAACCTGGACGAGCTGACCTTCACCACCGAGCTGATTCTGAGCGAGCTGGTCACCAACGCCATCCGCTACGGCCGCGGCCCCATCGGCGTACGCCTGCTGCTCGCCCGCTCGCTGATCTGCGAGGTCTCGGACGGTACGACGACCTCCCCCCACCTGCGCTACGCGGCGAGCACCGACGAGGGCGGCCGGGGCCTGTTCCTGGTGGCCCAGATCGCGGACCGCTGGGGCACCCGCTACACCCCGACCGGCAAGATCATCTGGGCGGAGCAGCCACTGCCGTGAGGCTCGGCCGGGGAGGCCGGGCCAGGCCGTCTCCTCCGGATCTTGCATGATGATCGGCATGAACACGGAAAACTGCGACCCGGCCGAGTTGGCCGCGCTCCGCGAAGTCTTCGCGTCCCGTCCCGAGGCGGCTCCGCCGGCCGGCTGGGAGGCTGTGCGGTCCTTCGAGGCGGAGCACGGCATCGTGTTGCCGGAGCCGTACCGTACGTTCGTGGCGGAGGTCTGCGACGGCCTGCGAGCGGGGCCGCCCTACTACGGTCTGCTGCCCTTCGCGCAAACGCCCTCGGACTGGGGCCCCGACCGTCCCGAGCGTCTGCTCGCCGAGCCGTTTCCCCTCGTGGCGACATGGATGTGGGAAAACGACGAGGGGGACGAGGAGGCAGTGTCGGAGCAGGAGCTCGAAGCCCGGATGGACGCCGCGTTCGACCACGGCTCACTGCTGCTGGGCACCGACGGCTGCGGCATGTACTGGCACCTTGTCGTCACCGGCCCCCAACGCGGTCACGTCTGGCTGATCGACGAGTACGGCGCGATGCCCTTCGGCACCTCGTCCGAGACCTCCCCGATGCCGGGCACACCCGGATTCACCGGATGGGTGACCCACTGGGCCCAGGGGCGTTCCTGGTTCCCCGACGCCACTGACGTCTCGGGGGACGTTCAGGAGGAGACGGACTAGTGCCGCGGCAGGCAACGTTTGCCCGTCAAGGAGCGGCGTCCGGTGCGTGCTCTCGGCGTGCCGG
>NZ_WWIR01000699.1 GCF_009863025.1 Streptomyces sp. SID4985 | reverse complement strand
GCTGACCTCCGGTCAGCCGGGGCTGCTGCTGCGCAGCCGGGCCCCGCTGCCGAGGCCGTACGAGGTGCCGCTGCCCGTGCCGCCGCTGCTCGCGCCGGTCAGTACGAGCGGCACGGCGGACGTCTACGAGATCACCCAGCGGCCGGCGCGGCTGCGGATCCTCCCGGGTCTGGAGACCGACGCCTGGACCTATGGCGGGACGTTCCCGGGGCCGACCCTCGTGTCCCGTTCCGGACGCCGGACGGTCGTGCGGCACCGTAACGAGCTGCCCCGTCCGACCGTGGTCCACCTGCACGGCGGGCACACCCCGTACGGCAGCGACGGCTATCCGACCGCGTTGATCCTGCCTCGGGACAGCACGGCAGGCGCGGCAGGCATGGCGGACATGGCAGGCATGGCGGGGATGCCGGGGATGTCAGGGGCCGGTGGCGCGCAGGACGCCGTCTCCGGGCAGCGGACGTACACGTACCCGATGGAGCAGCGGGCGGCCACCCTCTGGTACCACGACCACCGCATGGGCTTCACCGGACCGAACGTCTGGCAGGGGCTGGCCGGGTTCCATCTGGTCCACGACGACGAGGAGGAGGCCCTGCCCCTGCCCGCCGGGGAGCGCGACATCCCGCTGCTGATCGCCGACCGGTCCTTCGCGGCCGACGGCTCCTTCCAGTACCCGGCGCTCGATGCGGGACAGGGCACGGCGGGCGTCACCGACCGGTACATGGACGGTGTCCTGGGCGACGTCGTCCTGGTCAACGGGGCGCCCTGGCCGGTGCTCGAAACCCGGCGGCTGCGCTACCGGCTGCGGCTGCTCAACGGCTCCAACGCCCGCCGCTACCGACTGGCGCTCGACCCCCCGCCGCCGGGCGGCGCCGCCCTGGTGCAGATCGGCGGCGACGGGGGCCTGCTGGAGCGGCCGCTCGCGCACGACGCCCTGGACATCGCGCCGGGCGAACGCTTCGACGTGGTCGTCGACTTCGCCCGCTACCGGCCCGGCACCCGGGTGCGACTGGTCAACCTCCTGGGCAGCGGCGGCACGGCGGACGTCATGAGGTTCGACGTCCTGGGCGGCCGGCCTCCGGCCGACGACTCCCGGGTACCGGACCGGCTCTCGGTGATCCCCGCGCCGCGGGCCGAGCGGGCGGCGGCGATCCGTACCTTCCACTTCCAGCGGCGGGGCGCGGCGGGATGGACCATCAACGGCCGCCCCTACGAGGCCGGCAGGCCGCTGGCGACAGTC
This sequence comes from Streptomyces sp. SID4985, assembly GCF_009863025.1. Taxonomy (GTDB): domain Bacteria; phylum Actinomycetota; class Actinomycetes; order Streptomycetales; family Streptomycetaceae; genus Streptomyces. The sequence continues at coordinate 6,229 of NZ_WWIR01000699.1, read as the reverse complement.
CGGCTCGGCACCACCGAGGTGTGGCGCTTCGTGACCGACTTCCACCACCCCGTGCACCTGCACCTGAACCACTTCCAGGTGACCGCCCGCAACGGCCGGTCGCCCGGCCCGTACGACGCGGGCTGGAAGGACACCGTGGATCTGCGTCCCGCCGAGTCCGTGGAGATCGTCACGCGTTTCACCGACTACCCGGGGCGGTTCCTGCTGCACTGCCACAACCTCGAGCACGAGGACATGGCGATGATGGCCGACTTCGTCACGGAGTGAGCCGGGCCGCGGGCCGGGCGCGGGCCTGGCGCGAAACGATCAGTCAGTGCCCGCGCTCCTGGACGCCACGCCACGCCCCGGCGCCGACGCGGTCGAGCCGCGTACCACCAGCTCCGGCATGAACACGAACTCGCTGTGCGGGGCGGGCGTCCCGCCGATCTCCTCCAGGAGCGTGCGCACCGCGGCCTGTCCCATCGCCGGGACCGGCTTGCGGACGGTGGTCAGCGGCGGGTCGGTGAACGCGATCAGCGGGGAGTCGTCGAAGCCCACCACGGACACATCGCGCGGGACCTCCAGACCCAGCTGCCGGGCCGCGCGTATCGCGCCGAGCGCCATCATGTCGCTCGCGCAGACGATCGCCGTGCAGTCGCGCCCGATCAGCGCGGTCGCGGCGGCCTGGCCGCCCTCCAGGGTGTACAGCGAGTGCTGCACCAGCTCGGTCGTCACCGTCGTCGCGTCGAGCCCCAGCTGCTCCTGCATCGCCCGCACGAAGCCCTCGATCTTGCGCTGCACCGGCACGAACCGCTTCGGCCCGAGCGCGAGCCCGATCCGGGTGTGGCCCAGCGAGGCGAGGTGGGTCACCGCGAGCGTGGTCGCGGCCCGGTCGTCGGGGGAGATGAACGGCGCCTGCACCTTGGGCGAGAAGCCGTCCACGAGGACGAAGGGCACGCCCTGCGCGCGCAGCCGCTCGTAGCGCTGCATGTCGGCGGTGGTGTCGGCGTGCAGCCCGGAGACGTAGATGATCCCGGCCACCCCCCGGTCCACCAGCATCTCGGTCAGCTCGTCCTCGGTGGAGCCCCCGGGGGTCTGGGTGGCCAGCACCGGGGTGTAGCCCTGCCCGGTCAGTGCCTGGCCGATGACCTGGGCCAGCGCCGGGAAGATCGGGTTCTCCAGTTCGGGGATGATCAGGCCCACCAGGCCCTCGCTGCGCCGCCGCAGCCGTACCGGGCGCTCGTAGCCGAGCACGTCCAGCGCGGCGAGCACGGACTGGCGGGTGGCGGACGCGACGCCCGGCTTGCCGTTGAGAACACGGCTGACGGTCGCCTCGCTCACCCCCGCCTGCGCTGCGATGTCGGCAAGCCGTGTGGTCACGCCACCGGACTGTACCGGCCGTGGCCTGCCCTGCGCACCGGCGGGACGCCGTGCACGGCTCGCCGAACGGCCCGCCGTGGATTGCCGCGTCATCGCGCTCCTCGTCCCTCTAGGAATCACATCGCTCTGCCCGCCGGGGGGTCGCCCCGGCTCACGGCCGCAAGGGGATGATCCCGGCGGCGACACCCTGCGGCAAGAGCTTGCAGAGTCTTGCACAAGTGTCCGTCAACCCTCCTACCGGCGGAAGGCCTGTATTTCGACAAGGTCTGGGGCAGGTCACGACACGGTAACCCCACGGCGTTCTTGCACTTTTTTTCTGCAAGGTCTTTCGCCAGGATTGCATCGCTGTTACGTTCCCAGTCGCCCGGCCGCGGCAATGGCGCAGTCGGCAAGTCGCAGGCGGCGGCAGACGGGGCCGCTCCTGCAAACTCGGGCTTTCACCCTCAAGGAGAACTCATGCGGCGTGGCATAGCGGCCTCCGCGCTCGTGGCGTCCCTCGCCCTCACGGCGACGGCGTGCGGCGGGAGCGACAGCGACAGCAAGTCGAGCGGCCCGGTGACCCTCACCTGGTGGGACACCTCCAACGCCACGAACGAGGCGCCGGTCTACAAGGACCTCATCGGGCAGTTCGAGGCCGCCAACAAGGGCATCAAGGTCAAGTACGTCAACGTGCCCTTCGACCAGGCGCAGAACAAGTTCGACACCGCGGCCGGTTCCAAGGGCGCCCCGGACATCCTGCGCTCGGAGGTCGGCTGGACCCCCGCGTTCGCCAAGAAGAGCTACCTGCTGCCCCTGGACGGCACCGAGGCCCTGGCCGACCAGGCCAAGTTCGAGCCGAACCTGATCAAGCAGGCCCAGTACGAGGGCAAGACCTACGGCGTGCCGCTGGTCACCGACACCCTCGCGTTCGTCTACAACAAGGCCCTGTTCAAGAAGGCCGGCATCACCGAGGCGCCCAAGACCTGGGACGACCTGAAGAAGGACGCTGCCACGATCAAGGCCAAGACGGGCGTCGACGGCTACTGGGGCTCCACCCAGGCCTACTACGCGCAGACCTTCCTCTACGGCGAGGGCACCGACACCGTCGACGTCGCCGCCAAGAAGATCACCGTGGACTCCCCCGCGGCCAAGAAGGGCTACGGCACCTGGCTCGGCCTGTTCAACGGCAAGGGCCTGCACAAGGCCGACGCCACCGCCGACGCCTACGCCCACATCCAGGACGCGTTCGTCAACGGCAAGGTCGCCGCGATCGTCCAGGGCCCCTGGGAGATCACCAACTTCTACAAGGGCTCGGCCTTCTCGGACAAGGCCAACCTCGGCATCGCCCCCGTCCCGGCCGGCTCCACCGGCAAGGCGGGCGCCCCGACCGGCGGCCACAACCTCTCGGTCTACGCCGGTTCCGACAAGGCCCACCAGACGGCGGCCCTGAAGTTCGTGAACTTCATGACCTCGGCCAAGTCCCAGGAGACCATCGCGCTCAAGAACTCCACCCTGCCGACGCGGAGCGACGCCTACACCGACCAGGTCAAGGCCGACCCCGGAATCGCCGGTTACCAGGGCGTCCTGTCCGTCGCCCAGCCGCGCCCGGCGCTGCCCGAGTACAGCTCCCTGTGGGGCCCGCTGGACACCGAGCTGCCCAAGATCGCCAGTGGCGGCGAGCCGCTGGACAAGGGCCTCGGCAACGCCGAACTGGCCATCGCCAAGCTGGTGCCCGGCTTCGGCAAGTGAGCCCGCGTGACCGCCGGACCCTCCTCGCCGTGGGGGATGGGGAGGGTCCGGCGGTCACCGGACGGCGCCCCGCGCGTCCCGGCCCGTACCCGAACTTTCCAGAAGGTGTCGAACCATGACAGTCGCCATCGACCGCGCGACCGGCGAACGCCGAGGTGAGCGCGCGCCCCGTCCCGGGCTGGCGCAGCGCCTGAAGAACGGCTACCAGCGGTACTGGTACGCGTACGCGATGATCGCCCCGGTGGTCGTCGTCCTCGGTGTCCTGGTGGGCTATCCGCTGGTGCGGGGCTTCTACCTCACCCTCACCGACGCCAACAGCCTCAACTCGGCGCGCACCATCGGTGTCAACCACATCGACGCCACCTACAAGTTCATCGGGCTCGACAACTACCAGGACATCCTGTTCGGGCCGACCGCCTACGACAGGTTCTGGTCGCACTTCCTCTGGACCGTCTTCTGGACCGTCGCCTGTGTGACCCTGCACTACCTGATCGGGCTCGGCCTCGCCATGATGCTCGACCAGAAGCTGCGCGGCCGCACCTTCTACCGGGTGCTCCTGGTGCTGCCCTGGGCCGTGCCGACCTTCGTCACCGTCTTCTCCTGGCGGATCATGCTCGCCGACGGCGGTGTGGTCAACCAGGTCCTCGGCGCGCTCCACCTGCCCGGACCCGCGTGGCTGGAGGACCCCTTCTGGCAGCGGTTCGCCGCCATCATGGTCAACACCTGGTGCGGTGTGCCGTTCATGATGATCTCGCTCCTCGGCGGGCTCCAGTCCATCGACTCCACGCTCTACGAGGCCGCCGAGATGGACGGCGCGAGCGCCTGGCAGCGCTTCCGGCACGTCACCCTGCCCGGACTGCGCTCGGTCAGCTCCACCGTGATCCTGCTCGGCGTGATCTGGACCTTCAACCAGTTCGTGATCATCTTCCTGCTGTTCGGCACGACCTCCGCGCCGGACGCGCAGATCCTCGTGACCTGGGCCTACAAGCTCGGCTTCGGACAGCAGCCGCGCGACTTCGCCCAGTCCGCCGCCTACGGCGTCCTGCTGCTGTCGATCCTCACCATCTTCACCTCCTTCTACTTCCGCTGGCTGAAGCGCAATGACCAGCTCGCCGTCTGACGCCGCAGGAGCCGCCGCCATGAGCACCACGACCCTTGTCGAGAAGTCCGGGAACAGCACGCCCGCCGTCGCCCCGGCCGTCCGCGCGGTCCGCCGGCGCGGCGAGCGCGGCCCCCTCGGCAGCGCCCTGCTGCACGGCGGCCTGATCCTCGCGAGCCTGATCGCGCTCGCCCCGGTGGCCTGGCTGTTCTTCCTGTCCCTCGGCCCGGACAAGGACGCCTACCTCCACCCCCGCAAGATCCTCGACACCGCGGACTTCTCCAACTACGCCTACGTGCTCCAGCACACCGGCTTCTTCGACTGGTTCCAGTCGACGCTCATCGTGGCGCTCGGCACCACCGTCATCGGCGTCTTCGTCGCCGCCACCACCGGCTACGCCGTCTCGCGGATGCGCTTCCCCGGCTACAAGCAGCTGATGTGGATCCTGCTGCTCACCCAGGCGTTCCCGATCGCCATCCTGATCGTGCCGATGTACGACATCTTCGGCGAGCTGGGCCTCATCGACACCTACTGGGCGCTGATCCTCATCAACTGCACCACCGCGGTGCCGTACAGCGCCTGGTTGCTCAAGGGGTACTTCGACACCATCCCCTTCGAGATCGACGAGGCGGGCCGGGTGGACGGGCTCACCCCGTTCGGCACCTTCTTCCGGCTGATCCTGCCGCTGGCCCGGCCCGGTCTCGCCGTCGCCGCCTTCTACAACTTCATCACGGCGGTCAGCGAGGTCGCCTTCGCGACGACCTTCATGCTGGACGACTCCAAGTACACCTTCGCCGTGGGCCTGCAGACCTTCGTCAGCGAGCACGACGCGCAGTGGAACTACATGGCCGCGACCGCCGTGCTGATCGCGATACCCGTGTCGGTGTTCTTCTACCTCGTGCAGAAGAACCTGGTCACCGGCCTCACCGCAGGCGGCACCAAGGGCTGACGCCCGCCCCCCATGCTCTCGAACCAACCTCGTCACGCACCAAGGACGCCATGAGCCAGCAGCATCTCGCAGCCCCGGCCGACGAAACCGCCGTCGCCACCGTCGCCCAGCACCGCGACTGGTGGCGCGGCGCGGTGATCTACCAGGTCTATCCGCGCAGCTTCGCCGACAGCAACGGCGACGGCATGGGCGACCTGGAAGGCGTACGCGCCCGACTCCCGTACTTGCGCGACCTCGGCGTGGACGCCGTCTGGCTCAGCCCGTTCTACGCCTCCCCGCAGGCCGACGCGGGCTACGACGTGGCCGACTACCGCGCCGTCGACCCGATGTTCGGCAACCTGCTCGACGCCGACGCGCTGATCCGCGACGCGCACGGGCTCGGCCTCCGCGTCATCGTGGACCTCGTGCCCAACCACTCCTCCGACCAGCACGAGTGGTTCAAGCGGGCGCTCGCGGAGGGCCCCGGCTCGCCGCTGCGCGAGCGCTACCACTTCCGCCCCGGCAAGGGGAAGAAGGGCGAACTCCCGCCCAACGACTGGGAGTCCATCTTCGGCGGTCCCGCCTGGACCCGGGTCACCGAGCCCGACGGCACGCCCGGCGAGTGGTATCTGCACCTCTTCGCGCCCGAGCAGCCCGACTTCAACTGGGAACACCCGGCGGTCGGCGACGAGTTCCGCTCCATCCTGCGTTTCTGGCTGGACATGGGCGTGGACGGCTTCCGCATCGACGTGGCCCACGGGCTGGTCAAGGCCGAGGGTCTGCCGGACCTCGGCGACCACGACCAGCTCAAGCTGCTCGGCAACGACGTGATGCCGTTCTTCGACCAGGACGGCGTGCACGAGGTCTACCGCCAGTGGCGCACGGTCCTCGACGAGTATGCGGGCGACCGGATCTTCGTCGCCGAGGCGTGGACCCCGACCGTCGAGCGAACCGCCCGCTACGTCCGCCCCGACGAGCTGCACCAGGCGTTCAACTTCCAGTATCTGAGCACCGACTGGGACGCCGACGAGCTGCGCGGGGTCATCGACCGCACCCTGGACGCGATGCGCCCGGTCGGCGCCCCGGCCACCTGGGTGCTCTCCAACCACGACGTG
>NZ_WWIR01000698.1 GCF_009863025.1 Streptomyces sp. SID4985 | reverse complement strand
TCCTTGCCGACCTTGTCCATGGCCTCGGCGATCAGCTCGCCGATCTGGGTGTCGGCGGCGGAGATGGAGGCGGTGGAGGCGATCTGCTCCTTGGTCTCCACGTCCTTGGCCTGCTCAAGGAGAGCGGCGGAGACGGCCTCGACGGCCTTCTCGATACCGCGCTTGAGGGCCATCGGGTTGGCGCCGGCGGCTACGTTGCGCAGGCCCTCCTTGACCAGGGCCTGGGCGAGCACGGTCGCGGTGGTCGTACCGTCGCCGGCGACGTCGTCCGTCTTCTTGGCGACTTCCTTGACCAGCTCGGCGCCGATCTTCTCGTACGGGTCCTCGAGCTCGATCTCCTTGGCGATGGAGACACCATCGTTGGTGATCGTGGGGGCGCCCCACTTCTTCTCGAGGACGACGTTGCGGCCCTTGGGGCCGAGCGTCACCTTGACGGCGTCCGCGAGCTGGTTCATGCCGCGCTCGAGGCCGCGCCGCGCCTCCTCGTCGAACGCGATGATCTTGGCCATGTGAAGTGGTCCCTCCAGGACTGGGGGTGATTCCTTCGGACCGCGCCCGCGCCCGCGACGGACGGCTCGCCGGCCTCGTGGTTCCTTGCCCCACCCGGCCCGCGGGCCTCACCGACCCGGTCCTCGTTGTCACTCTCACCTTCAGAGTGCTAACGCAATGATTAGCACTCGGCATGGTCGAGTGCAAGCGCCTTCGGGGGATCGGACGGGGACGCGCCGGGGCGGCGCGGGCGGCGCGGGCGGGACGAACCGGACGGCGCACACAGGACGCGCCGAGCGGCGCGCACAGGACGAAGGGCCCGCACCCCGTGCCGGGTGCGGACCCTTCGAACGTGAGACGTAAACCTAAGACGTGAGACGGACGCGAGACGCGATGAGACGTTCAGCGTGAGAAACGTTCAGGCGCTGAGGCGAACCATGTCGGCCTGCGGGCCCTTCTGACCCTGCGAGATCTCGAACTCGACCCGCTGGCCCTCCTCAAGGGTGCGGTAGCCGTCCATCTGAATCGCGCTGTAGTGGACGAACACGTCCGCACCACCGTCTACCGCGATGAAGCCGTAGCCCTTCTCCGCGTTGAACCACTTGACGGTGCCCTGAGCCATGCCTAACTCCCCTATTACTGGCCCTTGCGCAGATCCACCCTTCGCGGACCCGGGTCAGACCTCACCCCCCACGGATCGGGGGCGTGCGCCGGAACGCGTCGACCGCGGCTGAATGTACTTGTCCAACTGCCGTCTGCAACAGGTCAATCGGACGAGAAATCTGGACGCGACCGGTCCGGAATCTGGCGAGAATTCAGCTAAATTCAGGGCAAGTCGGGCCCCATAAAAACAATAAATGCCGCATAAGACCCGTGCATTTTGGCTGCTTCTTGTCGGGCGTGCGGCATGAATCCAGGGTTCCCGACCTGTCGGCCGGGGAGCGCGTTCCCCAACTCTATCGCGCTCAATCACGCAGAATGGCCTCCTCCGTTTCTCTTACGGAGGAGGCCATTCGATGAACAGCTTGTCACCGACGTTACCGTCGGTAATTCTCAGCCGCCGGCGACCGCCGGAATGATGGACACACCGGCGCCGTCCGGGGTCGGCGTCTGGAGCCCGCCCTCGAAGCGCACATCGTCGTCGTTCACGTACACGTTGACGAACCGGCGGAGCTTCCCCTCGTCGTCCAGGACGCGCCCGGCGATCCCGGTGTGGCGCTTCTCCAGGTCCTCGATCACCTCGGCGAGCGTCACCCCCTCGGCGGCGACCTCCGCCTGCCCGCCGGTGTAGGTACGCAGGATGGTGGGGATGCGAACGGTCACGCTCATGCGAGTCCAGCCTCTCGGAAGGAGTCCAGGTTCGGTCGAATGGTCGCGGTCAGGCCGGTCCCGGCCACCGCGTCCAGGGTCTTGAGGCCGTCGCCCGTGTTCAGGACGACGGTGGTGAGCGTCGGGTCCAGTACGCCGTTCTCCAGCAGCTTGCGCGTCACGCCGACCGTCACGCCGCCCGCCGTCTCCGCGAAGATGCCCTCCGTGCGGGCGAGGAGCTTGATGGCGTCCACGATCTGGGGGTCCGTCACGTCCTCCACGGCGCCGCCGGTGCGGCGGGCGATGTCGAGGACGTACGGCCCGTCGGCGGGATTGCCGATGGCCAGCGACTTGGCGATGGTGTCCGGCTTCTGGGGCCGTACGACGTCGTGGCCCGCCTTGTACGCGGCCGACACCGGCGAGCAGCCCTCCGCCTGGGCGCCGAAGATCTTGTACGGCCTGTCCTCGACCAGGCCGAGCGCGATCAGCTCCTTGAGCCCCTTGTCGATCTTCGTGAGCTGGGAGCCGGAGGCGATCGGCACCACGAGCTGGTCCGGCAGTTCCCAGCCGAGCTGCTCGCAGATCTCGTACGCCAGCGTCTTGGAGCCCTCGGCGTAGTACGGCCGCAGGTTGACGTTGACGAAGCCCCAGCCCTCACCGGCCGGATCGCCGATCAGCTCGGAGCAGAAGCGGTTCACGTCGTCGTAGTTGCCCTCGATGCCGACGAGTTCACCGCCGTAGACCGCGGCCATGACGATCTTGCCCTGCTCCAGGTCGTGCGGGATGAACACGCAGGAGCGCAGCCCCGCGCGGGCCGCCGCCGCGCCGACCGCGCCCGCGAGGTTGCCGGTGGAGGAGCAGGAGAGCGTGGTGAAGCCGAAGGCGCGGGCGGCCTCCAGGGCCTGGGCGACCACGCGGTCCTTGAAGGAGTGGGTGGGGTTGCCGGAGTCGTCCTTGACGAACAGGCCGCCGGTGACGCCGAGTTCACGGGCGAGGTTGTCCGCCTTGACGAGCCGGGTCCAGCCGGGGTTGAGGTTCGGCTTGTCGGCGACGTCGGCGGGGACGGGCAGCAGCGGGGCGTAGCGCCAGATGCTGGCGGGGCCGGACTCGATGCGCTTGCGGAGGCTGTCGGCGTCGTGGCCGGAGAAGTCGTAGGCGATCTCCAGCGGGCCGAAACACTCCTCGCAGGCGAAGACCGGGCCGAGCGGGACGCGGTGCCCGCACTCCCGGCAGCTGAGAGCCGCGGCGGGGCCAAGATCGACAGTGGGGGTGGCAAAGGTCTGCACAGCCATGGAGGCGAGGCCCTTTCTCCTCATCTTCCTCACGACGCACTTCGCCGTGAGACGGATTTGGCACCTTCCCTAGCCGGGAGCCTCGCGGTGCGTCGCGGATGCGTCGCGCACGAGACCGACTGGAGTTGCCGGGGCTTCGCAGGGCCGTTTCCCTCTGCCCCTCTGGATGAGCTGTATTCGGTTGTGGACGCCGATCTTCTCGGACATGCGATGGTCATCGGCGTTGTTCAAGACTGTAACCGAAGGCCAGCACAGTTGAAGGTGTCGTCCGAACCGCGAGACGGGTTCATGAACACCGGCACGTGTGACCGTACGTCCCCCCAGTGAAGGAGCCGCAGACCATGCTGGAAGAAGTCGAGCGCTGGCTGGCCACCCGCTCCTGGTCCGTGGCCGACCGCCCGCTGCACCGTGTCCTCGCCGCCAAGCAGCGCTCCGGGCAGACCGTGTCCGTGGTGCTGCCCGCGCTGAACGAGGAGGAGACGGTCGGTGACATCGTCTCCGTGATCCGCCACGACCTGGTGCGGCAGGCGCCGCTGGTGGACGAGATAGTCGTGGTGGACTCCGGGTCCACCGACCGCACCTCCGAGGTGGCCGCGGCGGCGGGCGCGCGGGTCGTGCACCGTGACGCGATCCTGCCCCGGCTGCCCGCCGTGCCCGGCAAGGGCGAGGTGCTGTGGCGCTCCCTGCTCGCGACCGGCGGGGACATCGTGGCCTTCGTGGACGCGGACCTGAGGGAGTTCTCCTCGGACTTCGTCCTCGGCATCGTCGGGCCGCTGCTCACCGATCCGGGCGTCGATCTGGTCAAGGCGATGTACGACCGGCCGCTCGCCGGTGCCGCCGGGCAGGGCGGGCGGGTCACCGAGCTGATGGCGCGGCCCCTGCTGAACATGCACTGGCCGCAGCTGGCGGGTTTCGTCCAGCCGCTGGGGGGTGAGTACGCGGCCCGTCGCTCCCTGCTGGAGCAGCTGCCGTTCCCCGTGGGGTACGGCGTGGAGCTGGGCATGCTGGTCGACGCCCTGCACCTGGTGGGCCTCGACGCGCTGGCCCAGGTCGACGTGGGCGTCCGCAAGCACCGGCACCAGGACGGGCAGGCGCTCGGGCGGATGTCGGCGGCGATCTACCGCACGGCCCAGCTGCGGCTGGCGCGCGGGCATCTGATCCGGCCCGCGCTGACCCAGTTCGAGCGGGGGGTGTCGGGCTTCGAGCCGCGTACGTACTCGGTGGACACGGAGGAGCGGCCGCCTATGGCGGAGATCGCGGAGTACGCGGAGCGGCGGGTGGCGTGAGGGGGCGCCGCGCGCCGCATACGGAGGGCCGTATACAAGGCGCCGCGTCGGGTCGTGCGCACGTTTGAGGGTTCGGGAGCCGGGCTAGGTTGAGGACCATGGCTTCCACGCAGGGTGCTGAGGTGCTGGTCGCGTCGAATCGCGGCCCGGTTTCCTACACGGTCGGTCCGGACGGGGCGCTGACGTCGCGGCGCGGCGGTGGCGGGCTGGTGTCGGGGCTTTCGGCGATCGGGCCGGACACCGACGCGGTGTGGGTGTGCGCGGCGCTCGGGGACGGTGACCGGGAGGCGGTGCGGCGCGCGGACGGCGGGCTGCTGCCCGACGCGGACACCGGCGGCCAGCGGGTGCGGATGCTGGACATCGACGCGGGGGTGTACGCCGACGCGTACAACGGCATCGCCAACTCCGTGCTGTGGTTCGTGCACCACATGCTGTACCAGACCCCCCTGGAGCCGGTCTTCGACGCGGAGTTCCGGCGGCAGTGGGAGGCGTACCGGGAGTACAACCGGGCGTTCGCCGAGGCGCTGGCCGAGGAGGCGGCGCCGAACGCGGCGGTGCTGATCCAGGACTACCACCTGGCCCTCGCCCCCCGGATGCTGCGGCAGCTCCGCCCCGACCTGCGCATCGGCCACTTCTCGCACACGCCGTGGGCTCCGCCGGACTACTTCCGGCTCCTCCCCGACGACATCGCGGCCGAGCTGCTCGGCGGCATCCTGGGCGCGGACCGGGCGGCGTTCCTGACCCGGCGCTGGGCGGACGCGTTCACCGCGTGCTGTCACGCCGTACTCGGCCCCGGCATCCCGTCGGGCACGGAGATCGGGGTGCACGGGCTCGGCGCGGACGCGGACTTCCTGCGGGAGCGGGCACACCGGGCGGACGTGTCCGAACGGATGGTGACCCTCCGCGAGGAGATCGGCGAGGGGCGCCGGACCATCGTCCGGGTGGACCGCACCGAGCTGTCGAAGAACATCGCGCGCGGGCTCCTGGCGTACCGCCGTCTCCTCGTGGACCGCCCGGAGTGGCGCGAGCGCGTGGTGCACGTGGCCTTCGCGTACCCGTCCCGGCAGGACCTGGCGGTCTACCGCTCCTACACGGAGGAGGTGCGCCGGATCGCGGACGAGATCAACGCCGAGTTCGGCACGCCGGGCTGGACCCCGGTGCTCCTGCACGTCGAGGACGACTTCGCCCGTTCCCTGGCGGCCTACCGCCTGGCCGACGTGGCCCTGGTCAACCCGATCCGCGACGGCATGAACCTGGTCGCCAAGGAGGTCCCGGTCGTCTCGGACGAGGGCGTGGCCCTGGTGCTGTCCCGCGAGGCGGGCGCCTACGAGGAGCTGGCCGAGGACGCGATCACGGTCAACCCGTACGACGTCGTCGGCACGGCCGAGGCCCTCCACGAGGCCCTGTCCCTGCCCCCCGACGAGCGCGCCGAACGCTCCAAGCGCCTGGCCACGGCGGCGACGGCCCTCCCCCCGACCCGCTGGTTCCTGGATCAGCTGGCGGCGCTGGGGGGCTGAGCCGGGCCGCTCTCAGGCCATGTGTGCCGCGAGGGTGTGCAGCAGCTCCACCACGCCCTCGGGGCCGTCGACCACCAGGTCGGCCCGTTCCGCCAGTTCGGGTACTTCCGTGCTGCCGCTGCACACCAGGAGGCCGGGGGTGCCGCCGGTGCGGAGTTTCTCCACGGCGGCGAAGGCGGGGAGGTCGCCGAGGTCGTCGCCCGCGTAGAGGACGGCGTCGGCGCCGAGGGCGCGGACGTGGTCGAGGAGGGCGACGCCCTTGTCCATGCCGGGCGGGCGGAGTTCGAGGACCAGGCGGCCGGGTTCGACGATCAGGCCGTGCCGGGTGGCGAGGTCGGTCAGCGGGGCACGCAGGGCCTCGAAGGCGGCCTCGGGGTCCTCGGCGCGGCGGGTGTGTACGGCGACGGCGCGGCCCTTCTCCTCGATCCAGGTGCCGGGCCAGGCTCCGGCCCGGTCGAGGACGCCCGGCAGTTCGGCGCGGGCGGCGGCGATGCCGGGGTGCGGGGCGGGGGCGCTGACGGTGCCGGTGGCGGCGTCCCAGCGCTCGGCGCCGTAGTGGCCGAGGACGACGAGGTGTTCCAGGCCCGCGATCCCGGCGAAGCCGCCGTTGCGTACGGCGACCCCGGCGGGGCGGCCGGTGATCACGGCGACGGAGGCGACCTTCGGCGCGAGTTCGGCGAGCGCGGGCACCGCGCCGGGGTGGGCGCGCGCCTGCGCGGGGTCGGCGACGATGGGAGCCAGCGTGCCGTCGAAGTCCAGCCCGACCACGGCCCCGCGCGCCCCCTCCAGCAGCGCGCGCAGACCGTCCCGGCCGGCCGGAGTCGTCGGAACCGGAAGGTCCTTCGGAGTGGCGGAGTCCGTCTCGGGGATACCCATGCAACGACACTATCCGCGAGGACCCCGGCCCACTCCTCCCCGTGAGCGGTCCGCCGGTGTCACCCCGCGCCCCCGACGCCCGGGGTCACCGCTCGGACCGTCTCGCCTCACGGACCCGGCGCAGTCTGTTCACCGTCACCGGGTCGTGGGCGAGGGCTCGCTCGTCGTCCAGGAGGGCGTTGAGGAGCTGGTAGTAGCGGACCGGGGCGAGGCCCAGTTGTTCGCGGATGGCGCGTTCCTTGGCGCCGGGGCCGGGGAAGCCCCGGCGCTCCAGCGCGAGGATCGCCTTCTCGCGGGTGCCCAGTTCCATGTCGGCAACCGTAACCCCGGCCGCCGACAGGGGTCAGAGCGCGGAGGCCCGGCTGTCCGCCGTGGTGGCCGTCGACTGCAGGCGGGTCAGGACGCCCGAGGGGTTGCCGTCGGGGGAGACGGCCTGGCCGATGTCCTGCTTGACGGCCGCGCTGACCTCGGCCCAGGAGATCTTGTTCACGGGGTACTGCTCGGCGGTCTGCAGCTGGTCCAGGAAGGGGTGCAGGGCCTTGTCGCGGGGCGCCTCGGACTCGCCCATGACCTCGGAGGCGGAGGTGGTGACGGGCAGCAGGCCGTACTCGTGGGAGAAGGCGAGCACGTTCTTCTCGTCGTACACGAAGTCGAGGAAGCTGCCGATCTGGTCGGCGTGGCCGTTCTGCTTGAAGCCCATCATCCAGTCGGCGACGCCCATCGCGGGCTGGTTGCCGCCGTCGCGGGTCGGCATCGGGACCATGCCGAACTTCACGCCCTTGGCCTCGGCCTGCTGCATCAGCGTGGGGTGGCCGTTGAGCATGCCGACCTGGCCGTCGGTGAAGGCGGAGAACGCGGCGGCGCGGTTGAGGCGGCCCGGGGCGACCGGTCCGGTCAGGCCCTTGTCGACCAGGTCGTCCTTGAGCCAGGTGAACGTGTTGGCGTTCTGGGAGGAGTCGATGGTGTACGTGCCCATGTCGTCCGTGAAGTCGCTGCCGCCGCTGAGCAGCCACTGCATGGTCTCGGCCTGGGCCTCCTCGGGCCCGAGCGGCAGGGCGTAAGGGTACTTCACGCCCTGGCTCTTGAGCGCCTCGGCGTCGGCGGCCAGCTCGTCCCAGGTGGTGGGCGGCTGGGTGATGCCGGCCTTGGCGAAGAGCGACTTGTTGTAGAAGAGGACGCGCGTGGAGGCCGCGAACGGCATGCCGTACGGCGTGTGGTTCCAGTCGCCCGCGTCGGAGAGCTGCGGCAGCAGGTCGGCCTGGGCGCGGATGGAGAGCAGGTCGGAGACCGGGTAGAGCTTGCCCGCGGCCGCGTAGTCGGCGTAGGCGCCGATCTGGGCCATGTCGGGGGCGTGCCCGGCGTCCACCATCTCCTTGACCTTGCGGTCCACGTCGTTCCACGAGTAGACGCTCACCTCGACCTTCACGTCGGGGTGCTGCTTCTCGTACGCGCTGACGAGCGTGGACCAGTACTTCTTGGAGCTGTTGGCCGGGGAGTCGCCGTAGTCGGCGGCGACCAGCTTGAGGGTCACATGCGAGGAACCCGTGGTTCCGCAGCCGCCGAGGACCGCCGCCATGCCCACTGCGGACACCACCGCGATCGTTCTTGCCGTACGCCGACGCACCGTCAAAACCCCGATTCCCTTGACCAACTGTTCGCTATGTGAACACATGTCTACACCACGTAAGTGGACTAGACCTCTCATGGGTCACCGGGTCACACTGGACGGGTGAGACATGTCATCGCCCTGGACGTGGGCGGCACCTGGATGAAGGCCGCTCTCCTCGGCGACGACAGCGCGTCTGCCCCGGGGACCGCCCCCGTACTCCTGCACCGCGAGCGCCGCGCGACCGGACGCGAGCGGGGCCCGGAGGCGGTGGTCGCGGAGATCCTGGACTTCGCCGCCGGTCTCGCCGCGCACGGCGCCGCCCACCTGGGCGGACCCGCCCTCGCGGCAGGCGTCGCGGTGCCCGGCATCGTGGACGAGAGCGGCGGCCGTGCGGTCTACTCCGCCAACCTCGGCTGGCGCGACGTACCCCTGCGCGACCTGCTCGCCGAGCGCCTCGGCGTGCCCGTCGCGCTCGGCCACGACGTGCGCACCGGCGGCCTCGCCGAGGGCCGGATCGGTGCCGGGAAGGGCGCCGACCGCTTCCTGTTCGTCCCGCTCGGCACCGGCATCGCGGGCGCCATCGGCATCGGCGGCGGAGTCGAGGCGGGCGCGCACGGCTTCGCCGGTGAGATCGGCCACATCGTCGTACGCCCCGGCGGCGCCGACTGCCCCTGCGGACAACGCGGTTGCCTGGAGCGGTACGCCT
>NZ_WWIR01000697.1 GCF_009863025.1 Streptomyces sp. SID4985 | reverse complement strand
CCGGCCCGGCCCGTACCGCGCTGCCCGGCCCGGCCAGTACCGCCCGGCCTATACCGCCCCGCCCCGCCCCGGCAAACACCTTGCGTCCGCGCCCGCCCCGCACCCGCCAACTCCCGTGCGCCCGCGCGCGGAAGCCGTACGCCCGCGCATCCCCCTCACGCGCCCGCGCGGCGCCGCTCCGCGCCCGGGCGTGGGACCCGCACGACCAAGCCCCCCTGAAGCGCCGCAGGCCCCCCGCATCCCTTTGCACGCGGCGTCGTTTGGACATACGTGCACGCATACGACACCCCGCCCCGCCGGTCGACCGCCCTCACCCCCGTACCGCTCGCCCGGCCGGGGCAGGACGGCACCGGCACGCCCTCGGCCACGCCGATCTACGACACGCTCTACGCGGAGTGGGTCAAGACCTTCCGCACGCTGCCCGGCGACCGCAGCGGCGAGGAGGACCTGGAGTTCACGGCCTTCGGCAGCCTTCCGCAGAGCACGGGGTCGTACGGCGGGCACCGGCCGGGTTCGTTCAGCAGTTCCTACAGCGCCTACAGCGCGGGGGCGTACAGCGCGCGCCAGCAGTCGCAGTCGCAGTCGCAGTGGCAGCGGGTGGGCACGATCGGGCGCCCGCAGGAGCCCGAGGCGCCGCGTCAGGAACGGGCGGCGCTGCCCCCGGCCCCACGCCAGGGCAGCTGAGGAGACGCCGAAGGGCGGCCTCCGGTTCTGAGAGGAACCGGGAGCCGCCCTTCGGTCGTGCCCGTTACTTCTTCTTGTTCTTGGCGCCGCGCTTCTCGCGCACCCGCACCGAGATGTGGATCGGGGTGCCCTCGAAGCCGAACTCCTCGCGCAGACGGCGCTCGATGAAGCGCCGGTAGCCCGCCTCGATGAAGCCGGAGGCGAAGAGGACGAAGCGCGGGGGCTTGGTGCCCGCCTGGGTGCCGAACAGGATGCGCGGCTGCTTGCCGCCCCGGACCGGGTGCGGGTGGGCGGCGACCAGCTCGCCGAGGAAGGCGTTCAGCCGGCCGGTGGGGACGCGCGACTCCCAGCCGTCGAGCGCGGTCTCGATCGCCGGGACCAGCTTCTCCATGTGGCGGCCGGTGCGGGCGGAGACGTTGACGCGCGGGGCCCAGGCGATCTGGCCCAGCTCGGTCTCGATCTCGCGCTCCAGGTAGTAGCGGCGCTCCTCGTCGAGGTTGTCCCACTTGTTGAAGGCGACGACGACCGCGCGGCCGGACTCGACGGCCATGGTGATGATGCGCTGGTCCTGCACCGAGATGTTCTCGGTGGCGTCGATCAGGATGACCGCGACCTCCGCCTTCTCCACGGCGGCGGCCGTGCGCAGGGAGGCGTAGTAGTCGGCGCCCTGCTGGAGATGGACGCGCTTGCGGATGCCCGCGGTGTCCACGAACTTCCAGGTCTTGCCGCCCAGCTCGATCATCTCGTCGACGGGGTCGCGGGTGGTGCCCGCCATCTCGTTGACGACGACGCGCTCCTCGCCCGCGACCTTGTTCAGCAGGGAGGACTTGCCGACGTTCGGGCGGCCGATCAGGGCGATGCGGCGGGGACCGCCGACACCGGCGCCGCCGAAGGTCTGCGCGGGCGCCTCGGGCAGCGCCTCCAGGACGGCGTCCAGCATGTCGCCGGTGCCGCGGCCGTGCAGCGCGGAGACCGGGTGCGGCTCGCCGAGGCCCAGGGACCACAGGTAGGCGGCGTCGGACTCGCCGGAGAGGCCGTCGACCTTGTTGGCGGCCAGCACGACCGGCTTGCCGGCCTTGCGCAGCAGCCGGACGACCGCCTCGTCGGTGTCGGTGGCGCCGACCTTGGCGTCCACCACGAAGACGACCGCGTCGGCGGCCTCGATCGCGTACTCCGCCTGGGCGGCCACGGAGGCGTCGATGCCGAGGACGTCCTGCTCCCAGCCGCCGGTGTCGACGACCTTGAAACGGCGGCCCGCCCATTCGGCCTCGTAGGTGACTCGGTCGCGGGTGACGCCCGGCTTGTCCTCGACGACCGCCTCGCGGCGGCCGATGATCCGGTTCACCAGGGTCGACTTGCCGACGTTCGGGCGGCCGACGACGGCGAGCACGGGGAGGGGGCCGTGGCCCGCCTCCTCGATGGCGCCCTCGACGTCCTCGATGTCGAAGCCCTCTTCCGCGGCGAGCTGCATGAACTCCGCGTACTCGGCGTCGCCGAGAGCCCCGTGCTCGTACTCGTGCTCGGCCGAGCCGTCGGGCTGGTTCTGGTCGCTCATGAAGTCCGTACCTCGTCGTCGTTCGTGGTGATCGGTGGAAGTGACCCGATTCGGGCCGGTTCCACTACTCAAGTGTCGCCCAGCGCCCGGTCAGGCGCCTGGCGTTTTCCAGGTGCGCGGTGAGCCGCTTCTGGATGCGCTCGGTCGCCTCGTCCAGCGCCTTGCGCGTACGCCGCCCAGAGCCGTCGCCCGCTTCGAACGGGTCTCCGAAGACCACGTCCACGCGGGAGCGCAGCGGCGGCAGGGCCTTGATCAGGCGGCCGGACCGCTCGGAGCTGCCGAGTACGGCCACGGGCACGATCGGCGCCCCGCTGCGCACCGCGAAGTAGGCGAGGCCCGCGCGGAGCGAGGCGAAGTCGCCCTCGCCCCGGGTGCCCTCCGGGAAGATGCCAAGGACGCCGCCGCTCTCCAGGACGCCGAGCGCCCGGGCGATGGCGGTGCGGTCGGCGCTGGTGCGGTCCACCTTCAGCTGGCCGATGCCGGTCAGGAAGGGGTCCAGCGGGCCGACGAACGCCTCCTGCTTGATCAGGAAGTGCGTCGGCCGGGGCGCCACGCCCATGACCATGGGGCCGTCGATGTTGTGCGAGTGGTTGACGGCGAAGATCACCGGGCCGCTCGCGGGCACCTTCCAGGCGCCCAGCACACGCGGCCGCCACAGGCCGTACATCAGGCCGACGCCGATGCGCCGGCCGATCTCGGCGCCCTGCTCGGAGGGCCGCCGCTGGTCGGAGGGCCGTGCCGGGTCGCTCACTTCCCGGCCCGCTTCTCCTCGACCAGCGTGACGACGCACTCGATGACCTGGACGAGGGTCAGCTCGGTCGTGTCCACCTCGACCGCGTCGTCCGCCTTGGCGAGCGGGGAGGTCTTGCGGCTGGAGTCGGCCGCGTCCCGCTTGATCAGGGCCTCGCGGGTGGCGTGGACGTCGGCGCCCTTCAGCTCACCGCTGCGGCGGGCCGCACGGGCCTCCGGGGAGGCGGTGAGGAAGATCTTGAGGTCGGCGTCGGGCAGCACGGTCGTGCCGATGTCGCGGCCCTCGACGACGATGCCCAGCTCGGCGGCCGCGGCGATCGTGCGCTGGAGCTCCGTGATCCGGGTGCGCACCTCGGGCACCGCGCTGACCGCGCTGACCTTGGAGGTGACCTCCTGGGTGCGGATCGGGGCGGCCACGTCGTAGCCGTCCACGGTGATCGTGGGCGCGGACGGGTCGGTGCCGGAGACGATCTCGGGCTTCCCGGCGACGGCGGCGATCGCGGTCGGGTCCTCCAGGTCGATGCCGTTGGTCACCATCCACCAGGTGATGGCCCGGTACTGGGCGCCGGTGTCCAGGTAGCTGAGGCCGAGCTGCGCCGCGACGGCCTTCGACGTGCTCGACTTGCCCGTGCCGGAGGGACCGTCGATCGCGACGATCACGGGCTCGGTCGGGGCGGCGCCGTTTTCCACGGGAGGGCACCTTCCTGGTGAAGGGTGGTCGGTGGGTCGGGACGCGAGGGCGCCCCGCACAAGGTTACTGGGTGTGGGTCACTCGTACGGACGTACGTCCGCCCCGGGACCGGCCGGGACCTGCGCTGCCGGACCCGCGCCGCCGGACCCGCACTACTGCCGCAGCGCCCAGCCCCGCTCGCGCAGCGCCTCGGTCAGGACCGGCACCGCCTTGGGCTCGACGCTCAGCTGGACGAGACCGGCCTGCTGCCCGGTGGCGTGCTCGATGCGCACGTCCTCGACGTTGACCCCGGCGCGGCCCGCGTCCGCGAAGATGCGGGCGAGCTGGCCGGGCTGGTCGTCGATGAGGACGGAGACGGTCTCGTAGGCGCGCGGGGCGGAGCCGTGCTTGCCGGGGACCCGGACCTGTCCGGCGTTGCCGCGCCGCAGCACGTCCTCGATGCCCGCGCCGCCCGCGCGCCGCTTGTCCTCGTCGGAGGACTGCAGGGCACGCAGCGCGCGCACGGTCTCGTCCAGGTCGGCGGAGACGTCCGCGAGGAGGTCGGCGACGGGGCCGGGGTTGGCGGAGAGGATGTCGATCCACATCCGGGGGTCGGAGGCGGCGATCCGGGTGACGTCGCGGATGCCCTGCCCGCACAGCCGTACGGCGGCTTCCTCGGCGTTCTCCAGACGGGCCGCGACCATGCTGGAGACCAGGTGGGGCATGTGGGAGACGAGGGCCACGGCGCGGTCGTGGGCGTCGGCGTCCATGACGACCGGTACGGCGCGGCAGTGCGAGACCAGTTCCAGGGCGAGGTTCAGCACCTCGGTGTCGGTGTCGCGGGTGGGGGTGAGCACCCAGGGGCGGCCCTCGAAGAGGTCGGCGGTGGCGGCCAGCGGGCCGGACTTCTCGCGCCCCGACATGGGGTGGGTGCCGATGTACGCGGAGAGGTCGAGGCCGAGCGCCTCCAGCTCGCGGCGGGGGCCGCCCTTGACGCTGGCCACGTCGATGTAGCCCCGGGCCACACCGCGGCTCATGGCGTCGGCGAGGACGGCGGCGACGTGCGCGGGCGGGGCGGCGACGATCGCGAGGTCGACGGGGCCCTGGGGCGGCGCGTCGGTACCGGCGCCGAGCGCGGCGGCGGTGCGGGCCTGCTCGGGGTCGTGGTCGGCGAGGTGGACGACGACGCCCCGCTGGGTGAGGGCGAGCGCGGCGGAGGTGCCGATGAGGCCGGTGCCGATGACGAGTGCGGTCCTCACCAGGCGCCGCCCTCGTGCCGGACGGCGCTGACGTGGAAAAGGCCGCCAGGGCGCCGCGTGTGACCGGCCTCGTCCCACCGCCGCGGGACCGCCCCCCGGACCGCTCGTACCGCCACTGCCCTGCTCCTCACTGGCTCGCGCGCCGACCGGTCCCGGCGCGCTGCGTAGGCGACCAGCCTAGTCAGCCCGCGCGGCCCGGACGGACCACCGGTGGGGCCGATCCGGTGACGGGAGGCTTGCGCTTCCTTCGTCCCGGCCCTCATCGGTGCCAAAATGCCCGGGCATCCGGCTTTCCTCACCTTTTGCGGCCCGTCCGTCGCCGATGGACGGCGCGACGTACGTTCGGAGTGACGACATGACCCAGCCCGCGACACGGCGCACGCTTCTCGCGACGGGCGCCGCCACGCTCGCCGTCTGCTGTGTGGGATGCGGCGGCGACGGCTCGGCGGGCTCCGCCGAGGCGACCCCCGAGAGCACGGGCGGCGAGCACGGCTCCGCCGCGGCAGCTCAGGCGCTGGCGCGGACCAGTGATATCCCGGAGGGCGGCGGCAGGATCTTCGCGGCCGAGAAGATCGTGGTGACACAGCCGGTCAAGGGCGAGTACAAGGCGTTCTCGGCCGTCTGCACCCACCAGGGCTGCGCGCTGAACCAGGTCGCGGACGGCACGGTGGACTGCCCGTGCCACGGCTCCAAGTTCCGCATCACCGACGGCTCGGTGGCCCAGGGCCCCGCCACCCAGCCACTGGCCGCCAAGCCGATCAAGGTGCGGGGAAACTCGATCACGCTGGGGTGATCCCCCCGCGTACGCTCGCGCCATGCACCCCGCCGACCTGGTCCGTGACCACACCGTCTACGCCTGTGTCATGGGCTCGCGCGCCTTCGGCCTGGCCACCGACGCGAGCGACACCGACCGGCGGGGCGTCTTCCTCGCCCCCACTCCCCTGTTCTGGCGCTTCGAGAAGCCGCCGACCCATGTCGAGGGCCCCGGCGAGGAGCGGTTCTCCTGGGAGCTGGAGCGCTTCTGCGAACTCGCCCTGCGCGGCAACCCCAACATCCTGGAGTGTCTGCACTCGCCCCTGGTGGAGCAACTGACCGACACGGGCCGTGAGTTGCTCTCCCTGCGGGGCGCGTTCCTCTCCCGCCGGGTGCACGCCACCTTCACCGGGTACGCCCTCGGCCAGCGCCGCAAGCTGGACGCCGACATCCGCACGACCGGCGCCCCCCGCTGGAAACACGCGATGCACCTCCTGCGCCTGCTGACGAGCGCCCGCGACCTCCTGCGCACCGGCGAACTCCACCTGGACGTGGGCGCGGAGCGCGAGTCCCTCCTCGCGGTGAAGCGCGGCGAGATCCCCTGGCCGGAGATCGAGTCCCGCATGACCCGCCTGGCGGAGGAGACCGACGAGGCCCTGCTCCGCACCCCGCTCCCGGAGGACCCGGACCGCGCCCGCGTGGCCGACTTCCTCTACCGCGTCCGCCGGGACTCAGCCCAGTCGCAGGCGCACCACGAACGCGTGGAGGGCGTCCTGCGCGGTGACGGCGTCCGGCAGGACTGAGGCGGCCTGGGCCTCGTCGAGCCGGACGTGCAGCCGCTCGACGTCGGCCCGTACGCGCTCCCGGTCGACCCCGGCGTCCCCGTGCTCCCGCTCGGCCTTGGCCGCGATCAGCTCGGGCAGATAGCCGGGCGCCTCCAACTCACCGAGCAGCGTGGGTAGATGGGCCTCGACCTCACCGCTGCCCATCAGATGGATGCCGGTGAGCAGCACGCGGAACGTGTAGAGCAGGGGCTTGAGTTCGCCGGTCTTCTCGAACAGCCGCCACTGGGTGCCCGCGAACCCCCGGTAGTGGTGGGCATGGTGGCTGGTGAGAACGCCCGGCGCGAGCGCGGCCAGTTCCTTGTGGGCGTCGGTGGTGTGGACGACCAGGGGCGAGAGGAGCTGCTCCAGCACATAGCCGTTGCGGCGGAGCATCAGCCGGACGAACTTGCGCAGGTCGTGGGTGACGAGGTCCATCTCGACGCCGTCCCGGACCCAGTCCCGTGAGCGGGTCTCCTCCGGCTCGCGCAGTCCGACCAGGTCGGCGGCGGGCAGCAGGTGCACGCCGCGCAGGTCCACGTCGGAGTCCCGGGACGGGAAGCCGTAGAGGTGGGCCCCGGAGACGGTCGCGAACAGCAGGGGGTGGGGCTGTTCCGCGACCACGGGCGTCAGGTCCATGCCGAGAGCGTCGATCATGGGCCTAAGCATCCCAGAGCGTGCCCAACTCCAGCAGATCAGCCCGGTACTCGATGCGCTCCGCCCATGCCTCCGGCCAGGCGTCCGCGCCGAGCCAGGCGCCCGCGAAGGCCCCCGCGAGGCAGGCGATGGAGTCCGAGTCGCCTGCGGTGCAGGCGGCGCGGCGGAGGGCCAGGACCGGGTCGGCGGGGAACCACAGGAAGCAGAGCAGGCCGGTGGCCAGGGCCTCCTCGGCGATCCAGCCCTCACCGGTGGCGAGGCAGGGGTCGGTCTCCGGGGAGACCGTGCGGACCGCGTCCCGGAGGCGGTCGAGGATGGCCAGGCACTCGTCCCAGCCCCGGGCGATGAAGTGTTCGGGGCCGGGGTCCTGGGACCGGGTCCACAGGTCGCCGAGCCAGGTGTGGTCGTAGTGGGTGCGGCGGTCGAGGGCGTAGGAGCGCAGACGGCCGACCAGTCCGGTGGGGTCGGTGCCCTGGGCGAGGAGCCACACGGCGTGCGCGGTGAGGTCGGAGGCGGCGAGCGCGGTGGGGTGGCCGTGGGTGAGGGCGGACTGCAACTGAGCGGCCCCGGACCGCTGTTCGGGGCTCAGGCCGGGTGCCAGGCCGATCGGCGCGACCCGCATGTTGGCGCCGCACCCCTTGGAGCCGACCTGGCTGGCGTCCTGCCAGAGCCGCCCCTCCTCCTTGAGCAGCTCGCACGCCGTCAGACAGGTCCGGCCGGGCGCGCGGTTGTTCTCCGGCGACTGGTACCAGTCCACGAACTCCTCGCGCAGCGGCCGCTCCAGCCGCTTCGGCGCGAGATGTCCCCGCCCCATGGCCGTCCGCAGGGCGCGTCCCAGCGCGAGGGTCATCTGCGTGTCGTCGGAGACGAAGGCGCGGCCGGGCAGCTCCATCTCCCGCCAGGGACCGCACTTGGCGAGGATCGACGGCACATCGTTGAACTCGGTCGGAAATCCCAGGGCGTCGCCGAGGGCGAGGCCGAGCAGGGAACCGGTGGCGGCGCGCTTGGTGGTCATGCGGTACGTCCTTCCGGGGACGGCCGGAGCAACGGCGGATGGAGGGCGGTGGCGGTGCCCGCGCGGTAGAGGGCGGCGGGCTTGCCCCGGCCGCCGGTCAGCCGGGCGGCGCCGGGTACGGGTTCGACGAAGCCGGGCGTGGCGAGCACCTTGCGGCGGAAGTTGGGGCCGTCCAGCGGGGTGTCCCAGACGCTCTCGTAGACCTGCCGCAGCTCCGCGAGCGTGAACTCGGGCGGGCAGAAGGCGGTGGCGACGAGGGTGTTCTCCAGCCGCGCGCCGACGCTCACGTGGGCGTCGGCCAGGATGCGGTCGTGGTCGAAGGCGAGCGGCTCGGTGCGGCCGTACGGCACCCAGCGGGCGCGGGCCGCGTCGCCGCCGCCACGCGGTTCGGGCGCGTCGGGCAGCAGGGCGGTGAAGGCGACCGAGACGACCCGCATCCGGGGGTCGCGGCCGGGCTCGCTGTAGGTGCGCAGCTGCTCCAGGCCGAGGCCCGGCAGGTCGCGCAGCCCGGTCTCCTCGGCGAGTTCGCGCCGGGCGGCGGTCTCGGCGGACTCGTCGGGCAGCAGAAAGCCGCCGGGCAGGGCCCAGCGGCCGGTGTACGGCTCCTGGCCGCGTTCGACGAGGAGGACGTGCAGGGCGCCGTCCCTGACGGTCAGGACGGCGAGGTCGACGGTGACGGCGAAGGGTTCGTACGCGTGCTTGTCGTACTCCATCGCCGCCCCCTCGTGGTCCAGCTTTATGGTCAACGCGACTAATAGTCAGGGTGACTATAAAACTGGGCCACGCGGGCGGCAAGCCCCTCTTCGGAGATCCTTAGAGGTCGACTTCCTTCATCAGCATGCCGACCTCGGTGTTGGACAGGCGGCGCAGCCAGCCCGACTTCTGGTCGCCGAGGGTGATCGGGCCGAAGGAGACGCGGACCAGCTTGTCGACGGGGAAGCCCGCCTCCGCCAGCATGCGGCGCACGATGTGCTTGCGGCCCTCGTGCAGGGTCACCTCGACCAGGTAGTTCTTGCCGGTCTGCTCGACGACGCGGAAGTGGTCCGCGCGCGCGTACCCGTCCTCCAGCTGGATGCCGTCCTTCAGCCGCTTGCCGAGGTCGCGCGGGATCGGGCCGACGATGTGCGCGAGGTAGGTCTTCTTCACGCCGTACTTCGGGTGGGTGAGGCGGTGCGCCAGCTCGCCGTGGTTGGTGAGCAGGATGACGCCCTCGGTCTCCGTGTCGAGACGGCCCACGTGGAAGAGCCGGGTCTCACGGTTGGTGACGTAGTCCCCGAGGCACTGGCGTCCGTCCGGGTCCTCCATGGTGGAGACGACACCGGCGGGCTTGTTCAGCGAGAAGAACTGGTACGACTGGGTGGCGACGGTCAGGCCGTCGACCTTGACCTCGTCCTTCTCCGGGTCCACCCGGCGGCCCTGCTCCAGGACGATCTCGCCGTTGATCTCGACGCGGGCCTGCTCGATCAGCTCCTCGCAGGCACGCCGGGAGCCGTAGCCCGCGCGCGCGAGCACCTTCTGCAGGCGCTCACCCTCCTGCTCGGCACCGGGGAAGGTCTTGGGCAGCTTGACGTCCTTCTTGCCCGCGTACCGCTCCCGGTTCCGCTCCTCGGTCCGGGTCTCGTACTCACGCGACCGCGCGGGGGCCGTACGGCCGCGCCCGGCGCTCTGGGACTGCTTGGGGCCGCCCTTGGCGCCGCCGCGCGCCGCACCGCCCCGGCCCGCCTTGGGGCCGTCCTTCGTGGCGCCCGGGCCGACGTCGTAGCGGCGCTCCTCCGGGCGGGGCTTGCGGGGGCGGCCGCCCTGCCCCTGGCGCTCGTCCCGGTTGTCGCCGGCGCCGCGATGGTTCCCGCGTCCGCTGTTCCTGTCGCTGCCGCTGCTTCGCATCAAGGTTTCCGTCTTAGTCGTCTGCGTACTGACCGCCGGGCGCGTCGGGCGCGTCCGGGTCGAACGACGGGACACCCTCCTGGCTCTCGGCCTCGATCGCCGCCGCTTCCGGGAGGAAGGGGGCGAGCTCCGGAAGCTCGTCCAGGCCGCGCAGGCCCAACCGCTCCAGGAAATACTCCGTCGTCACGTACAGGATCGCACCTGTTTCGGGTTCCGCGCCCGCCTCGCGGACCAGACCGCGCTGGAGCAGGGTCCGCATCACGCCGTCGCAGTTGACCCCGCGCACCGCGGAGACCCTGCTGCGGCTGACCGGCTGGCGGTACGCGACGACCGCGAGCGTCTCGAGAGCCGCCTGGGTGAGGCGGGCGGTCTGGCCCTCCAGGGCGAGGCGTTCCACGGCGGGGGCGTACGCGGCACGGCTGTAGAAGCGCCAGCCGCCCGCGACGTTGCGCAGCTCGAAGCCGCGGCCCTGGGCGGTGTAGTCGTCGGCGAGTTCCCTGAGGGCGTCGGCAACGGCACGCCTGGGGCGCTCCAGGAGGCGGGCGAGACGCTCCTCGGAGGCGGGCTCGTCCACGACCATCAGGACGGCCTCCAGGGCGGGCTTGAGGTCGAGCCCGGCGACGGTCCGGTCGGCGGCGGTCTCGTGGTTCACGTCTTCTGCTCCTCGGCCTTCTCGTCCTCGGCCTTCCCTGCGGGCCGGTCGAACTCGTCGGTGACCAGGGGTACGGCCTCGTCCTCGCCGGTCCAGCGGACCAGCAGGGTGCCGAGGGCGGCCTCCTGCTCCAGGGCGACGGCCTTCTCGCGGTACAGCTCCAGCAGGGCGAGGAAGCGGGCCACGACCGTGAGGGTGTCGTCGGTGTCGGCCACCAGCGCGCGGAAGTCGGTCTCGCCGAGTTCCCGCAGCCGGGCGACGACGATCCCGGCCTGCTCCTGCACGCTGACCAGCGGCGCGTGGATGTGATCGACGTACACCTGCGGCTCCGCCTTCGGCTGCATCGCCTTGACCGCGAGCCGCGCGAACCCCTCGGGCCCGATGCTGATGACGACCTCGGGCAACAGCTCGGCGTGATGCGGTTCGAGCCCGACGGTACGGGGATGCCTGCGGCCCTCGTCCTCCAGCCGCTCGTTGAAAATATCCGCGATCCGTTTGTAAGCCCGGTACTGCAACAACCGCGCGAACAACAGATCCCGGGCCTCCAGGAGAGCGAGATCCCCCTCGTCCTCCACCTCGGCAGCGGGCAGCAGCCGGGCGGCCTTGAGATCGAGCAGCGTGGCGGCGACCACCAGGAACTCGGTGGTCCGGTCCAGATCCCAGTCCGCCCCCATGGCCCGGATGTGCGCCATGAACTCATCGGTGACCTTGGAGAGCGCCACCTCGGTCACGTCCAGCTTGTGCCGCGAGATGAGCTGCAGGAGCAGATCGAACGGCCCCTCGAAGTTGTCGAGCCGCACCGTGAAGACAGTGCCGTCCTCGGAGTCACCGGGGGTGTCACCGGCGTGGGACGCGGGCGCCCCTTCCGGACGCGGAACCGACCCGGCGGCGGCCCCCGGCGCGGACTCGGCCTCGCCCGAAGCCGCCGCAGGCAGGCCGCCGACAGCCCCTGGCCCGGTCTCGGTGTCCACCGCAGTCGTGGCAGGCGGCCGGGCGACTGGTCCCGATGTGCGCTCCGGGCCACCCGTGGCCGTCGCAGGAGACCCGACGACGGCTCCCGGCACGAACTCGGCGTCCACCGATGCCCCGGCGGCAGCCTCGGACACCGGCTCGGACCCGCCACCAGGCGCCGCAGGCGACTTCGCGGCGGA
>NZ_WWIR01000696.1 GCF_009863025.1 Streptomyces sp. SID4985 | reverse complement strand
CCATGGTGACCAGGTCGCCGAACCACATGTGCGCCATCTCGTGCAGGATGACGTTGGCCCGCGCCTCGTACGACGTCTGCGTCACCTTGCCGCGGAAGATGTACTCCTCGCGGAAGGTCACCAGACCCGGGTTCTCCATCGCCCCGAGGTTGTACTCGGGCACGAACGCCTGGTCGTACTTCCCGAAGGGGTACGGGTAGTCGAAGTTCTCGTGGAAGAAGTCCAGGCCCTGCTTGGTGATCAGGAAGATGTCGTCGGCGTCGAAGTACGGCGCGAGACCCTTGCGGCACATCGCGCCGAGCGGGATCTCCAGCTTGGAGCCGTCCTCCAGGACACGCTCGTAGGAGTCCGTGACGTAGTGGTACGGGCCCGCCACCACGCAGGTGATGTACGTCGAGATGGGCTTGGTCTCCGCGAACTTCCAGACGCCGTCCGTGAGTTCACCGGCGCCGTTGCTCCACACCCGCCAGCCCTCGGGCGCGCGCACCTCGAAGCGGTAGGGCGCCTTCAGGTCCGGCTGCTCGAAGCCCGCGAACACCCGCCGGGCGTCGGCCGGTTCGTACTGCGTGTAGAGGTAGACCTCGCCGTCCTCGGGGTCCACGAAGCGGTGCATGCCCTCGCCGGTGCGGGAGTAGGCGCACTGCGCGTCCACCGTCAGCTCGTTCTCGGCGGCCAGGTCCGTCAGCAGCACCCGGGAGCCGTCGAAGACCTCGGCCGGGTCCAGGGCACGGCCGTTGAGCGTCACGGCGTTCACCGACGGCGCGATCAGGTCCGCGAAGCTGGAGGCGCCCGGCTCGGCGCAGCCGAAGCGGATCGTCGTCACCGAGCGGAACGTGCGCGGACCGGTGGCGTCGTCGGCGTCACCGACGGCGGAACGCAGGTCGAGCGACACGTCGTACCCGTCGACGGACAGCAGCGCGGCCCGCTCCCGGGCCTCGTCGCGGGACAGATTCTCACCGGGCACGGCGGCACTCCCTTGTGGTCGCGAGATTCAGGCTCTGAACGGCACGATCCTGCCATGCGGTCCTGACCGGCGGCAGCGGGGAATTGCGGGGCCGGAGGCGATGTTGCCGCCGGTAAAGACCGTTTCGCTAGGAGAGACATGTCCGAGACCGCGACCACGTCGGGCAAGACCCCGGTGGACTTCTGGTTCGACCCGCTGTGCCCCTGGGCCTGGATGACCTCCCGCTGGGTGCTGGAGGTGGAGAAGGTCCGTGACATCGAGGTCCGCTGGCACATCATGAGCCTCGCCGTCCTCAACGAGGACCGCATCGACGAGCTGCCCGAGGAGTACCGGGAGATGCTCGCCACCAAGGCGTGGCAGCCGGTCCGGGTCGTCACCGCCGCCTGGCAGAAGCACGGCGCCGACGTCCTCGGCCCGCTCTACACCGCGCTCGGCACCCGTATCCACAACGACGGCGAGGGCCCGACCCGCGAGGCCGTCGAGGGCGCGCTCGCCGAGGTGGGCCTGCCCGCCGACCTCATCGACTACTTCGACCAGACCGACTTCGAGTTCGACGCCGAGCTGCGCGCCTCCCACAAGGAGGGCATCGAGAAGGTCGGCCAGGAGGTCGGCACCCCGGTCATCGCGGTCCCCGGCCCCGACGGCGAGCAGATCGCCTTCTTCGGCCCGGTCGTCACCCCCGCCCCCAAGGGCGAGCAGGCGGCCCGCCTGTGGGACGGCACCCTCGCGGTCGCCTCCGTCCCCGGCTTCTACGAGCTGAAGCGGACCCGGACGCAGGGGCCGGACTTCAGCAACCTGTAGGTACGCCTGTACGCACGTACGGCAGGGCCCCCGCGGGCATGACTTCGCGGGGGCCCTGACCTTTTCTCCGCCCGCCGCCGTGAGGGGTGAGAAGACGATCACGAGGCGGGACGCTCGGAAAACTTCAGGGAGCCAGCAGCAGCACGTCCGCCCGCTCCTTCGCGGCCGCGTACCGCCGGGCCACGTCCTGCCAGTTCACGACCTGCCACATGGCCTCGATGAAGTCGACCTTCTGGTTGCGGTACTGGAGGTAGAAGGCGTGCTCCCAGGCGTCGAAGACCAGGACCGGGGTCGAGCCCTGGCCGACGTTGCCCTGGTGGTCGTAGACCTGCTCCACGATCAGCCGGCCGCTGAGCGGCTCGTACGCCAGCACGCCCCAGCCGGAGCCCTGGGTGGTGGCCGACGCCTTGGTCAACTGGGCCTTGAAGGCCGCGAAGGAGCCGAACGACTCCGTGATCGCGTCGGCCAGTTCGCCCACGCCGTCCTGGGCCAGCGGCTCGCCGCCGCCCTCCTTCGGACCGGTCATGTTCTGCCAGTAGATGCTGTGCAGGATGTGCCCGGAGAGGTGGAAGGCGAGGTTCTTCTCCAGCCCGTTGACCGAGCCCCAGGCGTCCTTGTCCCGCGCCTCGGCGAGCTGCTCCAGGGTGTCGTTGGCGCCCTTCACGTACGCCGCGTGGTGCTTGTCGTGGTGCAGCTCGATGATCTCGGGGCTGATCACGGGGGCGAGCGCGGCGTAGTCGTAGGGCAGCTCTGGCAGCGTGTAGACGGGCATGGACGGGTCCCCTCCGAGGCTTATTGCAAAGAACTTGCAACTGCACGGTAGCAACAAGAAGCGGTCGATGGGTGCCCGGGGCACGACAAAGGCCCCCACGTGTCGCTCGTGGGGGCCTTCGTCGTGCGCGGGCGGGCTTCAGCGCTTGGCGCGCGCCCGCTGCCAGGCGTAGCCGCCCGCCGCCAGGGCCAGCGTCAGGCCGCCCGTGGAGTACAGCTGGGCCCGGGTGTCCGGCTGCCGGGCCATCAGCACCAGGATCACGACCATGCCGAGCAGAGCGGCCCAGGTCAGCCAAGGGAACGCCCACATCAGCACGGCGGGCCGCTCGGCACCCGCGCGCTCGGCGCGGCGGCGCAGGATCAGCTGGGAGACGCCGACGAAGATCCAGACGACCAGGATCACCGCGCCGATCATGTTGAGCAGCCACATGAACACGTCGTCCGGGCGCCAGTAGCTGAGCAGCACACACGCGAAGCCGAACACCGAGGAGACCAGGACGGCGATCCTCGGCACCCCGTCGGTCACCTTCGCCAACGCCTTCGGGCCGAGACCCCGGCCGACCAGGGAGTGCAGCATGCGCGAGGAGCCGTAGATGTTGGCGTTCATCGCGGAGAGCAGGGCGGCGAGGACCACCACGTCCATGACGCGGCCCGCGCCGGGGATGCCGAGGCTGTCGAGGGCGGCGACGTACGGGCCGCGCGCCACGACCTCCGGGGAGTTCCAGGGGACGAGGGTGACGACGACGGCCATGGAGCCGATGTAGAACAGCGCGATCCGCCACATCGTGGTCCGGACGGCGGTGGCGACGCCCCGCACCGGGTCCTCCGACTCGGCGGCCGCGATGGTCACCGTCTCCAGGCCGCCGTACGCGAACACCGACGCGAGCAGGCCGAGGACCAGGCCCTGGGCGCCGTTCGGCAGGAAGTGGCTGAGGTGGGAGGCGCCGGGGGAGTGGGTGCCGGGCAGCACGCCCGCGATGGCCAGCACGCCGAGGACCAGGAACAGCACGATCGCGCCGACCTTCAGCGCGGCGAACCAGAACTCGAACTCGCCGAAGTTCTTCACGGCGGCCAGGTTCGCGCCGCAGAACACCACCATGAACAGGGCGACCCAGGCCCACTGCGGGGTGCCGGGCAGCCAGCCGCTGACGATCTTCCCGGCGCCGATGCCCTCCAGGCCGACGACCGTGCACTGCATGATCCAGAACGACCAGCCGACCGTGAACCCGGCCCACGGGCCGATCGCCCGCTCGGCGTGCGCGGAGAAGGAGCCCGAGGACGGGTACGCCGCCGACAGCTCGCCCAGCATCCGCATCACCAGCAGCACGAGGAAGCCGGAGAGGGCGTACGCGACGACGATGGAGGGACCCGCGGCGGCGATCCCCGCGCCGGAGCCGACGAAGAGACCGGCGCCGATCACGCCACCCAGGGCGATCATGGACAGGTGGCGCTGCTTGAGGCCGGAGGCGAGGGGGGCGCCCTGTTCCCGCTGTTGTGGCGGTGTCTGCGTGGTGGTGCTGGGCATGGGGCGGGGCTCGTCCAGTCCGGTAGTCCGACAGAGGGTAAAAAAACTCCACCAGTCTGGGCGGTTTCCGGGAGCGGACGCGGGAAGCGCCCACGATACGGACAAATCACTTACGGAATGTGTGCGTCCACTTACCTGGGTGGCCCCGGCCACCCAGCCGGGGTGACGGGCGTCACGCCGATCCCGGTGTAACCGGCATCCTTTGTCCGGAGCCCACCAAGCGCCTGTTCACGCCTTTGTCGAGCGCGGACGGTGATCGGGGGTTGGCCGCCGGTATAGCGTCGGTGAGTTGTCACCTGCCCACACACCCGCGGAGTCCCCATGAGCACCGCCAGCGTCATCGCCCGCCCCGGCGCAGTCCTCGCCGACCTCATCCCTGCGTCCCGCGTGCGCGACGCCGCCCTCGTGCTCGGCGGCGCCGCCCTCACCGGACTCGCGGCCCAGATCGCCGTCCCGGTGCCGGGCTCCCCGGTCCCGGTGACCGGCCAGACCTTCGCCGCGCTCCTCGTCGGCACCGCGCTCGGTGCCCGTCGCGGTGTCCTCTCCCTCGCGCTGTACGCGGTCGCGGGCGTCGTCGGCGTGCCGTGGTTCGCGGAGGGTGGCTCGGGCTCCGGCGCGGTCTCCTTCGGCTACGTCCTCGGCATGATCCTCGCCTCGGCGGCGGTCGGCGCCCTGGCCCGCCGCGGCGCGGACCGCTCCCCGCTCCGCATGGCGGGCACGATGCTCCTCGGCGAGGCGATCATCTACGCGGTCGGCGTCCCGTACCTGGCCCTCGCGGCCCACATGTCCCTGACCCAGGCCATCGCGGCCGGTCTGACTCCCTTCCTGATCGGCGACGCCCTGAAGGCCGCCCTGGCCATGGGCGCGCTGCCCACGGCCTGGAAGTTCGCCGCCAAGCGCTGACACCGGAACCGTCGGCGCCGGACGCCGGAAGCCCCGAGGACCGCAGCGGTCCTCGGGGCTTCTTTTATGCGTGCCTCAGTGCCTCAGTGCCTCAGTGCCGCTTCCGCGTCAGCGGGCGCTGGCGCCGAAGCGGGTGCCGACGGCGGGGAGGCCGCCGGTGCCCGGCTGGTAGGCGGTGACCGGGGCGGCGGTGCCTCCGGCGGTCACGTTGGACATCGGCAGGGCGTACAGGGCGCCCGTGGCGCTGGGGCCGAACGGCATGCCGACGTAGAGCTGGGTGCCGGTGAAGCGGATGCTGGAGCCCAGCTTCTGGCCGGCGGTCGGGGTGCCGGGGATACCGGCGCTGTCGCCGACCTGGATCCAGCGGTCGCTGGCGCCGGGGGCACCGAGGAGGGGGAACGTCTGGACGGAACCGGCGCCCGCCTCCGTGCCGATGGCCTCACCGACGCTGCCGACGGCGAGCCTCATCGTGGCGGCGGTGCCGACCGCGCGGGGCGCGGTGTTGACGGCGGTCACGGACGAGCCGAACTGGTCACCGGCCTCGATGGTGCCGGAGACGTCGTCGTCGGCCGTGCCCGTGTCGATCGCCTTGAGCTGGGTGAAGGTGCCGTTGGCCTTGACCTGGAAGGTGATGACGTTACCGGCGTCGGCCTTGTTGGCGGTGTCGAGCGTGAGGTCCTCGCCGGGCGAGCCGACCGCGAGGATCGAGTCGGTGGCCGTGGCGGAGCCGGAGGGGCGGTACGGGACCAGGGCGAGGGACTTGCCGAACAGGTCGCCCGCCTCGGCGCCGCCGGAGACGGTGTCGAGGTCCTGGTCCATGCCGAACAGGGCGGTGGGCTTGCCCTCGGAGTTCAGCTTCTGGTCGAAGACCATCACGTTGCCCGCGTCGGTGTCGGCGCCGATGGCGTCGTTGGGGGCGCCGACGGCGATGTGGTTGGCGTCGGCGGCGATGACGCTGCCGAACTTGTCGCCCGTCTCGGCGGCCCCGGGGACGCCGGTGCTGTCCTGGCTGATGCCGACGTTGGTGTTGGCGTGGGCGTAGATCACCGAGCCCGCGTCGACGATGGTGCCGAGGTCCTCACCCGGGTCGCCGATCGCGACGTAGGGCTCGCCGGAGGCGGTGGCACCGGCGGCGATGGCGGCGCCGAGCCGGTCGCCCGTCTCCGAGACACTGCCGAGCAGCGTGCCGGTACCGGCGCCCTGCTCGAAGTGGGTGGCCTTCTGCGCGCCGGTGCCGACGCCGCCCGGGGCGCCGTAGAGCACGTCGGCCATACCGGCGTCGGTCGCGCTCCCGAGGTCCTCGCCCGGGGTGCCGACGACCAGGTCGGTGCAGCCGTCCTCGTTGTAGTCGACGGTGTCGATCGCCGACCCGAAGCCGTCGTTCGCCTCGGAGCCGCCGGACACCCAGTCGAGGTCCTGGTTGATCTCGGTGGTGCCCTTGCCGCCGCCGTAGACGACACGGACGAGACCCGCCTTGGCGTCACCGCCCACACTCGCCTCGGGGTCCGCGATCGCGATGTCTTCCACGCCGTCGCAGTTGAAGTCGGTGATACGGGTGGCACCGGCCTTGGAGCTGATCCAGCCACCCAGGTCGTCGACCCGGGTGCCGACGCCGTCGGTGCGCGTCTCGGTGCCCGGGATGCCGAAGCAACCGCCCTGGTAGGAGCGGCTGCTGAGGGCGACGAGCCTGGCGCCGCCCGCCTCTGTGCGGACGACGGGGCCGCCGGTGTCGCCCGCGCAGATGGCGACGCCGTTCTTGCCGGTGACCGCGGCGGTGGTGGCGTCGGTGGCGCCCACGGTGAACGTGCCGGTGTGCAGCTTCATCGGCGCCCACTCGTCCGCGGTGCGGCCGTACCCGGCGACCTGGAGGTCCTCACCGGTGGTGGCGGCCGTGGCGGACAGCGCGAGCGGGGCGACCGTGGTGACCGGCCGGTTCAGGCGGGCCAGCACCACGTCGCGGTCGGTACGGGGCACCAGCTCCACCACCGTGCGGACCTCGCCCTGCGTGCCCGCGAGGTCCGTACGGCCGATGGTCGCGGTGGTCTTCAGCGCGGGCTTGCCCGCGGGCACCGTGAGGCTCGTGGCGGGGTCGGTGACGAAGCAACTGGCGGCCGTGAGCAGCCACTCGGTGTCGACCAGCACGCCGGAGCAACCCCGGGTGCTGTCGCCGATGTCCAGGCGCGCGGTGGCGGCGTAGGTGGCGTCGGACGGAACGGTGCCGGTGACGGCCTGCGCGGGCGCGGCGGTCAGCACGAAGGGCGTCGCGACGAGAGCGGCGGCGATGGTGGCGAGCCGGAAGGGTCTGGCGTTGGGGGTGACCATGAATTCCTCGTGACAAAGGTCTTCGTCCGGCGAGACACCGGACGGCGAACAGCTGGGCGGGCGGGGGGAGTTACGCGGAAGTGCGGATCTCCACGAGCGCGGGGGCGAAGCTGTTCCTGTCGATGGTGTGGGTGTGCTCCTCGACACCGGCGGTCGTCTCGACCCGGGCCGAGGGGAGCCTGTCGGCCTGCGGGGAGTCGAAGCCTTCGCCGGTGACCGGCGCGCGGCGCGCGATGTTCGTCCCTGTTCGACGTTCTCGACGTTCTCGACGTTTCCGTCGGGTGCCCGGAATGTTCAGATATCCCGGGGCTCGGGACGGGGCCGGTCATTGTCCGCGACCGGCGGAATCGGGAGAGTAATTCAGGGCTTCGACTTAACCGGGCGTCCTGGTGATCGGGGTGGGTCGGCTTGCGAGATCGCATTCCCCACCCCCTCCATTGGCCGAAAACGGTCCTCCGTTCCCCCGCGAGAATGGAGATTTAACGGTCTTCTTGTTCACTCGGCGGCACCGCGTACGGAAACGGGCAGACGGAGCAAACCTTGCGCTTCGATGCGGCCGAGTGGGTTTCCGGACCTGCCGTCGAGAACCCCATGGGCTGCGCTATGTAATCGCAAAGGATTGATCTTTGTCCAGCCGTTTGGGTAGGGCAAATACGTACAAACCACCCCTATTGAAAGTGGCGTACCTCACAAGTAGGTGAGGGTTTAGATCATCCTCGATGAACGTCTTGCGGGGTTGGAATGGTCATGCGGGAGGGTAGGTGTGTGTGACACGAGTAATCATCCGGGATGTGGAAATTGGTCCGTTTGCCCCTTCTTGCCGCATGCTCTCTGCGATCGTCGGCGGCGTGAGGGCGGGTGATTCTTCGGATGTCCATTACGGGCATGAGACTGCGGCGCGAATTTGTCGCGCCCTCGCTTAAGCGCCCGCGTGTTCCTGCGCAGCACTCCGGTCGGCGGAATTTCCGTCATATGTGCGTTGACCGCTGGTCGATCTCGATGGATCGCTTTAGACACCAAGCTTTGGGCCGCCCTGCGTATTCTTGCCGACGGCTTCAAGCTTGAAAGGCAACGCGGCCCGCGTGGCCCTCACCGCTTCCTGCCGCGCGGTACGAGCGTCCCCGTCGCGCCGCCGCCAACAGTGCGGCGGCGGTCGCCTGAGAGGGCCTGCCAGTGCGCGGGTCAGGCCATCGAGTTGGAGCAACTGCATCGCACAGGTCGAACCGGCGCCGAAGTGCCTCATCTTCCAGGCCGAGTTGGCGCTGCAGGCAGGAGACGCCGGTGTTGCCGTCGCCCTCGGGCGCAAGGTCCGCGGCCGCGTGAGGCGGCCCGTTCCGCGCTGTCCGGCGATGACGAGGATCAGGAGTGGGCGAACACGCGTGCCGCCGAGCAGTCTGCCCTGGATGTGCGGGCCCGGGGCGACAGGGCGGCACAGCAGGCGGCCGTTCTCGGAGTACGGCCGCGCGTTCCGCGAACTGCTCCGCCAACCGTCCGTGGAGCGGCCCGCAGGGCGACGCGTTCCGCCCACTCGCCCCAGGCAGCCGCAGCGGCCCGCGCGGCCAAGGCGCCGGGGCGGAGCCTGCCGACTCGTTCGAGCACGACAAGGTCAAGGGCGCTTCTCGCCCCGTCCGCCACTCCGGACGGAGCCGCGCACGCCAGAGGGGAGGAAGCCCGTGGCGGGCCTCCTCCCCTCTCAGGTCACTCGTGGTGCCGTCGGCGTCAGCCGACCGCCACCTTGTCCGTCTCCTCCTCGACCGCCGGAGCCGGACGCCCGCCGGCGACCTTCTCCTTGATCAGGGCGACGGCGATCACGACCGCGGCCACGCCGAGGGACAGCAGGACCGTGACGCGGCCGCTGCTCTCGCCCTTGGTGTCGGTGAGCATGTAGCCGAGGACGAAGACGATCAGCGCGGCGGTCGCCCAGGTGAGGTACGGGTACAGCCACATCTTGACGACGAGCTTCTCCGGCGCCTCGCGCTGGATGATCTTCCGCATGCGGAGCTGCGAGAAGCAGATGACGAGCCACACGAACAGGGCCACCGCGCCACTGGAGTTGACCAGGAAGAGGAAGACCGTCTTCGGGTAGGCGTAGTTGAAGAAGACCGCGAGGAAGCCGAACGCGACGGACGCGAGGATGGCCGCCATCGGCACACCACGCGAGTTGGTGCGGGCGAACGCCTTCGGCGCGTCACCCCGGTCACCGAGCGAGAACGCCATGCGGGACGCGGTGTACAGGCCCGAGTTGAGGCAGGACAGCACCGAGGTCAGCACGATGAACTGCATGATCTGGTCGGCGTGCGGGATGCCCAGGGAGCCGAGGGCGGCGACGTACGAGCCGTCCTTCGCGATCGACGGGTCGTTCCACGGCAGCAGCGAGACCACGACCAGGATCGAGCCCAGGTAGAAGACACCGATACGCCAGATGATGCTGTTGGTCGACTTGGTGACCGCGCGCTGCGGGTCCTCGGACTCGCCGGCCGCCAGCGTGGCGATCTCGCTGCCCATGAAGGAGAACACGACCAGCAGCACACCGGTGAGGATCGCGCCCGGACCGTGCGGCAGGAAGCCGCCGTGCGCGGTCAGGTTCGACAGCCCGGCCTTGTCGCTGTGCACGCCCGGCAGCACGCCGAACACGGCCAGCGCGCCGATCACGATGAACGCGCCGATCGCCACGACCTTGATCCCGGCGAACCAGAACTCGAACTCGCCGTAGGAGCCCACGGAGACCAGGTTCGTGGCCGTCAGCACGGCCATCACGATCAGGGCCCAGGCCCACTGCGGGACCGCCGGTATCCAGCCGTGCAGGATGCCCGCGCCTGCCGTCGCCTCGACGGCGAGGACGACGACCCAGAAGAACCAGTAGAGCCAGCCGATCGAGAAGCCCGCCCAGCGGCCCAGCGCCCGGTCGGCGTGCGCCGAGAAGGAGCCGGAGGTCGGATTCGCCGCCGACATCTCGCCGAGCATCCGCATCACGAGGACGACGAGGGTGCCGACGAGGGCGTAGGACAGCAGAATGCCGGGGCCCGCCGTGGCGATACCGGAACTGGAGCCGACGAACAGGCCGGCGCCGATCACGCCACCGATCGCGATCATCGACAGATGGCGGTTCTTGAGTCCTGCTTGAAGTCCCGAACCAGGGGTCATGGACGGATTTCCTTTGCGCCTGTGGTGCATTTCCCGTACGACCCGTGGGGGTCGCGTGAAACGACGGAGTACGGGGCCTCGCACGAGCGGTGTGCGAGGCGGTTCAGTGAATCCGAGGGAAACGAATTCGGGAACCTCTGAATCCGGATTGTTACTTGAGGCTTTCTTGAGCTTCTATGGCCTGGCTCACATATCCCCTACCGAACCCGGAGCTGCTGCCCGGAATCGGGCGTGTCACACTCGGTACATGCGCGTGTATCTCGGCTCCGACCATGCGGGCTACGAACTCAAGAACCACCTCGTCGACTGGCTGAAGGCGGCGGGGCACGAGCCCGTCGACTGCGGGCCCCACATCTACGACGCCCAGGACGACTACCCGCCCTTCTGCCTCCGGGCCGCAGAGCGCACGGCGGCCGACCCGGGCGCCGTCGGCATCGTGATCGGCGGCTCCGGCAACGGCGAGCAGATCGCCGCCAACAAGGTCAAGGGGGTGCGTGCCACCCTCGCCTGGAGCGAGGAGACCGCCGCCCTCGGCCGCCAGCACAACGACGCCAACGTCGTCGCGGTGGGCGCGCGGATGCACTCCGAGGAGGAGGCGACCAAGTTCGTCGAGGTGTTCCTCAACACCCCCTTCTCCGGTGACGAGCGTCACATCCGCCGCATCGACATGCTGACGAACTACGAGAACACCGGCGAGCTGCCGCCCATCCCCGCTCACCACCCCCAGTCGTAACACCGGGCCCGTCCCGCCGTACCCCGGCCGCCCGCCGCACCCGTCACCCGGGCACGGCGGGCGGCCGGGGTACGGGGACCGGGCGCCCGGCGGAGCAGCAGCAGGAAGACTGGCAGGAAGGACGCCCGGCCGTGCCAGAGGGGCACACCATCCACCGCCTGGCGCAGGACTGCGCCGAGCGCTTCGAAGGCACCGCGGCCCGGGTGAGCAGCCCGCAGGGCAAATTCGCCGACGCCGCGGCCCTGCTCGACGGCGCCGCGCTCACCGCCACCGAGGCCCACGGCAAGCACCTCTTCCTCGGCTTCCGCGACACCGACTGGATCCACATCCACCTCGGCCTCTTCGGCAAGGTCGCCCACGGCCCGGCCCCCGCGC
This sequence comes from Streptomyces sp. SID4985, assembly GCF_009863025.1. GTDB lineage: Bacteria > Actinomycetota > Actinomycetes > Streptomycetales > Streptomycetaceae > Streptomyces. The sequence continues at coordinate 34,808 of NZ_WWIR01000696.1, read as the reverse complement.
CGCCGCCCACCGACACCGTCCGGCTGCGCCTGGCGAACGACAGCGCGTACCTGGACCTGCGCGGCCCCACCACCTGCGCCCTGATCACGGACGACGAGAAACGCGCCGTCCACGACCGGCTCGGCCCCGACCCGCTGCGCGCCGACGCCGACCCGGCCGCCGCCTACGCCCGCGTCCGCCGCAGCCGTACGACGATCGCCGCACTACTCATGGACCAGAAGGTCGTCGCGGGCGTCGGGAACGTGTACCGGGCCGAGGTCCTCTTCCGGCACGGCATCGACCCCTACCGCGCGGGCAGGGACATCACCCCGGCCGAGTGGGACGCGATCTGGGCCGACCTCGTGGACCTCATGCGCGAGGGCGTGCGCAACAACCGCATCGACACCGTGCGCCCCGAACACACCCCCGAGGCCATGGGCCGCCCGCCCCGCGTCGACGACCACGGCGGCGAGGTCTACGTCTACCGCCGGGCCACCCTGCCCTGTCACATCTGCGCCGCCGAGATCCGCACCGCCGGGCTCGCCGCCCGCAACCTCTTCTGGTGCCCCACCTGCCAGAAGGGCTGAGCAACCCGCCCGCGCGCCGGGCCCGTTGATGACGGAACGGCCAATTTCCGCCGGGTGGCAGCGCGAACGCGCTCCGTACCGTTCACTGTGTAGTTGAAACGCCAATGTGTAGTTGAAACACCAAGTGGAGCCTCGCACGGGGGACAAGTGGGACCTCCCGTGCCAAGCGGCTGGTCCGATGGATAGGGTCGCGAACTGATGGCAGCAGGAGAGCGGCGCGCGAAGGCCGAGACGTTCACGGCCCGGTGCAGGATGCAGTGGCACCGGGTGCGGGTCGCGCTGCGCCGAAGCGCCGTGGACTACTTCCGCGGCGACGGCCCCGACTGGATCGCCCTCGTCGGTCTCCTGGTCACCATTCCCGTGCTCATGGCGATGACACTGGGCAACTCGGTCTGGTGCTCACCCGCCACCCTGGTCCTGCCCATCATCGCGGGCGGCCTGGTGCTGCGCCCGGCCAGCCTGCTCGGCCTGTACGCGGCGGCCGCCGCCGCGCTGATCGTGGAGTCCGTGAGCCTCGGGCCGTACACCGAGGGCCCCTCCAGAGTCACCCCCGGCGTCGTCCTCGTCGTCGCCGCGTGCGGCTTCTTCGGGCTGCTCACCGCGCAGTTCCGCAGCCGCGTCGGCGTGCCCTGGCGGCGCGGCGGCACCATGCTCTTCGACCTGCGCGAACGTATCCGCGCCCAGAGCGAGCTGCCCAAGCTCCCGCGCGGCTGGCACCACGAGATGGCCCTGCGCCCGGCCGGCGGCCAGTCCTTCTCCGGCGACTTCGTCGTCGCGGCCCGCACCAACGGCGGCCGCACCCTGGAGGTCGTCCTCACCGACGTCTCCGGCAAGGGCATGGACGCGGGCTCCCGCGCCCTGCTGCTCTCCGGCGCCTTCGGCGGCCTGATCGGCTCGCTTCCCCCGCACGCCTTCCTGACCGCCGCCAACGGCTACCTGCTGCGCCAGGACTGGGACGAGGGCTTCGCCACCTCCATCCACCTCGTCCTCGACCTGGACTCCGGGGACTACGAGCTGTACTCGGCGGGCCATCCGCCCGGCCTCCAGCTCTGCGCGGGCAACGGCCGCTGGGAGGAGAAGGCCGCCGAGGGCCCGCTGCTCGGGGTGTACGACGGCGCCCAGTTCGACGCCGTCAAGGGCTCGCTCCGCCCCGGCGACGTGCTGATGCTCTTCACCGACGGCCTGGTGGAGACCTCCGACCGCGACATCGTCGAGGGCATCGACCGCCTCACCGGAGAGGCCGACCGCTATGTCGCGGGCGGCTTCCACGGCGCCGCCTGGCACCTCATCGAGGCCGTCGCCAAGGACGTCAACGACGACCGCGCCCTGCTGCTCATCTGCCGCGAGGCATCGGCCACTTCACGTTAGGGCCCACACATGGACGACGAGCCGCCGGCCGACGAGCCGCTGACCCCGGCCCAGGTCGAGACCCTGGCCCGCGCCGCCCACGCCCGCCAGACGGACAAGGCGGGCCGCCCCTACGCCGAACACCTCGCCGCCGTCGCGGAGGGCGTACGACGACTCGGCGGGGACGACGAACAGATCGCCGCCGCCTGGCTCCACGACGCCGTCGAGGACGACGCGCTGAGCGAGGAATGGCTCACCGCGGCCGCCCTCACCCCGCGCACGAAGGCGATCGTACGAGCCGTCACCAAGCACCCCGGCGAACCGCCCGAGGCGTACGCGCAGCGCATTCTCGCCACCCCGGGCGCCCTGCTGGTCAAGCGGGCGGACCTCGCGCACAACGCCGACCCGGCCCGGCTCGCCGTCCTGGACGAGGCGACCCGGGAACGGCTGACCGCGAAGTACACACGGATGCGCGCGCTCCTCGGACTGGGCCCGCTCCCGGGGTAACGACCGCGACAGCGTCACCGAGCCGTACAGCGTGCCCCGGCGGAGGGCTCCGGGATATCGCCTTCAAATACCCCGGGATTCATCTGACTTGTCTTCTCGATTCACGAACTGGTGCTCCCGTACGGGTCATTGGTTCACCCCCGATGCCCCGATTCGTACCGACCAAAGGGGGCATACAGTTCCTTGGCGTTGCTCATTCGAATTCCCCGCGCACGCGATGTGTGGATAGTGAAACCAACTCGGTTGTTTTATTTCCCGGTTGAGCGGGCACGGTGTGCCGAACCATCACGCGGAGGATCGTCCGGGACGGACGGATGTCCGACAACCTGTCAGCGGCCGCATACCTGGGGCCCGTTGGTGGCACGATGGTTCTGGCGGAGGTGCGCAGGGCGGTGCCTCCGGGCCCGGAGCGCCGACCGAACCAAGGGTGTGATCAGTTGTGGCCATTTCACTGTCTGTGGTGCTGCTGTTGGCGATCATCCTTGTGGTGCTGATCCGCGGCGGGAACATCAAGGCCGGTCCCGCCATCGTGGCGATCCTCTTCGGCTTCTTCCTCGCCTCGACCGGCATGGCGCCGTCCATCAGCCGCTTCATGAACTCGATAGCGGAGACGATCAACTCGATCAGTTTCTGAGCCGATCGGCTTCCGGGCGGAGACCCGGCCCCGGGAACGCGTCAGGGCCGGGCGGAGGACGATGCCTCCGACCCGGCCCCGAGCCGTGTGGAGCGGGCGACGGGAATCGAACCCGCGTAGCTAGTTTGGAAGACTAGGGCTCTACCATTGAGCTACGCCCGCGAGAGCGCGCCATCGGTCGGTGACCGCGGCACTGGAGCATCGTAGCGGGTCCGCCGACGCGGAGGCCAACGTGCCGCCCGGCGCGGGTGTCCGCGCGCCATCACTCTTTATGCGGGCGCCGCAGGTGGCGTGGGCATGTACCCTACGTCTCGCACCAGACGGGGTGTGGCGCAGCTTGGTAGCGCGTCCGCTTTGGGAGCGGAAGGCCGTGGGTTCAAATCCCGCCACCCCGACCACGGCTCACGGCGTTGTGATGATCGCCTTTTGGGGCGCTGACCGGCTGCGGTTACTATGCAAGCTGCGCGCCCGTGTGCCCGGCCTCATGGCTTACGTACTCCTCCGGGCGGCTATCCGCCGAGCCTCGCTGGCTCCGGCAGAACCCAAGAAGTCAGCCACAAGGAGACCGAACCGTGAAGAGCGCCGTGGAGACCCTGAACCCGACCCGGGTTCGGCTCACTGTCGAGGTGCCCTTCGAGGAGCTCAAGGACAGCCTCGACGCGGCGTACAAGAAGATCAACCAGCAGGTCACGGTGAAGGGCTTCCGCAAGGGCAAGATCCCGGCCCGCGTCATCGACCAGCGGTTCGGTCGTGGCGCCGTGCTGGAGGAGGCCGTCAACGACGCGCTCCCGAAGTTCTACACCGAGGCGGTCAACGAGGCCGAGCTGAGCCCGCTGGGCCAGCCCGAGGTCGACATCACCGAGCTGAAGGACGGCGAGACGCTGAACTTCACCGCCGAGGTCGACATCCGCCCCGCCCTCGAGATCCCGGACTACTCCGGCATCGAGGTCGAGGTCGACGCCATCGAGGTCACCGACGAGGACGTGGACAAGTCCGTGGAGCAGCTCCGTGAGCGCTTCGCCTCCACCTCCCCGGTCGAGCGCGCCGCCCAGGACGGCGACGTGGTCACCATCGACCTGCAGGCCAAGGTCGACGGCGAGGTCCTCGAGGACGGCGTCGCCGAGGGCGTCTCGTACACCATCGGCTCGGGCGAGCTGCTCGACGGCATCGACGAGGCCGTCAAGGGCCTGTCCGCCGGCGAGGAGGCCACCTTCACCTCCGAGCTGAAGGGCGGCTCCGCCGCGGGCAAGGAGTCCGAGGTCACCGTCAAGGTCACCCAGGTCGCCGCCCGTGAACTGCCGGAGCTGGACGACGAGTTCGCGCAGCTGGCGTCCGAGTTCGACACGCTGGACGAGCTCAAGGCCGACAGCCGCAAGCGCCTGACCGACATGAAGCAGTACGACCAGGCCACCCAGGCCCAGGAGCGCGTGCTGGAGAAGCTCCTCGAGCTGGTCGAGGTCCCGGTCCCCGAGAAGCTGCTCGAGGACGAGGTCAACACCCGCAAGCACAACCTGGAGCACCACCAGCTCGGCCAGATGGGTCTGACCCTCGACAAGTACCTGGAGATCCAGGGCAAGACCGCCGAGGAGTTCGACACCGAGACCCGCGAGTCCGCGGTCAAGGGCATCAAGACCCAGTTCGTCCTCGACGAGCTGGTCAAGAAGGAGAACCTGGGCGTCAACCAGGAGGAGCTCACCGAGCACCTCATGCGCCGCGCCGCGTCCTCCGGCATGTCCCCCGACCAGTTCGCCCAGGCCGTCGTCGAGGGCGGCCAGGTTCCGCTCCTCGTCGGCGAGGTCGCCCGCGGCAAGGCCCTGGCCGTCGTGGTCGAGGCCGCCACGGTGAAGGACACCAACGGCGAGGTCATCGACCTGGACGACGAGGACGAGGAGACCACCGAGGTCACCGAGACGGTCGAGGAGACCGAGGAGGCCTGAGCCTCACGGCACCTCTGACGGCGAAGGGCCCCCCGGGAGCAATCCCGGGGGGCCCTTCCCGTTTTTGTTTTTCAGGGGCGCGGGGAACTGCGCGACAAGCCACAACGCACCCGCACTGGACAACGCACCGCAACCCCCCATGCCACTACGCCGGAGGCGAACACCCGCTTCTCCGGGATTCCCCGGGGGGACCAGAGCGTTAGGGTCCATGAATAACGAGGGGCAGGGGAGCCCACCGGACCCCCCGCCAAGCCCCGCAGGACAAACGCAGGACGACGTGAGACGGCCCCGGCGCCGTCGTAAGACGAGCAGGTGGATTACGTGACGAATCTGATGCCCTCCGCCGCCGGCGAGCCCTCCATCGGTGGTGGCCTCGGCGACCAGGTCTACAACCGGCTGCTGGGCGAGCGGATCATTTTCCTCGGCCAGCAGGTCGACGACGACATCGCCAACAAGATCACCGCTCAGCTGCTCCTCCTCGCGGCCGACCCCGAGAAGGACATCTACCTCTACATCAACAGCCCCGGCGGCTCGGTGACGGCCGGCATGGCGATCTACGACACCATGCAGTACATCCCGAACGACGTGGTCACGATCGCGATGGGCATGGCGGCCTCCATGGGCCAGTTCCTGCTCACCGGCGGCGCCGCGGGCAAGCGCTTCGCGCTGCCGCACGCGGACATCATGATGCACCAGGGCTCCGCGGGCCTCGGCGGTACGGTCTCGGACATCAAGATCCAGGCCGAGTACCTGCTGCGCACCAAGAAGCGCATGTCCGAGCTGACCGCCCAGCACTCCGGCCAGACGGTCGAGGCGATCATCCGCGACGGCGACCGCGACCGCTGGTTCACCCCGGAGGAGGCCAAGGAGTACGGTCTCATCGACGAGATCATCACGCACGCCTCGGGTGTTCCGGGTGGCGGCGGCACCGGTGCCTGACCGGCCCGTCCGCGCCACGTACCGCCACCACTGAAAGCCCCCAGAACGCCACCAGGACGGTGAACACCCCATGAGCAACTTCCCCGGCGCCGCCAGCGGTATGTACGAGGGCCCCCGCCCCGACAGCCGTTACATCATTCCCCGCTTCGTCGAGCGCACCTCGCAGGGCGTCCGCGAGTACGACCCGTACGCGAAGCTCTTCGAAGAGCGCGTGATCTTCCTCGGTGTCCAGATCGACGACGCGTCCGCCAACGACGTCATGGCGCAGCTGCTGTGCCTGGAGTCGATGGACCCCGACCGTGACATCTCGATCTACATCAACAGCCCCGGCGGTGACATGACGGCCCTCACGGCCATCTACGACACCATGCAGTTCGTGAAGCCGGACATCCAGACGGTGTGCATGGGCCAGGCGGCCTCCGCCGCGGCGATCCTGCTGGCCGCCGGTACCCCGGGCAAGCGCATGGCGCTGCCGAACTCCCGTGTGCTGATCCACCAGCCGGCCGGTTCCACGGGCCGTGGCCAGCTCTCCGACCTGGAGATCATCGCCAAGGAGTTCACCCGGATGCGTGAGCAGCTGGAGGACATGCTGGCCACGCACACCAACCGGCCGATCGAGAAGATCCGCGAGGACATCGAGCGCGACAAGATCCTCACGGCCGAGGAGGCGCTGCAGTACGGCATCGTCGACCAGATCATCTCGACCCGCAAGATGAACAACGAGGCGGTCCGCTGACCGCGGCCGTGTGTTTCTGGGCCGCTTTGGCAGGGTCCACGTCAAAGTGAACCCTGCCAAGGGGGCCCCGAACACGGCCCCGGGCAAGGTACCGTCGGACATAAGGCAGCACCAGGAGCCGCAGGGCCGTAGCGTCCAGGCGTCTCCCAGGCGAAGGGGAAGCACACCGTGGCACGCATCGGTGACGGCGGCGATCTGCTCAAGTGCTCGTTCTGCGGCAAGAGCCAGAAGCAGGTCAAGAAGCTCATCGCAGGGCCCGGTGTGTACATCTGCGACGAGTGCATCGATCTCTGCAACGAGATCATCGAGGAAGAGCTCGCGGAGACCAGCGAGGTGCGCTGGGAGGAGCTGCCCAAGCCCCGCGAGATCTACGAGTTCCTCGAGGGCTACGTGGTCGGCCAGGAGGCCGCCAAGAAGGCCCTCTCGGTCGCGGTGTACAACCACTACAAGCGGGTCCAGGCCGGTGAGAACGGCGGCGCGCAGGGCCGCGAGGACGCCATCGAGCTGGCGAAGTCGAACATCCTCCTGCTCGGCCCCACGGGCTCGGGCAAGACCCTCCTCGCGCAGACCCTCGCCCGGATGCTGAACGTCCCCTTCGCGATCGCGGACGCCACCGCGCTCACCGAGGCGGGCTACGTCGGCGAGGACGTCGAGAACATCCTCCTGAAGCTCATCCAGGCGGCCGACTACGACGTCAAGAAGGCCGAGACCGGGATCATCTACATCGACGAGATCGACAAGGTGGCCCGCAAGAGCGAGAACCCGTCGATCACGCGCGACGTGAGCGGCGAGGGCGTCCAGCAGGCCCTGCTGAAGATCCTGGAGGGCACCACCGCCTCGGTCCCGCCGCAGGGCGGCCGCAAGCACCCGCACCAGGAGTTCATCCAGATCGACACGACGAACGTCCTGTTCATCGTGGGCGGTGCCTTCGCGGGCCTGGAGAAGATCATCGAGGCCCGGGCGGGCGCCAAGGGCATCGGCTTCGGCGCCACCATCCGCTCCAAGCGCGAGCTGGCCGCCAAGAACATCTTCGAGGACATCATGCCCGAGGACCTGGTGAAGTTCGGGATGATCCCCGAGTTCATCGGCCGTCTCCCGGTCATCACCTCGGTGCACAACCTCGACCGCGAGGCCCTGCTCCAGATCCTCGTCGAGCCGCGCAACGCCCTGGTCAAGCAGTACCAGCGCCTGTTCGAACTCGACGGTGTGGAGCTGGACTTCGAGCGCGAGGCGCTGGAGGCCATCGCGGACCAGGCCATCCTCCGCCAGACCGGCGCGCGCGGCCTGCGCGCCATCATGGAGGAGGTGCTGATGTCGGTGATGTACGAGGTGCCGTCCCGCAAGGACGTGGCCCGCGTGGTCATCACGGCCGACGTCGTCCACTCCAACGTCAACCCGACCCTCATCCCCCGCGACTCCCGGGGCCGGGGCCAGGGCGAGCAGAAGACCGCCTAGTACGCGGCACGCTACACATGCGAAGGGGCCCCCGTCCGCACCGGACGGGGGCCCCTTCGCATGAGCCGTGAGGCCACAGCCGCGGTCAGGCCGCGACGCGGATCTCCTTGCGCAGCCGCGCCACCAGGTCGGCGTCCGCCTCCAGGTCGCTGGGGCGGCCCGCCGCGAGCGTGGCGATGTCCATCGGCATCACGAAACCGATGGTGCTGTGGTCGCCCCACACACAGACGGAGACCGTCATCTGCGCGGGCATCCCCTTGGCGGTGCTGTTGGTGGCCACCTTGGCGTGCTGGCACTTGAGCACGGCGTCCCCGAGCGCCGAGGGCGTGAACGTCTGCGGCTCGCCCTCCAGCTTGTACTTGTTCGCCTGGTCCTTGTTCCCCTGGTCCTTCAGGTACGCGAACATCGCGTCCACGGTCTTCGCCGGATCGGCGACCGTGCCGTAGACCCCGCCGAACTCCATGAGCTTCTTGCTCAGCGGGTTCGCCTCGTTCCCGGCCGCGTACTCGGCGGTCACGTCCTTCGGGTCCTGCACGCCCCAGCTCTCGGCGTCCTTCAGGTCGTCCTGCGTCATGGCGCCCGCGTCGCTCTTGCCCTTGCTGTACTCCGAGAGCACCCGCGAGGGCGTCACCAGCTTGTGCGGGCCGTCGTCCGCGACCGAGCCGTCCCCGCCGCCGCTGAACGCGAAGAACGCGCCCACGACCACGGCGACCGCCACCGCGGCCGCCCCGACGATCAGCCCCGTCTTCTTCTTGCCCCCGGCAGGCACCGGCGCCTGCGGAGCCCCGTAGGACGCCGGGCCGTAGGGCGGCTGCTGGCCGTACGGGTTCGGCTGCGGCTGCCCGTAGGGGGCCTGCGGCTGCCCGTAGGGGTTCTGCTGCGGCGGCACGCCCTGCGGCGGGTACGCGTAACCCGGCTGCGGAGCCCCGGGCGGGGGCGGCGGGGGCGGTACCGGAGCCGCGCCCTGCGGGGGATAGCCGTAGCCGGGCCGGGGCGCGGGCGGCGGCTGCTGGCCGTAGGGGCCCGGCTGGGCGTACGGGCCGGGCTGCCCGGCCGGCGGGCCGTACGGACCCGGCTGCTGGGGCGGTCCGCCGTACGGGCCCGGCTGGTTGCTGCTCATTCCTCGGTTCCCCTCCACACGCTCCTGTGTCCCCGCCATCCTGGCCCAGCCGTGACAGGGGCACGGCACCGGGGGCCGCACCGTTACAGAACAAACGCGTTTCGGGACCACCCCCCGGCACCTCTAAACTGACCCCCGTGACCGAGAACGCTCAGCAGCAGCCATCAGCGCCCGACACCGAACTGCCGACCCAGTACGCGCCGGCCGATGTAGAGGGGCCGCTGTACGAGCGCTGGGTGGAGCGGGGCTACTTCGAGGCGGACGCGAAGAGCGACAAGCCGCCCTTCACCGTCGTCATCCCCCCGCCCAACGTCACCGGCAGCCTCCACCTGGGCCACGCCTTCGAGCACACGATCATCGACGCGCTGACCCGCCGCAAGCGGATGCAGGGCTTCGAGACCCTGTGGCAGCCCGGCATGGACCACGCCGGCATCGCCACCCAGAACGTGGTCGAGCGCGAGCTGGCCAAGGAGGGCAAGTCCCGCCACGACCTGGGCCGCGAGGAGTTCGTCGAGCGCGTCTGGCAGTGGAAGGCCGAGTCCGGCGGCCAGATCTCCGGCCAGATGCGCCGCCTCGGCGACGGCGTCGCCTGGTCCCGCGAGCGCTTCACCATGGACGAGGGCCTGTCGAAGTCCGTCCAGACCATCTTCAAGCGGCTCTACGACGACGAGCTGATCTACCGCGCCGAGCGCATCATCAACTGGTGCCCGCGCTGCCTCACCGCGATCTCCGACATCGAGGTCGAGTACCAGGACGACGACGGCGAGCTCGTCTCCATGAAGTACGGCGACGGGGACGAGACCATCGTCGTCGCCACCACCCGCGCCGAGACGATGCTCGGTGACACGGCCGTCGCCGTCCACCCCGAGGACGAGCGGTACCAGCACCTCATCGGCAAGCTCATCAAGCTCCCGCTGACCGACCGCTCCATCCCGGTCGTCGCGGACGAGCACGTCGACCCCGAGTTCGGCACCGGCGCCGTCAAGGTGACGCCCGCCCACGACCCGAACGACTTCGAGATCGGCCAGCGGCACGACCTGCCGTCCATCACCGTCATGGACGAGCACGCCGTCATCACCACCCCCGGCCCCTTCCAGGGCCTGGACCGCCTGGAGGCCCGCTCCGCCATCGTCGCCGCCCTGCGCGCCGACGGCCGGATCGTCGCCGAGAAGCGGCCCTACGCCCACTCGGTCGGCCACTGCTCGCGCTGCAAGACCACCATCGAGCCGCGCCTGTCGATGCAGTGGTGGGTCAAGGTCGGCCCGCTCGCCAAGGCCGCCGGTGACGCGGTCCGCGACGGCAAGGTCAAGATCCACCCGCAGGAGATGGAGAAGCGGTACTTCGACTGGGTCGACAACCTCCACGACTGGTGCATCTCGCGCCAGCTGTGGTGGGGCCACCGCATCCCCGTCTGGTACGGCCCGAACGGCGAGGTCGTCTGCGTCGGCCCCGACGAGGAGCCGCCCACCGGCGAGGGCTGGCACCAGGACAGCGACGTCCTCGACACCTGGTTCTCCTCCGGCCTGTGGCCCTTCTCCACCCTGGGCTGGCCCGAGCAGACCGAGTCGCTCGCGAAGTTCTACCCGAACTCCGTCCTGGTCACCGGCTACGACATCCTCTTCTTCTGGGTCGCCCGGATGATGATGTTCGGCCTCTACGCGATGGACGGCACCCCGCCGTTCCACACCATCGCCCTGCACGGCATGGTCCGCGACCAGTTCGGCAAGAAGATGTCGAAGTCCTTCGGGAACGTCGTCAACCCGCTGGACTGGATGGACAAGTACGGCTCCGACGCCCTGCGCTTCACCCTCGCGCGCGGCGCCAACCCGGGCGTCGACGTGCCGATCGGCGAGGACTGGGTCCAGGGCTCGCGCAACTTCGCCAACAAGATCTGGAACGCGACCCGCTTCGCGCTGATGAACGGCGCGACGGTCGAGGGCCCGCTGCCGGAGCCGTCGGCGATGTCCGCCACGGACCGCTGGATCCTCTCCCGCCTCAACTCGGTGGTCGCCGAAGTCGACGCGCTCTACGAGGACTACCAGTTCGCCAAGCTCTCGGACGCGCTGTTCCACTTCGCGTGGGACGAGGTCTTCGACTGGTACGTCGAGCTGTCCAAGACGACCTTCCAGGCGGGCGGCGAGGCGGCCGAGGTCTCCAAGCGGGTCCTCGGTGAGGTCCTCGACGTCACGCTCAAGCTGCTGCACCCGGTGGTCCCGTTCGTCACGGAGACGCTGTGGACGACGCTGACGGGCGGGGAGTCGCTGGTCATCGCCGAGTGGCCCACCGACTCCGGCTTCCGTGACGCGGCCGCCGAGCGGGAGATCGAGTCCCTCCAGTCGGTCATCACCGAGGTCCGCCGCTTCCGCGCGGATCAGGGGCTGCAGCCCGGCCAGCGGGTGCCTGCGCGGCTCACGCTGACCGGTACGGCCCTCGCTCCGCACGAGGCGGCGATCCGTCAGCTTCTCCGCCTCCAGCCGGAGGGGGAGTCCTTCACGGCGACGGCGACGTTGCCGGTCGCCGGTGCGGAGGTCGCTCTCGACCTCTCCGGCACGATCGATGTCGCGGCGGAGCGGAAGCGGCTCGCGAAGGACTTCGCCGCCGCGGAGAAGGAGAAGGCGGCTGCCACGGCCAAGCTCGGCAACGAGGCGTTCCTGGCGAAGGCGCCGGACGCGGTGGTCGACAAGATCCGCGGCCGTCTCGCCAAGGCGGAAGAGGACATGACCCGCCTCCAGTCCCAGCTGGACCGCTTGCCGCAGGCGTAAGCGAACGCGGTTCTAAGCAAGGCCCCTGGTGCTCTGGTTGCGCCGGGGGCCTTGTCGCTTGCCCGCGCGTGCGGGGTGCCGCTGCGCCCACCCGTGCCGCCCCCAGCGGCACGACTGCCCGCAGCTGGGTGGGAGTGGCTTTTCAGCGCCGCTGAGCTGCAACCCCCTAGGGGCGCGGGGAACTGCGCGAACGGCCACAACGCACCCGCAGCCGGACCACCACGCGCAACCACCCCACCCGTCCGTAAACTGGCCCCGTGAGCGACGAGCAGCCCGGTAACGACAGCCCCGACCCCTTCGACGAGATCATCGCGGAGGAGACAGACCGCGACCCCGACCTCGCCGTGATCGAGGCGGGCAGCCGCACCCTGCGTACCCAGGGCGGCCCCCCGCAGGCGGACGTGCCGGCCCGCCCCGAGGACCCCGAGGTCGACCGCGCCCTGCGCGAGGTCGAGACGGAGCTGGCGAGCCGCTGGGGTGAGACCAAGCTGGAGCCCTCCGTCACCCGGATCGCCGCGCTGATGGACGTACTCGGCGAGCCCCAGCGCACGTACCCGTCCATCCACATCACCGGCACCAACGGCAAGACCTCCACCGCCCGCATGATCGAGGCCCTGCTCGGCGCCTTCGAGCTGCGCACGGGCCGCTACACCAGCCCGCACGTGCAGTCCGTGACGGAGCGGATCAGCGTGGACGGCGCCCCGATCAGCGCCGAGCGGTTCATCGAGACGTACCAGGACATCAAGCCGTACATCGAGATGGTGGACGCCTCCCAGGAGTACCGGCTGTCCTTCTTCGAGGTGCTGACCGGCATGGCGTACGCCGCCTTCGCGGACGCGCCGGTGGACGTCGCCGTCGTCGAGGTCGGCATGGGCGGCAGCTGGGACGCGACGAACGTGATCGACGGCGACGTGGCCGTGATCACCCCCATCGGGCTCGACCACACCGACCGGCTGGGGGAGACCCCCGAGCAGATCGCCGTCGAGAAGTCCGGGATCATCAAGCCGGACGCGACCGTGATCATGGCGCAGCAGCCGGTGGACGCGGCGCAGGTGCTGTTGAAGAAGGCCGTCGAGGAGAACGCCACCGTGGCCCGTGAGGGTCTGGAGTTCGGCGTGGTGGACCGGCAGGTCGCGGTCGGCGGACAGCTGGTCACCCTGCGCGGCCTGGGCGGCGAGTACCCGGAGGTCTACCTCCCGCTGCACGGCGCCCACCAGGCGCACAACGCCGCCGTGGCCCTCGCGGCCGTGGAGGCGTTCTTCGGCGTCGGCGCCGAGCGCGCGCAGCCGCTGGACATCGACACCGTGCGCAAGGCGTTCGCGTCCGTCTCCAGCCCGGGCCGCCTGGAGATCGTCCGCAGGTCCCCGACCGTCGTGCTGGACGCGGCCCACAACCCGGCCGGTGCCGAGGCCGCCGCCGAGGCGGTGCGCGAGGCGTTCGACTTCAGCCGGCTCATCGGTGTGGTCGGCGCGAGCGCGGACAAGAACGTGCGCGGACTCCTGGAGGCGTTCGAGCCGCTCTTCGCGGAGGTCGTCATCACGCAGAACTCCAGCCACCGCGCCATGGACGCGGACGAGCTGGCCGCCGTGGCCGTCGAGGTGTTCGGCGAGGACCGCGTCCAGGTCGAGCCGCAGCTGCCGGAAGCCCTGGAGGCCGCGATCACGCTGGCCGAGGAGGAGGGCGAGTTCGCGGGCGGCGGTGTGCTCGTCACCGGTTCGGTCATCACGGTGGGCGAGGCACGCCTGCTGCTCGGGAAGGGCTGAGAGGTTCCGTCGTGCGTACGCTCTGTTCATCGACGCTGATCGGTGAGTTCTTCATCATCGGTTTCGCGGGCCTGGTGGCCATGAAGGACCCCTCGCTCGCCATGTCCACGGTGTGGCTGGTGTGCGGGATCGCCATGGCCCTGTCCGTGCTGCTGTGCGGCATGGTGACCCGGCCGGGCGGCGTCGCCCTCGGCTGGGCCCTCCAGCTCGCGCTGATCGTCTCGGGGATCTTCGTGCCGATGATGTACATCATGGGCGCGGTCTTCGCCGCCCTGTGGTGGGCGTCGGTGCACTACGGCCGAAAGGTGGACGAAGCGAAGGCCCGCTTCGCGGCCGCGGCCGACCCCACCTCCACGCCTGACGCTGCGTGACGGGCGCCACGACACGCCCTGTAACCTCGTGCCACCGCACACGTCAGTCCTAAGGAGTCTTCCGTGACCCAGCGCACCCTCGTCCTGCTCAAGCCCGACGCCGTCCGTCGTGGCCTGACCGGCGAGATCATCAGCCGTATCGAGCGCAAGGCCGACTGGCGGATCACGGCGCTGGAGCTGCGCACGCTGGACCAGGACACCCTGGAGTTGCACTACGGCGAGCACAAGGGCAAGCCGTTCTACGAGCCCCTCGTCGAGTTCATGGCCTCCGGCCCCGTCGTCGCCCTGATCGTCGAGGGTGAGCGGGTCATCGAGGGTGTGCGGCAGCTCGCCGGTCCGACGGACCCGATCGCCGCGGCGCCCGGTTCCATCCGCGGTGACTACGGCGTCATCGTCCGCGAGAACCTGATCCACGCGTCCGACTCCGAGGAGTCGGCCGAACGCGAGGTGAAGATCTTCTTCCCGGGCCGTGTCTGACCGGTGCCCGGCGGCCCGTCCGGGCTACGCCGTGCGGAGTTTCCAAGAATTTTTCTGAGGGATCGTCAGACCGGCCGAAGCCCCGGACCTGGGACGGCCGTACGATTTCGGCCGTCCCTCGGCATATGCGTTGGCGATCGGGGGAACGTGTGCCCCCGATGGGCCGTCTCCACAAGCGAGGCGCCGCGTCATCTGCTGACAATGGCGAAGACCCTCGCGCGATGTCCGTGAAGGCGCGTCTACGATGGAACCCTTCACGTCACCGCACCCACCTCGCCTACCTGAAAAGCCCTCAAAAGCTCGTGGGTAGGCCAGACGAATCCTGATGGGGAACTCAATGTCGTTCATCGGCCGTGACATGGCTGTCGACCTCGGGACCGCCAACACGCTGGTGTACGTCAGGGGTCGCGGGATCGTACTCAACGAGCCGTCCGTCGTCGCCATCAACACCAACACCGGTGGCATCCTCGCGGTCGGTGCCGAAGCCAAGAAGATGATCGGCCGGACGCCGGGCAACATCGTCGCCGTGCGCCCGCTGAAGGACGGCGTCATCGCCGACTTCGAGATCACCGAGCGGATGCTCCGCTACTTCATCCTGAAGATCCACAAGCGGCGGTATCTCGCCCGTCCGCGCGTCGTCGTCTGCGTGCCCTCGGGCATCACGGGCGTCGAGCGCCGCGCCGTCATCGAGGCGTCCTCGCAGGCCGGCGCGCGCCAGGTGCACATCATCGAGGAGCCCATGGCGGCCGCCATCGGCTCCGGCCTGCCGGTCCACGAGGCCACGGGCAACATGGTGGTGGACATCGGCGGCGGCACCACGGAGGTCGCGGTCATCTCGCTCGGCGGCATCGTCACCGCCCAGTCCATCCGCGTCGCGGGCGACGAACTGGACAACGCGATCATCCAGTACATCAAGAAGGAGTACAGCCTTCTGCTGGGTGAGCGCACGGCCGAGCAGATCAAGATCACGATCGGTTCGGCGTACGACCTCGACACCGACGAGCACACCGAAGTCCGGGGCCGCGACCTGGTGTCCGGCCTGCCCAAGACCGTCGTCATCTCCGCCGCGGAGGTGCGCAAGGCGATCGAGGAGCCGGTCAACGCGATCGTCGACGCCGTCAAGACGACCCTGGACAAGTGCCCGCCGGAGCTGTCCGGCGACATCATGGACCGGGGCATCGTGCTGACCGGCGGCGGCGCCCTGCTGCGCGGCCTCGACGAGCGGCTGCGCCGCGAGACCGGAATGCCGATCCACATCGCCGAGGACCCGCTCGACAGCGTCGCGCTGGGTTCCGGCAAGTGCGTCGAGGAGTTCGAGGCACTCCAGCAGGTGCTGGACGCGCAGCCGCGCAGATGACGTAACACTTCGATTCCGCCGTACGAGACGTTCTTCGCTCGTGCGGCGGATCGTTGATATAGAGGCATAAGCTCCCGCAAACGGACCGCTCGGATTGGCGCTTCCTTTCGTGTTGGCGTTTTTCCGGCAGTCCTCGAATTCCTATTAGAGGAAGGCACGGCCGCCGCACGTGAGGGACACGAAAGAGAGCCGGCTGCTCCTGGTCCTGCTGATCGCCATCGCGTTCGCACTGATCACGGTGGACATCCGCGGGGGCCGGAACTCGCCGGTCGACGGCGCCCGGCATGCCGCTGCCGCGGCGTTCGGCCCGATCGAGAACGGACTGGCCTCGGCGGTCGATCCGGTCGGAGAGGCCGTCTCCGCCGTCCGTGACTCCGGCACCCGCCACGACCGGCTCGCCGTACTGGAGAAGGAGAACGCGGCCCTCAAGGCCAAGCTCGGCAGCGACGACCGCAACCGCAGCCGCCTCAACCAGCTGGACCGGATGCTGAAGATCGCCGGTGAGGGCCAGTACGGCATCAAGGGCGCCCAGGTCGTCGCCATAGGAGCGGCCCAGGGCTTCTCCTGGACCATCACCATCGACGCGGGCGCGAACGACGGCATCAAGCGCGACATGACGGTGCTCAACGGGGACGGACTGGTCGGCCGGGTCACCACCGTCGGCCCCGACACCGCCACCGTCCTCCTCGCCAACGACCCCGACTTCACCGTCGGCACGCGGCTGGAGGGCAGCGACGAACTCGGCTTCGCCTCCGGGCAGGGCGACCGTCCGCTGCGCGTCGAACTCCTCAACGGCAAGGCCGAGGTGAAGAAGGGCGACCGTCTCGTCACCTTCGGCTCGCAGGCCGACAAGCCGTTCGTGCCCGGCGTGCCCGTCGGCGTGATCTCCCGCGTCGACCCCTCCGGCGGCGGCCTGACCCGCACCCTGTACGTCACGCCGTACGTCGGCTTCAGCAAGCTCGACATCGTCGGCGTCGTCGTCTCCGGACCCAAGAAGGACCCGCGCGACGAGGTCCTGCCCAGCAAGCCCAAGCCGGTCCCGACGCCGACCGTGACCGTGACGGTCACCCCCTCGGCCGACGCGCCCGAGTCCACCGACGAGCAGCAGCAGTAGGAGCCGAACCACCATGCGCGTCAACCGCATTCTGCTCGCCGCCGCACTGGTCGTCGTCGCCCTGGTGATCCAGGTGAGCGTCCTCGCCCGGCTGCACCTGCCCGGCGCCGTGCCCGACCTGTTGCTGCTCACCGTCGTCGGCCTCGCCATGGTCTACGGCCATGTCGGCGGCGCCCTCGTCGGCTTCGGTGCGGGACTCCTCGCCGACCTCGCCCCGCCCGCCGACCACGCGGCCGGGCGCTACGCGCTCGTGCTCTGCGTCATCGGCTACTGCGCCGGGCTCGTCAGGCCGGAGAACGGCCGGCTGAAGTCCGCGACCGGCCCGATGGCCGTCGTGGTCGCCGCCGCCGTCGGCTCCACGCTGCTCTACGCGGGCGTCGGCGCCCTCGTCGGGGACACCGCCGCCCGCCACGTCGGCCTGACCGGGCTGCTGTTCTCCGCCGCGCTCTACGACCTGCTGCTCGCGCCGTTCGTCGTGCCCGGCGTCATGTGGCTGGCCCGCCGCACCGACAACGACCCGCTCACCGAGAACGGCCCGTCCGTCAAGGCCGGGAACATCTCCTCGGGCTGGCTCTCCTCCGGCACCGGCCTGCGCGTCGGCGGGCGGAGCGGCCTCGGCACCCTCAAGGCCAAGGCCCGCACCCGCTCCGCCCGGGTCGGACGCATCAAGGGGGTCAAGCGGCTGTGACAGCGGGCGACTTCACCCGAAAGAGTCAGCTTTGGGGGAACGGGCCGACACCGGCCCCGCGTTCATCGTTCGTACGCACACACGTTCACGTACGCGTCCACGCATCCGCGTCCGCGCACTGAGAGGGGGAGGCAGCCGCAGTGACCAACATTCCCGAGACCGGACGGACCCCAAGGGTCCAGATCCGGCTCGTCGTCATCCAGATCCTCGTCCTCTCCCTGCTCGGCACCCTCGGCGGCCGCCTGTGGTACCTCCAGATCCGCGAGGGCGCCGCGTACCAGCGCGAGGCCTCCGGCAACCACGTCCAGCAGGTCGTCGACCCCGCCGTGCGCGGTGACATCCTCGACGCCCGGGGCATCCCCCTCGCGGACAACGAGACCCGCCTGGTCGTCTCCGCCTCCCGCACCGACCTCCTCAAGCAGAAGGACGACGGCAAGGCGGTCCTCGCCAAGCTCGCCGGGGTGCTCGGCCTGAAGGCCGCGGACGTCGTGCAGAAGGTCCGCCTCTGCGACGCGAAGACCCCCCAGCCCTGCTGGAACGGCTCGCCGTACCAGCCGATCCCGATCACCGACGAGGCCACCCCCAAGCAGGCCCTCCAGATCCGCGAGCGCGCCGAGGACTTCCCCGGCATCACCGCCGAACCCGAGGCCGTGCGCCGCTACGGCGCCCCCGGCAAGTCCAACACCTCCCAGGTCCTCGGCTATCTCTCGCCCGTCACGGACGACGAGATCCAGAAGGCCAAGGACACCGACTCGCCCTATCTGCGCTCGGACATGGTGGGCCGCTCCGGCCTGGAGCGGCAGTACGACAAGGAACTGCGCGGCAAGGCCGGTGTCACCCGCTACGAGGTGGACAACCTCGGCCGCGTCATCGGCAGGGCCAAGGCCGACCCGGCCGAGTCCGGTTCCAACCTGGTCACCAGCATCGACTCCCGCGTCCAGCGCGTCGCGGAGTACGAACTGGACAAGGCCATGAAGGTCGCCCGCCAGCAGTTCGACAAGATCACCGGCACCAACTACAAGGCCGACTCCGGCGCCGTGGTCGTCATGGAGGCCAAGACCGGCCGCATCGTCGCCATGGCCTCCGCCCCCACCTACGACCCGAACGTCTGGGTCGGCGGCATCTCCGCCAAGGACTACAAGACCCTCACCGGCAAGAACTCCGACTACCCGCTGCTCAACCGGGCCATCCAGGGCCAGGCCGCACCCGGCTCCACCTTCAAGGTGATCTCCACCGCCGCCGCGGTCGAGGCGGGCTACGACTTCGACGGCCGCTACCCCTGCACGAGTTCCTACTCGGTGGGCAGCCAGGTCTTCAAGAACTTCGAGGGCGAGAGCTTCGGCCCGATCCCGCTGGGCCGCGCGCTCGAGGTCTCCTGCGACACCGTCTTCTACTACCTCGCCGACCAGCAGTGGAAGAAGGACGGCGGCATCAACCCCAAGAAGGGCCAGCCGAAGGACTTCTTCTACAAGGCCGCCCACCAGTTCGGCCTCGGCAAGGAGACCGGCATCGACCTCCCCAACGAGGTCACCGGCCGCGTCCCCGACCGCCAGTGGAAGCAGGACTACTGGAAGGCCAACAAGGACGCCTGGTGCAAGTACGGCAAGAAGAACGGCTCCTACGTCGAGATGATCGCGTACGAGAACTGCCTCGAGGGCAACAAGATGCGCGAGGGTGACTCGATCAACTACTCCATCGGCCAGGGCGACACCCTCGTCACGCCGATCCAGGAGGCCGTGATCTACGGCGCCGTCGCCAACGGCGGCACGATGTACCAGCCGACCATCGGCAAGGCGGTCATCAGCCCCGACGGCAAGACGGTCACGCCGATCCCGCCGAAGAAGACCGGCCGACTGCCCGTCAGCAAGGCCACCCTCAAGGGCATGAACGAGGCGTTCGCGGGCGTCGTCACCCGAGGCACCGCCGCCTGGAAGTTCGGCGGCTGGCCGCAGGACAAGATCGCGCTGCACGCCAAGACCGGTACCGCCGAGGTCTACGGCAAGCAGACCACCTCCTGGCTGGCCACCTACTCCAAGGACTACACGGTGATCATGACGATCGCCCAGGCCGGTACGGGTTCCGGAGCCTCCGGTGAGGCCGTGCGCAACATCTACAGCGCGCTCTACGGCGTCCAGGGCGACGGCTCCATCGACAACAAGAAGGCCCTGCTGCCCCAGCCGCAGAAGACCCTGCCGAAGGTCCGCACCGACGGCACCGTCGTCGCACCCAAGATCGTCGGCGACCCCGCCAAGGACGTCGAGGCCGCCCAGAAGAACAACGCGACCAACGCCGAGGACGACCAGCCCGCGGCCACCGCGCCCACGGACAACACCAACAGCAACACCCGCAGGCGGCCCCGCCGGAGGGGAAGCCGGAGGACGCGCACATGACCGGCACCAACAGCTTCTCCGTCTCCGGATACGGCCCCGAGCGGGCCGGCTGGACGAGGCTCCTCGCCCGCGACTCCGTGGCCCGGCGGCTCGACTGGCCGATACTGTTCGCGGCCCTGGCGCTGTCCCTGATCGGCTCCCTGCTGGTCTTCTCCGCGACCCGCGGCCGCACGGAGATCAACCAGGGCGACCCGTACTACTTCCTGCTCCGGCATCTGATGAACCTCGGCATCGGGGTCGCCCTGATGATCGGCACGGTCTGGCTGGGCCACCGCGCCCTCCGCAACGCCGTGCCGGTCCTCTACGGCGTCTCCCTGCTCGGGGTGCTGCTGGTCCTCACCCCGCTCGGCGCCACCATCAACGGCAGCCGGAACTGGATCGTGTTCGGCGGCGGCTTCTCGCTCCAGCCCGCCGAGTTCGTGAAGATCACGATCATCCTCGGCATGGCCATGCTGCTCGCGGCCCGGGTCGACGCGGGCGACAAGCCGTACCCCGACCACCGCACCGTCCTCCAGGCGCTCGGCCTGGCCGCCGTGCCGATCATGATCGTGCTGCTCATGCCCGACCTCGGCACGGTCCTCGCCATGGTGGCCATCATCCTGGGCGTGCTGCTCGCCTCCGGCGCCTCCAACCGCTGGATCTTCGGCCTGCTCCTCACCGGAGTCCTCGGCTGCGTCGCCATCTGGCAGCTGCACATCCTGGACGAATACCAGATCAACCGCTTCGCCGCCTTCGCCAACCCCGACCTCGACCCGGCGGGCGTCGGCTACAACACCAACCAGGCCCGCATCGCCATCGGCTCCGGCGGACTGACCGGCGCGGGCCTCTTCCACGGCTCGCAGACCACCGGCCAGTTCGTGCCCGAGCAGCAGACCGACTTCGTCTTCACGGTCGCGGGCGAGGAACTGGGCTTCCTCGGCGCGGGCCTGATAATCGTCCTCCTCGGCGTCATCCTGTGGCGGGCCTGCCGTATCGCCCTGGACTCCCCCGAGCTGTACGGCACGACCGTGGCCGCCGGGATCGTCGCCTGGTTCGCCTTCCAGTCCTTCGAGAACATCGGCATGACCCTCGGCATCATGCCGGTCACCGGTCTCCCCCTGCCGTTCGTCTCCTACGGAGGCTCGTCGATGTTCGCGGTCTGGATCGCGGTGGGGCTGTTGCAGTCGATCAGGGTGCAGCGGCCCATGTCGGCGTAGTGCCTCCGGCGGTTCGACGGGGGCTCACGGCTGGGGCATACGGTCGGGGTTCGGCCGAGGCTTACGGCCGGGGCCCACGAGCGGGGCCCACGAGTGGGGGCGAACCGGTCGGGGGTGGACGGTCGGGGCCGGGCGAGGCATACGGCGCGGCTCACCGGCGGCCTTCGGTCGGGCTCGGAGGTGCGGCGAGGGGCGGGAGGTCCACTCCCGCCCCTTCGGCGTGTCCGGGGGGTGGATGCGGTCGCGGGGGCGTTCTAGATTCGGTGCATGGCGGACGTGACGCGTGAAGTGGAGCGGAAGTACGAGGGCGGGGACGGCGGCTTCCCCGAGGTGACCGGCACCGCCGGGGTGGCCCGGGTCGCCGACCGGGGCGTGGCCGAACTGGACGCCACCTACTACGACACCCCCGACGAACGGCTCGCCGCCGCCTCCCTCACCCTGCGCCGCCGCACTGGGGGCGGGGACGCCGGGTGGCATGTGAAGTTCCCCGTCGCCCCCGGGGTCCGGGACGAGATCCGGGCGCCGCTGTCGGACACCGTGCCCGAGGAGATCGCCGCGCTGGTCCGCTCCCGGGTCCGCGGCGTCGGGCTGGTCCCCGTGATCCGGCTCCGCAGCGCCCGCCATGTCCTCGACCTGCTCGACGCCGACGGCACCCTGCTGGCCGAGGCGAGCACCGACACCGTGACCGCCGAGCGGCTCAACCGCGCGGGCGGCACCGCCCACTGGACCGAGACCGAGGTGGAACTGGCCGATGGCGGCGACCCCGCCCTCCTGGACCGGATCGAGAAGCGGCTGCGGGCGGCGGGGCTCACGCCGTCGAAGTCGCCGTCCAAGCTCGCCCGCGCGCTGGCGGAGACCGGCGGCCGGGGGAGTGGTGCCGGTGCCCCCGCCGCTCCGGTGACCGCGGGCGACCACGTCCTCGCCTATCTGCGCGAGCAGCGCGAGGCGATCCTCTCCGGCGACCCCGCCGTCCGCCGCGACCTGCCCGACGCCGTGCACCGGATGCGCGTGGCCACCCGCAGGGCCCGTTCCGCCCTGCGCGGCCTCCCCAGCGTGCTCGACCCCGCCGTCACCGCCCCGCTCGCGGCCGAGCTGAAGTGGCTCGCCGGGGAGCTCGGCCTCGACCGCGACCAGGAGGTGCTGGCCGAGCGCCTGACCGCCGACCTCGCCGGTCTCCCCGACGACCTGGTCACCGGACCCGTCCACGAGCGCCTGACCGGCTGGGCCACCGCCCGCCACCACAGCACCCGGGCCCAGCTGATCGGCGTACTCGACTCCGCGCGCTACCTCGCCCTCCTCGACACCCTGGACGCCCTGCTCACCGACCCGCCCCTGCTGAAGGGCGCCGCGCGCAAGCCGGGGAAGACCCTGAGCAAAGCCCTGCGGACGGACTTCGCCAAGCTCTCCCGGCTGATGGACACCGCCCTGGAGCTGCCGCCCGGCGAGGAGCGCGACCGCACGCTGCACGAGGCCCGCAAGAAGGCCAAGCGCACCCGGTACGGCGCGGAGGCGGCCGCAGACGCCCTCGGCGCCCCGGCCCGCGCCCTCGTCAAGTCCATGAAGTCCCTCACCACCCTCCTCGGTGAACACCAGGACGCGGTCATGGCCCGCCGCACCCTGCGCGAGCTGGCGGCGGTGGCGCACGGGGCGGGGGAGAACGCGTTTCCCTACGGGGTGCTGTACGGGCGCGAGGAGCGGCGGGCGGAGCGGGTGGAGGCGGAGCTGCCCGGACGGTGGCGGAAGATCGTGTCCCGCTTCCCGCTCTGAAGGGTACGGAGGACTGCGCCGACCGGGTTACGCTGGATGGTCACCCCTCCCCCCAGCCTCCGGCCGGGGGCACCCCCGTCAGCTCACGAAGGTAATGCCGCGATGTCCGTCGAGTCGGTCTTCCCGCAGCTCGAAGCTTTGCTCCCGCATGTGCAGAAGCCGATCCAGTACGTCGGTGGGGAACTGAACTCCACGGTGAAGCCGTGGGAATCCTCAGACGTCCGCTGGGCCCTCATGTACCCGGACGCGTACGAGGTCGGTCTGCCCAACCAGGGCGTCATGATCCTCTACGAGGTACTGAACGAGCGGGAGGGCGTCCTCGCCGAGCGCACATACAGTGTGTGGCCGGACCTGGAGGCCCTGATGCGCGAGCACAAGGTGCCCCAGTTCACGGTGGACAGCCACCGCCCGGTGAAGGCGTTCGACGTGTTCGGGCTGTCCTTCTCCACCGAGCTGGGCTACACCAACATGCTCACGGCGCTGGACCTCGCGGGCATTCCGCTCAACGCCGCAGACCGCACCATCGACGACCCGATCGTCCTCGCGGGCGGCCACGCGGCCTTCAACCCCGAGCCGATCGCGGACTTCATCGACGCGGCGATCATCGGTGACGGCGAGCAGGCCGTGCTGGACATGACGGAGATCATCCGCAAGTGGAAGGCGGAGGGCCGCCCCGGCGGCCGCGAGGAGGTGCTGCTCCGCCTGGCGAAGACCGGCGCGGTGTACATCCCGGCCTTCTACGACGTGGAGTACCTGCCCGACGGCCGTATCGCCCGCGTCGTCCCCAACCGCTCCGGCGTCCCGTGGCGCGTGTCGAAGCACACCGTCATGGACCTGGACGAGTGGCCGTACCCGAAGCAGCCGCTGGTGCCGCTGGCCGAGACGGTCCACGAGCGGATGTCGGTCGAGATCTTCCGCGGCTGCACGCGCGGCTGCCGTTTCTGCCAGGCGGGCATGATCACGCGTCCGGTGCGCGAGCGCTCGATCACCGGCATCGGCGAGATGGTCGACAAGGGCCTGAAGGCGACCGGCTTCGAGGAGGTCGGCCTCCTCTCCCTGTCCTCCGCGGACCACTCCGAGATCGGCGACATCGCCAAGGGCCTCGCGGACCGCTACACCGAGGACAAGATCGGCCTCTCGCTGCCCTCGACCCGCGTCGACGCGTTCAACGTCGACCTGGCCAACGAGCTGACCCGCAACGGCCGCCGGTCCGGTCTCACCTTCGCCCCCGAGGGCGGCTCCGAGCGCATGCGCAAGGTCATCAACAAGATGGTCTCGGAGGAGGACCTGATCCGCACGGTCGCCACCGCCTACGGCAACG
Source organism: Streptomyces sp. SID4985 (assembly GCF_009863025.1). GTDB lineage: Bacteria > Actinomycetota > Actinomycetes > Streptomycetales > Streptomycetaceae > Streptomyces. Next base: position 10,361 of record NZ_WWIR01000696.1, on the reverse strand, counting down.
GCTGGCGCCAGGTGAAGCTGTACTTCATGTGCGGTCTGCCGACGGAGACCGACGAGGACGTCCTGCAGATCGCCGACATGGCGACGCACGTCATCCAGAAGGGCCGCGAGGTCTCCGGTTCCGGCGACATCCGCTGCACGGTGTCGATCGGCGGCTTCGTGCCCAAGCCGCACACGCCGTTCCAGTGGGCCCCGCAGCTCTCCGCCGAGGAGACGGACGCCCGCCTCCAGAAGCTCCGCGACAAGATCCGGGGCGACAAGAAGTACGGCCGCTCCATCGGCTTCCGCTACCACGACGGCAAGCCCGGCATCGTCGAGGGCCTGCTCTCCCGTGGCGACCGCCGCACCGGCGCCGTGATCCGCGCGGTCTACGAGGACGGCGGCCGCTTCGACGGCTGGCGTGAGCACTTCTCCTACGACCGCTGGATGGCCTGCGCCGACAAGGCGCTCGCCCCCTTCGGCATCGACGTCGACTGGTACACCACCCGCGAGCGCACCTACGAGGAGGTCCTTCCCTGGGACCACCTCGACTCCGGTCTCGACAAGGACTGGCTCTGGGAGGACTGGCAGGACGCCCTCGACGAGACCGAGGTCGAGGACTGCCGCTGGACCCCGTGCTTCGACTGCGGTGTCTGCCCCGCCATGGACACCCAGATCCAGGTGGGCCCCACGGGCAAGAAGCTGCTGCCGCTCGCGGTCAAGAAGTAGCCCGCACGCATGGCTGAACCCCCCTCGCTCCGAGGGGGGTTCAGCCGTTTCTGGCCTACGGTGTGCCGCGCCGCAGGGTGTTGATGACGACGAGGGCGAGCGTGATCGCCCCGCCGCAGGCGGTTCCGCCGGTGAGCAGGGCCGCCGCCACCCCGTGGCTGTCGCTCCACTTGAGCAGGGCCGCCGCCGCGCCGATGAACAGGCCGAACAGGACCGAGACGGCCACCCACAGCCCCGTCAGGCGGTGATCGCGCGCCATGTCGCCTCCATCTCTAGATGTATAGAGTTAGGAGCCCAACTCTACATATCTAGACTCTAGATGTGTAGAGTTGGCGGCATGGCGCAGAACCCGAGGATGACGAAGGCGACCCTGGAGGTGCTTGATGTCCTCTATCAGGGCCCGGAGAAGCTGTACGGACTGAAGATCGCGCAGGGCACCGGCCTGATGACCGGCACGGTGTACCCGATCCTGGCCCGCCTGGAGAACATCGGGTGGGTCACCAGTGTCTGGGAGCAGGACGAGGGGCCGGATGTGCGCGGCGCGCGGCGCCGGTTCTACCAGCTGACCCCCATGGGGCGGGAACACGCCCGCGCCGCGCTGCGGGAGCGTGCCGCGCGCGAGTCCCGGACCGCCCACCACCGCCCGGAGACGGGACTTGCCTAAGGAGTGAGGATGGGGCTGGAGTACCTGCAGGACCCGAACTTCTGGGTCGTGCAAGTGATCATCGGCACCGTGCTGATGCTCAGCAGGTTCCCCCTGGAGCTGTTCCACTGGCTGACCCGGCGGTCCGTCCGCCGCGTCGAGCAGCGCGTCAAGGCTTTCGCCCGGTCCGTCGGCGACGACGCGCTCCACGAACGGATCGAGGAGATGGTCAACGACCATCTCGAGGCACCCCGACTCCTCCGCTTCTTCTACGCGTTGATGATCATTCGGGAAGGCCGCAGGCTGCTGGCGGCCGACGGCCCGCCGTCCTCGCCGCCGCAGGGTGGTGCTGGAGAGGACGCCTCTGCCGGTACCGTGCCCGATGCGACGCCTCCTCGGCAGGCCGCCGGACCGGACGGCGACGGCGACCCGGCGGCCGACCCGTCGCCGGTGCGTCCCCCGGCGGCCGGACCCCCGTCGACCACCGCTCCGGTGGCCGACCCTCCAACGACGGTTCCGCCGACGGTTGTTCCTCCGACGACCCTTGCGCCGGTGGCCGTCGCTCCGGTGGTCGATCCTCCGACGGCCGTCCCGCCGACGGCTGTTCCTCCATCCCCCGTCTCTCCATCCCCCGTCTCTCCAGCCCCCGTCCCTCCGGTCGCCGTTCCGCCGCGCCGTCGGCGCGTCGACGCGCTCGTGGACGCGGTGTGTGCCCGGCTGGCGATCCTGGCCGGACACATCGTGGGCGGTGAGTACGCGGCGGACTACGAGACCGAGATGGCCCAGGACCTCGCGGGCGCCAGGAAGCGTCTGGTCCGGCTCGCCTATGCGCTGAGCAACGTGATCGGGGCGTTCCGGCTGCGGCTGATCCTGCGCACCATCCCCTTCCTGCAGGGGCTGCTCGCGCCCCGCGAGGGCAGGCGCCGCCCGGGTCTGCTCCAGCTGATCGACTGCATCGTCGCGTCCGATCTCGTCTGCGCGGGCTTCACGGTCGTGGTGGACACGATCGTCCTCCTGTTCGTCCGTGGCTGGCTCGGTCTGACCTTCGTCACCTGGGCCGCCCTTCCGCTCGCCCTTCTCAGCGCGTACGTCCAGTCGCGGGCGCGGAGGGCCTGGCGCACCCTGCGCCCGGACGACGGGACGGAGGAGCCGACGTAGAACCGGGTGCGGAACCCGGCTGGATCCGCCGGGATCCGGTGCGATCCGGCAGGGTTCCGAACCTCCATGCTCCAAAGGGATGTACGGATCGTTCCGTGCGGTTAGAGTCGTCCGGTTACGTCCGGTTGGGGGCAGCCGGAGGGTGGGGTCGGCGGTGCCGATGTCCTGGGGAGGGCTTGCAGGGGATGAGTCGTCGCTCTTCTGGTCTGGCGGGGGTCTGGGCGGAGGCGCAGCGTCAGCAGCAGCGTCTGCGTGAGGACGAGGCGCGGCGGGAGCGGGAACGGGAGCGCCTGGCGCGGGCCAGGGAGCGGGAACTCGCGCAGAGTCAGCGGGAGTTCCGGCAGGCCGAGGCGCGGCGGCGTACGGAGGAGCTGGAGGCCCGGGTGGCCGCGCTGCGGGGGCTGCTGGCGGCCGGGTGCGGTGCTCCGGTGTTCCGGGTGGCGCGGTTGATGCGTGCGGAGGAGGTCGAGCCGTTCGATCCGGGGCCGTTGGGGTGGCCGGTGCGGATGCCCGATCCGGAGCGGTACCGGGCGGCGCGGGGCGGCTGGACGGCGGCGCAGCGGGCGCAGGCGGAGGCGGACGCGCGGACCCGGTTCGAGCACGACTGGTTCGCGGCGCAGGCGGCCGAGTCCCGGCGTCAGCTGCAACTCGCCGTGCGGCAGCGGGAGTACGAGCAGCGGATGGCGGTCCGGCTGGCCGAGGTCCGGCGGCACAACGCGGGGGTCGCGGAGGCCGCCGAGAGTGTGCGGCGGGGTGAACCGGAGGCGGTGGTCGCGTACTTCGGGGCCGCCTTGCGGGCTTCCACGGCGTGGCCCGGCGGTTTCCCGTGCGTGCCGCGCGCGGCGTACGACCCGGTGGCCCGACAGCTGGTGCTGGACTGGGAGTTGCCGGGGTTCGCCGTGGTGCCGGAGGCCAAGTCGGTGCGGTACATGCCCACGTTGGACCAGGAGAAGGAGACACCGCGCCCGGTGGGGCAGCGGCGGACGCTGTACCGCGAGGTGCTGGCGCAGTGTCTGCTCCTGGTGGTCCAACAGGTCTTCGCTGCCGACGAGTTCGGGGCGCTGGACTCGGTCGCGGTCAACGGCGTCGTCGACGACCACGATCCGGCGACGGGCAGACAGGCCCTGATCTGTCTGGCGACGGTCATGGCGCCGAAGGACACCTTCACCGCTCTCCACCTCGCCCAGGCCGACCCGGTGAGCTGTCTGACGGAGGCCCTGCGGGGTCTGCTCTCGGCGCGGCCGGACCAGCTCGTGGCGGTACGGGCGGGCCGCAGGCCGGAGGACGTACGCGTCGGCCCCGGCGAGCACGCGCCCACGGGGGAGGAGCCGGACCTCTACGAGATGGACCCGATCGCCTTCGAGTCGCTGGTGGCCGAACTGTTCCGGGCCATGGGCATGGAGGCGGTGACGACCGAGCGGTCGGGCGACGGCGGGGTGGACGTGCACGCCGTCGATCCGGCTCCGATCCGGGGCGGGCAGATCGTCGTGCAGGTCAAGCGGTACCGCAACACGGTGCCGCCGACGGCGGTGCGGGATCTGTACGGGACCGTGCAGGACACCGGCGCGAACAAGGGCGTCCTCGTGACCACCTCGGGCTTCGGGCCCGGCTCGCGCACCTTCGCGCGGGGCAAGCCGCTGGAGCTGATCTCGGGCCCCGAACTGGTCGACCTGCTGCACCGCCACGGGCTGCACGGCCGGCTGGGCGAGCGCGCGGGCCGTCCCGCCGCCGATGCGCCGCTCGGCGACTACAACGTGCTGGGCATGTCCTGGTCCGGCGAGGTGGCGCTGGACGTGTGCGCGCTGGTCTGCAGGGGCGGCCGGGTGCTCGGCGACGACCACTTCGTGTTCTTCAACAACCCCGCCACCCCGGACGGGTCCGTCCGCTCGGTGCCCGCCCCACCGCCCGACAAGGCGGCCGTCCGCGTCTCCTTCGACGCCCTGCCCGCCGAGGCCGACCGGCTCGTCCTGGTCGCCGCGGTCGACCCGGAGGCCGACCCCCACGCCGACCTCTCGGGCTTCACGGCCCCCTTCATCCGCCTCCTGGACCCGGCCCTCGCCGAACTCGGCCGTCTGGAGGTCTCCGAGGGCCGCCCCGGCGAAACCGCCCTGGTCCTCGGCTCCTTCCGCCGCCGCCCGACCGGCGACTGGGACTTCGTCCTCGGCGGCCGCGGCTACCCGGGCGGCCTGGCCGAACTGCTCGCGGACCACGGGATCGCGGTGGAGTGAGGCGGCTTCCATCGCCCCGGCGACCGTGACCGGGGCGACAGATGATCACACCTTGTTGATCCGCCAAGCGATCATGCCGGTCGCCCCGGTGTCCCCGTCGACATCGATCCGTACACCCCGTGCGCCCGTGAACCGCTCGAACACCTCGGACCGATCACAGGGAACCGCCCTCGCTCGCACCGGCGCGCCCGGCGTGCCCGACGTGAGCGTGACCTTCGCCGTGCCCTGTCCGGCACAGACGACGGTGAGCCGGTAGACGCGTCCCGACTGCGTCCCGGGCTCGGTGTGAACGCCCTCGGAGACGCGCTCCACGCCTGACTCGACCATGGACGCGTGCCCGGCGCCGCTCGCGTCGAGCGCCGCCCGCGCCTGCGCCGCGAGCTTCCTCTCGGCCGCCGGGGTCGCGCCCGGCGACGCGGAGGCGGTCACCCGGTGGTGCGGCTGGCCGCCCGAGCCGCCGGTGCCGGCCGTACAGCCCGTCAAGCACACGGACACCAGCACGGCCGCGAGAACCCCTGCCCGGCCCACACCGAACCTCATATGCGCTTCCCCCTCGTGAGTCTCCAGGCGTCCGCCGTGGTCGCCGTCGGACACCCGGACGCTAGGGGCGCGTTCGTGCCCGCCACAAGCGAGTGGGGCTGTTTCTGAGGGGAACCTGAGGGTGGGCCCGGCGCGCGGAAGGAGCCCCGGCCGGATGCTCGGGCGGGGCCCCCTCCCTATATCTGACTGATCGTCAGACCGCAGGCGCGTACTTCGGGTTCGGGCCGTACTCGTTGGGGTCGGGGCGGCCCTCCTGGGCCAGGAAGACGATCAGGATGATCCAGCCGATGAAGGGGATCAGGCCGATGAGAACGAACCAGCCGGAGCGGCCGGTGTCGTGGAGGCGGCGGACGGCGACGCCGAGGCCGGGCAGGAAGAGGGCCAGGCTGTAGATCCAGCTGAGGGCCATGGTGCCGATGATCCGGCTGACGATCGACAGGACGATCGCGATGACCAGGTTGACCAGGAAGAACATCCAGTATTCCTGCCGCCGTGCGCGGCCGGTGAAGACGGCGTACTTCTTCAGGACGTCGACGTACCAGTGCATACTCGCCCCCCAGTGAAGTTTCTGGTTTTGAGCTCCATGGAAGCAGCGGTCATGATTGATCGCCAGAGTCTGGTGTGTCCCTGTTTCAGGTGCGTGCCGGAGTCCCCAGCCGCGCGTCCAGCCAGTTGAAGATCCGCTGCTCGAACAGCGCGCGTCCCAGCGGCTCGCAGTGCAGGTCCGCTCCCTCCTCCTCGGTGAAGCGGACCAGCCACTTGGGGCCGGGCAGCGCGTCGTACAGCCGCCGGGAGGCGCCCGGCCAGAAGTGCTCGCCCTCGGGGTCGGTGATCAGCAGGGGAGTGGTGATCCGGTCGAGGACGGACGTGAGGTCGTACCGGGCCACCTCGGTCAACAGGTCGTACGGCGCATCGATGCCGTACGGCCGGGCCCGCCACCGCCACACCGCGGCCAGCGACGGGTTCTGCTCCAGCGCCTCCCCGATGATCGCGTCGAAGGCGTCCCGGTCCCCGGACTCCCACAGCCCGCGCAGATCGGGGCCGAGCTGCTGCCACCAGCTGTCGCACACCCGGACCACCCCCGGGTCGGCGACGGCGGCGGCGACGCGCTGCTCGAAGGCGAGCGCGCGCGGCACCCAGTAGCCGCCCTGGCTGATCCCGGCCAGGGCCAGTCGGCGCGGGTCGACGTCGGGGCGGAGCAGGAGATAGTCGACGACCGGGGTGATGACGTTCTCCCAGTCGGGCCGGAAGGTCACCCCGCGGTCGAAGAGCATCGACTGCTGGCCGGGGCCGTCGAAGAGCAGGACGCGGTAGCCGCGCTCCACGGCGGGCGCGCCGAGCAGCGTCCAGGCGGCGGTCAGCGGGCCGTCGCTGCCGTTGTTGACGATCAGGGTCGGCAGCGGGGCGTCGTCGGCGCCGGGCGGGCTGATCAGATAGCCGGGCAGCGTCGTGTCCTCGTACGGGATCGCGACCCGCTCGGCGGGCGGGTCGCAGGCGTGCAGGAAGCGGTCGAGGCAGGCCCGGTGCTCCGCGAACACCTCGGCGGCCCGCTTCCCGCCGCCCTGGAGCGCGTCGGCGGCGACCAGGGCGGTGCCGAAGTAGCCCGCCGCGCGCAGCCAGGCGGCGCGGGCACTGAGCGGATGCCCCATGGCCGCGCAGCGGTCGGCGTCCTCGCTGACCCGGCGCCCCAGTTCCGTCCAGGCGTCGAACCACGCCGCGCCGTCCCCGTCGGCCACCCCCGCGGCGGTGGCCAGCACCTCGCCCGCGTCGGCGCCGCGCCGCCACACCGAGCCGAGGGCGAGCTGGACCTCGTAGTTGAACTGGTCGTTCTCGTTGAAGCGGTAGCTCATGGAGGCTGCTCCCGGGACAGACCGTGCCGACCCCCGCGCATCCGGAACGCACCTTCCACGGTAGGGGCGGCGCGGGCCGTGCGCACACGGGCGGCGCGCGTGCGGCCCGGCCCGCTCGGCGCGACCATGAAACGAGAAAAGCGTGAGCCGAACGAGGGAAACGCGAGTCACCGGAGGAACCCCATGGTCCAGCAGACGGCGACGAAGGCCCCCGCCAAGAAGCCCGTCGGCACGGGCAGTGTGTTCCTCTCCTTCGCCCCCTGGATCATCTTCGGCGTCGTCGCGAGCCCCAGTACCTGGGAGTACGCGGCGCTCGCCGCCCTGGTCGCCTCCCTCCTCCTCGCCGCGCAGGACCTGCTGCACGGCAGGATCCGCGTCCTCGACGTGACGGGCATCGTCTTCTTCGCCGTACTCGCGGTCCTCGCGCTCGCCCTGAGCCGGGACGAGCTGCTGTGGGTGGAGACGTACGCCCAGGTCATCTCCAACGGCCTGGTCGCCGTCGTGGCGCTCGGCTCCCTGCTCGCCGACCCCTTCACCGCGCAGTACGCGCGCGAGTCGACCCCACGTCAGTACTGGGACTCGCCCGTCTTCAAACACATCAACATGGTCCTGACGGCGGTGTGGGGCCTCGCCTTCGCCCTGATGACGCTCTTCACCTGGCTCGCGATCCGCTTCCCCGACCAGGACGACTGGTTCAACTGGGTCGTCCCGATCGCGCTGCTGGTCGGTGCCGTCCGCTTCACCCAGTGGTATCCGGACCGGTACAAGGCGAGCCGTACCGCCGTGGCGGAGGGGTGAGACGGAGGCATCCATGGCGGCCGCTCCTGCGTCTGTACGGGCATGGACCTGGACAAGCCGCCCACCACGCCCGCGTACTCCGGGGGATGCCTCGCCGTGGCGATCCGCGTTCCCGTGCGGATCGTCGTCCTCGTGCTCGTGGTGCCGGTACGCCTTGTGTGGGACGCCCTCACCGTCGTCGGCCGCTTCCTGAGGGACGCCCTGCTGCGCCCGCTGGGCCGCGCGCTGCTGTGGCTGGGCCGGGCGCTCTTCGTGTGGCCGTGGGTGGCGCTGTGGCGCTGGGTCGTCGTGCCGGTCGCCCAGGGGATCGGATTCCTGGGCCACCTCCTCCTGGTGGTACCGGCGCGGTGGCTGTACGCGCGCGTGCTCGCTCCGCTGGGCCGGGGGACCGGGTGGCTCGCGCGAGTCGTCGGCACGGCGGTGTACACGGCGCTGGCCTGGCTGGGGCGCTACCTGCTGGTCGTCCCGGCGGGGTGGCTGTACGCCCGGGTGCTCGCGCCCGTCGGACGCGCGGTCGCGTGGTGCGCGCGGGCCGTCGCGGCCGGAGTGGGCATCGCCCTGTACTGGACGGCGCGCGTGCTGCTCGTGCTGCCCGCCCTCTGGCTGTGGACCTGGGTGCTCGTACCGGCCGGGCACGGGCTGTCCTGGCTCGCGGACGTGGTCGTCACCGGGGTCGGCACCGCCCTGTACTGGACCGCACGCGTCCTGCTGGTGCTGCCCGCGGGGTGGCTCTGGCGCCGGGTCCTGCTGCCCGTCGGCCGGGTTCTCGCCGTCGTCGGGCGGGAGATCGCGGACGCCCTCGGACACGCCTGGCGGATCGCCGGACGCATCTCGCTGGCGGTCGGACGCGCGCTCGGCACACTCTTCCGGTGGATCTTCGTGGAACCCGTCCGATGGGTGTACCGCACCGTCCTCACCCCCGTCGGACACGTCGTGCGCGATTACGTCCTGCGGCCCGCCGCACAGGTCGCGCGCGCCGTGGGACAGGCTTCGCGGCAGGCCCTCACCACCGCCCGCGACACCGTCCGCCAGGCCCGCCGGGACCTGCGCCGGATGCTCCTCGGCGACCCCCGCCCCCCGGTCGCGGTGGACCGGCGGGAACCTCACGAGCCCGGCACACGTACTCTTGGTAGCAGTACGACCGCACTCACGAAGGACTAGGACACTGGGCAAGCGACAGCCCGAAGGCCCACCGCCCGCACCCGCGGTGCAGCGCATCCGACTGCGTTACACCAAGCGCGGCCGCCTCCGGTTCACCAGCCACCGCGACTTCCAGCGCGCCTTCGAGCGCGCGCTGCGCCGCGCCGAGGTGCCCATGGCTTACTCGGCGGGGTTCACGCCGCACCCGAAGGTGTCGTACGCCAATGCCGCACCCACCGGCACGGGCAGTGAGGCGGAGTACCTCGAGATCGCCCTGACCGCGCCGCGCGACCCCGAGGCCCTGCGCGGCCTGCTCGACGAGTCGATGCCCGCCGGACTGGACATCACCGACGCGGTCGAGGCCCACACCTCCGGCCTCGCCGACCGGCTCGCCGCCTCCCTGTGGGAGCTGCGGCTGGACGGCGTGGACCCGGCCGAGGCCCGCCGCGCGGTCGACGCCTTCCACGCGGCCGACACGGTCGAGGTGCAGCGCACGACCAAGAACGGCGTGCGCACCTTCGACTGCCGTTCCGCCGTCTCCTCCCTGGAGATCGTGGAGACGCAGCCGCAGGCTGATAGGCCGGAGGACCGGCCCTGTGCGATACTGCGCCTGGTTGTTCGGCACGTGACGCCTGCCGTACGACCCGACGACGTCCTGTCCGGTCTCCGCGCCGTGGCCGACCTGGCGCCGCCGGTCCCCGCAGCGGTGACCAGGCTGGCGCAGGGGCCTTTCGATGAAGAGACCGGCACGGTGACCGACCCGCTCGCGCCCGACCGCGAGGCAGCCCAGGCCAAGACGGCCGAACCGGCTGCCGCCGCGACGGCGGCGACGCCGGAAGGTTCCGTGTAGGACACACGCCGTAGCGCCGCCCTCGTACTCGGGAGCCACCTGGGTCGGGCGGTGCACCTACCAGAAGACTTTCGCCAGGCCGTACCGACAAGGCGTACGGAACCGGCGAGACAGGACACTGAGTGCTCCCGTGCGGCGCCCGCGCCCCGGACGGCGGTCATCGCGCATCGCGCGGGCCGCGGACGTCAACGGCGGACGGCCCGAAGAGGCCGGCGCCGGACCAGGCGCGGCGCCCGGGAGCCTGACGGGAGAAATGCCCGGATGCTCGAACCGACCGAGCCCAACGAGGGTTCCGAACTGAACACCCCGAGCGACACCCTGCCCCCGCGCAGGCGTCGCCGAGCCGCCTCCCGGCCGGCGGGTTCGCCCACCGCCGCCGAGGCCCCCACCGAGGTCGTCACGCCCGCCACCGGGGCCGACGAGTCCGCGGCCCAGCAGTCGCAGGCC
>NZ_WWIR01000695.1 GCF_009863025.1 Streptomyces sp. SID4985 | reverse complement strand
CATGCGGTCATGCGGTCATGCGGTCATGCGGAGGATGCACGGATCGAACGTGCGCGGGCTGTTACACCCGACCGCGGTTTAGCAAACCGGTGCCTTGCCACTCGGCCAATCCTCCGGGTGGGCGGCCTCACGCGAGAGCGACTTCGCGTGCTCGAAGCGGCCGCCCCGGGTGGCTCCCTGTGCGGAGCGGGCTCGACGGTGGGGTAACTACACCGGAGTCCGCCTCGGGCCACCCTGTCGGGAGTCGGACGTACTGCCGTGCAGAGGCATCGTCCGGCTCCTCTCCCGGTTCGGGTGCGCCGGGACGTTCCCGGCGGGGGCAACACCTACTGTGCCCCGGCCCGGAGTGAAGGTGCCACCGAATTAACGGCGTTACCGGCGGCGCCACCTGCGCCGACGGGCCCGGCTGAAGAACCAGCCCGCGGGCGGTTCGTCCGAGCGCCACGGCTGCGGCTCGGGCCGCTCCGCGCGCCAGCGGGCGGCGAGCATCCGGGCCCGGGCGGACGGCTCGACGGTGTCGGCGTCCCGGACGAAGTCCTCGTCGAGGACCACGTCGTCCCACGAGCCGGGGCCGTCCCGTCCCGGCTCGTCGTCCTGCGGTGTCCGCTCGGTCATCCACGCACCCCCGTGCCGTGTCTCAGCGTGCTTCCAGTGTGCCGGGGCAGGAGTGAAGGCCCCGTCAAAGCGCCGGGGCCTTCATGTGGTTCCTCTGGTCCCTCGCCCGCTTACTCCTCGCCCGCCAGCGTCAGCGACCGCAGCTTCCACCCCGCGAACCAGGTGGCCGCGACGGTCACCACGACCAGCAGCACCGTGGCCGTCGGCAGCCCCACGTCGGAGGTGATCAGGTCCCCGCCCGCGACCTTGTGGGCGACCGCGAGCGACCATTGCTGCACGCTCAGGGTGCGCGCACCGGACACCAGGGAGCCGAACAGCGCCTCCCAGACCAGCGCGTAGACGAGCCCGAAGACCACCGCGTGCCGCGAGACGGTGCCGAGCAGCAGGAACAGCGCCGAGTAGGCGATGGACGAGACGAGCGCGGCGATCGTGTAGGCGACGGCGATGTTCTGGCCGTTGCCGTTCAGGATCAGGCCCGCGATCAGGGTCGGGACGGCGGAGAACACCATGGTGACCGCGATGGCGACGATCAGCTTGGTGAAGATGATCGTCGGCCGCTTGAGCGGCTTGGACAGCAGATAGACCACGGAGCCGTCGTCGATCTCCGGTCCGATGGCGCCCGTGCCCGCGATGACGCCGATGATGGGCACCATGGTCGCGAGCGCGAACCCGCCGAGGACGTCGGCGGCCACTTGGTCGTCGGCACCGGTCAGGGCGCGGACGATCATGGAGATGACGATCAGGAGCAGCGGCAGCACGCCGAGCACGAGGGCCCGGCGGCGGCCGAGCAGGGCCCGGTAGGTGAGCCGGGCGACGGTGGGGTCGTACATCTTGGCCTCCTACGCCGCGACCAGATACGAGAAGACGGACTCCAGGGACTCGTCCGACGGCGAGACCGTGTGCAGCCGGATACCCAGGTCACGGGCGACCTTCGGCAGCAGCGTGGTGAAGCGGCCGAAGTCGACGGCCTGGACGAGCAGCGCGTCCTCGGACGTGTCGACCTCGATGCCGGCCGTGGACGCGTCCGCGATCAGCGCGGCCGCGAGGGCCCGGTCGTCGCTGGAGCGCACCAGGTAGCGGTGGGGCCGGTCGGTCATCAGACGGCGGATGCGGCGGAAGTCGCCACTGGCCGCGTGCCGTCCGGCGACGACGACCTCGATGTGCCGGGCGAGCTGCTCGACCTCCTCCAGGATGTGCGAGGAGAAGAGCACGGTGCGGCCCTCGTCGCCCATGGTGCGCAGCAGGTCCATGAGCTGCATCCGCTGGCGCGGGTCCATGCCGTTGAACGGCTCGTCGAGCAGCAGCAGCGAGGGGTCGTGGACGAGCGCGGAGGCCATCTTGACGCGCTGCCGCATGCCCTTGGAGTACGTGGAGATCTTCCGGTCCTGCGCGTGCTCCATCTCGACCGTGGCCAGGGCGCGCTGCGCCTCCTTGTCGCCGAGGCCGTGCAGTTCGGCGTTGGCGACCACGAACTCGCGCCCGGTGAGGAAGTCGTACATCGCCTCCCGCTCGGGTACGACGCCGATCTCCCGGTAGACGGACTCGTTGCGCCACACCGGGCGGCCGTCCAGGGTGATCGAGCCGGTGGAGGGGGCGAGGAAGCCGCCCATCATGTTGATGAGGGTGGACTTCCCGGCACCGTTGGGACCGAGCAGACCGGTGACGCCGGGGCCGATCGTCATGGTGATGTCGTTGACGGCGACCACGTTGCCGAACCAGCGGGAGACGTGGTCGATGCTGAGCGTTGTCACAGGCTCACCTTCTTGTAGCGGCGCAGCAGCAGGCCGTAGCAGGCGGCGATGACCCCGAGGACGACGATCAGGTAGACGAAGCCCTCGCCGGTGGACGGGCCGACACCGCTGGGGAACGACGACGCGCCGCCGAGCAGGGCCGACTGGATGCCGTCGATCAGGGTGACCGGGGAGAACAGGCCGATCCACGGCACCGCGCCACTGTTGCCCTGGGCGTCGGCGATGGCCTGGAGCGTGGAGACCGCGCCGTAGGAGATCGTCATGACGGCGATGACGGCGGCGATGCCGAAGCCGCGGCGCGGGGTGACGGAGGCGATGACCAGGCCGATCCCGGCGAACAGCAGGGAGAGCAGGGCCACCGCGACCACTCCTTGGCCGAACTTCTCGCTCTGGTGGGCCACCCCCATCTTGGCGAGCAGCGCGCCCACGTAGAGCACGAGCAGCGGGCCGCCGGTGAGGATGAACAGGGCCGAGGCGAGCGCCGCGAACTTCGCGAGCACGTAGTCGGCGGTCTCGATCGGCCGCGAGAAGTACAGCGGCACGGTCTTGAAGCGCAGGTCGCGCGAGACCGACTGGGGTGCCTGCGAAGCCACGTACAGGCTGATGACGGCCTGCATGATGATCGCGTACCGGCTGTAGGGGACCGGCAGTTCGTGCGCCTTGGTGGTCACCGCGACGGCGACCATGATGGCCGCGGGCACACACATCACCGCGAACAGCAGCATGGGCAGCACCTTGGACTTGGCCGAGCGGCCGAGGCCGTAGGCGCCGCGCAGGGACTGCGAGTAGAGCGAGAGGCGGGCGTAGGAGCGGCCGAGGCGGGGGCCGTCGTAGCCGCGGTAGCCGATGTCGTGGATGCGAGACTGGTCGCCGGAGGGCGAACCCGCCGACTCGGTGATGGGGTGCTGGGTGGGGTGCTCAACCGCCATGGCCGGCGGCCTCCTTCCGCTGCTCGTCGGCGGTGGTGAACACCTCGGAGATGCGGTGCCTGCGCTGTTCCATGCGCACCAGGCCGAGTCCGAGGTCCGCGACGACGTCGCGCACCAGGTCGTACGTCTCGTCGCCGCTCGCGGTCACCAGGACGATGTGTCCGGCGCCGGGCAGGCCGCCGCCCTCGTCCTCGGTGTCGAGGCCGCGCTCGCCGAGGGCCTCGCGCAGGGCGCGGGTGCCGTCGGGGTGGGTGTCGCTGTCGGTGACCTCGATCGCGAGGGTCGTCGTGGTCTGGGTGAAGTCGGTGGTGGAGCTGGACCGCAGCAGCTTGCCGCCGTCGACGACGACCACGTGGTCGCAGGTGCGCTCCAGCTCGCCGAGCAGGTGCGAGGTGACCAGGACGGAGATGCCGAAGTCGGTGTGGACGCGGCGGATCAGGCCGAGCATCTCGTCGCGGCCGACCGGGTCGAGGCCGTTGGTCGGCTCGTCCAGGAAGACGAGGCGCGGGTCGTGCACCAGCGCCTGGGCGAGCTTGACCCGCTGCTTCATGCCGGTCGAGTAGCCGCCGATGGGGCGGTACCGCTCCTCGTAGAGGCCGACATGGCGCAGGGTGTCCGCGGTGCGCTCGCGCGCGGCGGCGGCCGGCAGTCCGGACATGCGGGCCATGTGCACGACGAACTCGGTGGCCGAGACGTCGGGCGGCAGGCAGTCGTGCTCCGGCATGTACCCGACCCGCTCCCGGATGGCGGCGCCCTCGGTCGCCACGTCGAGGCCGAGCACGCTGGCACGGCCCTCCGAGGCGGGGGACAGACCCAGCAGGATCTTGATCAGGGTGGACTTGCCGGCGCCGTTGGCACCGACGAGTCCGGTCACACCGGGTCCGATGTCCACGGACAGCCGGTCGAGAGCGGTCACCCGTGGGTACCGCTTGCTCAGGCTCTCGGTCGCGATCACAGTCACGTCCCCGACGGTAGTGACGCGGGCCACGCCGGTCGTCAGACCTCAGAGCCGTCTTGGAGTCAGTCTCCGGTAGTACGGGGCCCTAGGGGACCGTGCGGGAGACGGGTTCTGGGGGACGGTGGGCCGGGATCCCTAGGGGTTACCCCGGCGATCTCCCCTATTGACGCTGCCTCTAACAACTGCGAGATTCAGCAGGGTCGGGAGTGCGGCGCCGGGCGGAGGAGACGTGATGCTGGAAGGTGCGCGCGAGCGCCGGATCAGGACCGGCGGGATCGAGCTGTGTGTGGCCGAACTCGGCGATCCCGCACGGCCGACGGTGGTGCTGGTGCACGGCTACCCGGACAGCAAGGAGGTCTGGTCGGAGGTCGCCGCCCGGCTCGCCCGCGGTTTCCACGTGGTGCTGTACGACGTCCGGGGCCACGGCCGCTCGACCGCGCCGAAGCCGCTGCGCGGCGGCTTCACGCTGGCCAAGCTGACCGACGACTTCCTGGCCGTCGCGGACGCGGTGAGCCCGGACCGGCCGGTCCATCTCGTGGGCCACGACTGGGGATCGGTGCAGTCCTGGGAGTTCGTGACGGTCGCCCGCACCCATGGCCGCATCGCCTCCTTCACCTCCATGTCGGGGCCGTCCCTCGACCACTTCGGGCACTGGATCAACGCCCGCGTGAAGCGCCCGACGCCCCGCAGGATCGGCCAACTCCTCGGCCAGGGCGCCAAGTCCTGGTACGTGTACCTGCTGCACACCCCCGTGCTGCCCGAACTAGCCTGGCGCGGCCCGCTCGGCAAACGCTGGCCGGGGATCCTCCAGCGGGCGGAGAAGGTCCCGGCCGACGGCTACCCGACCGGCTCCCTGCCCTCGGACGCGTCCAACGGCGCCTGGCTGTACCGGGACAACGTCCGTGCCCGGCTGCGCAGACCGCGCCCGGACGCCCACGCGCATGTGCCGGTGCAGCTGATCACGCCCGAGAGCGACGCGTTCCTCTCCCCGCAGCTCTACGACGACCTGGAGCGGTGGGTGCCGCGACTGGTCCGGCGCGTGCTCCCGGCCAAGCACTGGATTCCGCGCACCCGCCCCGATCAACTCTCCCTGTGGATCACCGAATTCGTGGAGTCGGTCGAGGAGGGCGGCCCGGCTTCCGTGCCCGACGGCCGTCATGGCGACCGTTTCGCCGGGCAGTTGGCGCTGGTCACGGGTGCGGGCGACGGCATCGGCCGGGCCGTGGCGTGCGCCTTCGCGGAGGCCGGCGCGCGCGTGGTCGCCGTGGACCGCGACCCGGAGGCGGCCGCCCGAACGGCCGAACTCGCCCTGTCGCTGGGGACGTCGGGGGCATGGGCGGAGTCGGTGGACGTCTCCGACGAACAGGCCCTGGAGAAGCTGGCCGGGAGAGTGCACGGCGAGCACGGTGTGGTGGATGTGCTGGTGAACAGCGCGGGCATCGGCCTTCCGGACTCCCTTCTCACCGCCTCCACCGACGCCTGGCGGACAGCACTGGAGGCCAACTTGTTCGGAACGCTGCACAGTTGCCGTCTCTTCGGAGCACGCATGGTGGAGCGCGGGCAGGGTGGCCACGTCGTCAACGTCGGTTCCGCTGTGACGGATCTGTCGGATCGCCTGCGCGCCGAACTGTCCGTGCACGACATTGGAGTTACGGCCGTCTCCACAGCCCCCGGCGTCAACTGGCCGCCGGAGAAGGCCGCGA
Source organism: Streptomyces sp. SID4985 (assembly GCF_009863025.1). Taxonomy (GTDB): domain Bacteria; phylum Actinomycetota; class Actinomycetes; order Streptomycetales; family Streptomycetaceae; genus Streptomyces. The sequence continues at coordinate 53,596 of NZ_WWIR01000695.1, read as the reverse complement.
GAGCAATCCTCGACGCCGTGGCACAGAACAAGCCAACTGTCGTGAAACGGGCGTCAGTTGTCCACAGGATCGCCAACTTCCTTGTGGATAAGTGAACTTAGCTGTGGATCAAACCTCAGAATGAAAATCGAGTGCGTGACCTACGTCTCTTCATGTACATCAGGGAATCAAGAAAGTAGGTAACCAGACTAAACAGAAAAGAGGGAATGTAAGGAAATATGGATGACATACGCACTGTAAAGCTGTCGAAGTACCTCGCGAAGCATCTGCGCCATCAGCCCGAGCGCATCGGACTCACGCTGGACGCGGGCGGCTGGGTCGAGATCGACGCCCTCATGACGGCGGCCGCCGCACACGGCTTCCGGTTCACGCGCGAGGACCTCGACCATGTCGTGGCCGTCAACGACAAGAAGCGCTACGCGGTCGACGGCACCCGCATCCGCGCCAGCCAGGGCCACACCGTGGCCGTCGACCTGGGGCTGCCCCCGGCCACCCCGCCGCCGTACCTCTACCACGGCACCGTCGCCCGCGCCCTGGACGCGATCCGCGCGGAGGGGCTGCGGCCCATGAACCGCCACGACGTCCATCTCTCGGCCGACCGCGAGACGGCCACCCGGGTCGGCTCCCGACGCGGCCGCCCGGTCGTCCTCCCGGTGGACGCCGCCGCCATGCACCGCGACGGCCATGTCTTCCGCGTCAGCGCGAACGGGGTCTGGCTGACGGAGGCGGTGCCGGTGCGGTATCTGCGGTTCACCGAGGCGCGCTGACCGGGCCCGGGGCGCCTTTCGCGGGCGTCCGGGCCCTCTTCACGGGCCACGTAGGCTCGACGCCATGAGTCTGCGTCTGAGCACCGTGATCCTTCCCGTCGACCGCTGGAACGAGGGCGGCCGAGCCAAGTGGCAGCGCGCGGAGGACTTGGGCTTCCACGCCGCGTACACCTACGACCACCTGTCGTGGCGCACCTTCCGCGACGGCCCCTGGTTCGGCGCGGTGCCCACTCTGACGGCCGCGGCGGCCACGACCTCGCGGCTGCGTCTGGGCACGCTCGTCACCTCCCCCAACTTCCGGCACCCGGTGACGCTCGCCAAGGATCTGATCTCCCTGGACGACGTCTCCGACGGCCGGATCACCCTCGGCATCGGCGCGGGCGGCGTCGGGTTCGACGCGACCGCGCTCGGACAGGAGCCGTGGACGCCGCGTGAGCGCGCCGACCGGTTCGCGGAGTTCGTGGCCCTGCTCGACCGGCTGCTCAGCGAGGGCGCGGTCACCGAGGAGGGCCGGTTCTACTCGGCCGTCGAGGCCCGCAACATCCCCGGCTGTGTGCAGCGGCCCCGGCTGCCCTTCGCGGTGGCGGCCACCGGCCCGCGCGGCCTGCGCCTGGCGGCCCGGTACGGGCAGGCATGGGTGACCACGGGCGACCCGAAGCTGTACGAGAACGGCACCCCCGAGCAGTCGGTCGAGGCGCTGCGCGGCCAGCTGGCCAAGCTGGGCGAGGCGTGCGCGGAGGCCGGCCGGGACGTGTCCGAGCTGGACAAGATCCTGCTCACCGGCTTCACCCCCGACCGCAGCGGGCCGCTCCAGTCGCTGGACGCGTTCGTGGACTTCGCGGGCCGCCACCGGGAGCTGGGCTTCTCCGAGATCGTCGTCCACTGGCCCGTCCCGGACTCCGACTTCGCCGCCGACCAGAAGGTCTTCGAGCGGATCGCGATGGAGGCGGTCGCGCAGCTGGGCTGACGGGGGTGGTCGGGCGGGGCCGGGTCGGCGGGGCTGGGATGGTCCGGCGGGCCGGGCTGGTCCGGCGGGGCCGGGCTGGAGTGGCCGGGCTCGTCCGGCGAGGCCGAGCCGGAGTGGCGGGCGGGGCAGCGGGACTGGTCCGGCGAGGCCTGGCCGACGAGGCGGGCGGGGCAGCTGGCCCGACAGGCATCAGCCGTGGCCGGATGTGACCCGTTCTGACCCCAACCGCGCCTCATATGTGCGGAGTCCCGCACGACCGTGCGCGCATATGCGCGAGAATGGCCGGGTGACCTCAGCGACCAGACAGCCGGGGACGCCCCCGGTATCACCCGCGTTCCCGGCCCCGCTCGGACAAGGAGGCACCGTAGGCCCGCCGCCCCGGCTGATCGCCACCGACCTCGACGGCACCCTTCTGCGCGACGACAAGACGGTCTCCGCGCGGACCGTCGCCGCGCTCGCCGCAGCCGAGGAGGCGGGGGTGGAGGTCTTCTTCGTCACCGGCCGCCCGGCCCGCTGGATGGACGTGGTCGCCGATCACGTCCACGGCCACGGCCTCGCGATCTGCGGCAACGGCGCCGCCGTGGTCGACCTGCACGGCGGCCCCGGCGCCCACCGGTTCGTCTCGGTGCGCGAGCTGACCCGGCAGAGCGCGCTCGACGCGGTGGGGCTGCTGCGCGAGGCGGCACCGGGCACGGTGTTCGCCGTCGAGCAGACCTACGGCTTCCACCAGGAGCCCGCGTATCCCAAGCTGCACATGGAGATCCCGGACAACCTGCTGCCCGCCGAGAAGCTGCTCGCGCCGGGCGGCCCGGACGCCGACCAGCCCGTCCTCAAGATCCTCGCCTACCACCCTGAGCTGGACCCGGACGCGTTCCTCACCACGGCCCGCGTCGCGATCGGCGGCCACGCCAACGTCACCCGCTCCAGCCCCAGCGCGCTCCTCGAACTGAGCGGCGCCGGGGTCTCCAAGGCCAGCACCCTGGCGCTGTGCTGCGCCGAGCGGGGCATCTCGCCCGAGGAGGTCGTCGCCTTCGGCGACATGCCCAACGACCTGGAGATGCTGACCTGGGCCGGGCGCTCCTACGCGATGGGCAACGCCCACCCCGACGTCCTCGCCGCGGCCACCGGCCGCACGGTCGCCAACACCGAGGACGGGGTGGCGGTCGTGATCGAGCGGCTGCTCGCCGACCGCCTCTGACCATCCCCTAGCCGGCCACCACCAGCGTCTCCGCCTCGGCCTCGCGCCGCGCCATCGCGCGCAGCGGGCCGTCGGCGGAGACCAGCTCCGCGTACGGGCCGCGCTGCACGACCCGGCCCGCGTCCAGCACGAGGACCTCGTCCACCGCGTCGAGACCGGCGAGCCGGTGCGTGATCAGCAGCGTGGTCCGGCCCTCGGTGGCGGCCAGCAGGTCCGCCGTGAGCGCGTCGGCGGTCGGCAGGTCCAGGTGCTCGGCGGGCTCGTCAAGGACCAGCACCGGGAAGTCCGCGAGCAGGGCCCGCGCCAGCGCGAGCCGCTGCCGCTGGCCCCCGGAGAGGCGGGCGCCGTGCTCTCCGACCAGCGTGTCCAGGCCCTCGGGCAGCTCGTCCACCCAGTCGAGGAGGCGGGCCCGCAGCAGGACGTCGCGCAGTTCGGCCTCGGTCGCGTCCTTCCGCGCCAGCAGCAGGTTCTCCCGCACGGTGCTGTCGAAGAGGTGGGCGTCCTGGGCGCACAGCCCGACCAGCCTGCGCACGTCGTCGCCGTCCAGCTCGTCCGCCGCGACACCGGCCAGCGTGTAGCTGCCCGCGCGCGGATCGAGGAAGCGCAACAGCACCTGGGCGAGGGTGGTCTTGCCCGAGCCCGACGGTCCGACCACGGCGATCCGGCGGCCCTGCTCCAGCGTGAGGTCGAGTCCGGCGAGCGCGTCGCCGTGCTGTCCCTCGTACCGGGCGCTGAGGTCGCGCACCACGACCGGGAACGGCGAGGCGGGGGCCCTCCGGGGCTCCTCCGGCTCGCGCACGGGCACCGGGGCGTCCAGGACCTCGTACACGCGCTCCGCGCTGCGCCGCACCCGCTGCCGGTAGCGCGCGGCGAGCGGCAGCCCCAGGACGGCCTCGAAGGCGGCCAGGGGGGTGAGGACGACGACGGCCATCGCGACGCCGTGCAGGCGTCCCGAGGCGACCCCGGTGGCGCCGACCAGCGCGGCGGCGGCGACCGTGAGTCCGCAGATCAGCGCGGTCAGTCCGTCGCCGAGGGCGGTGATCCCGGCCGCGCGCGAAGCGATCTTCGTGAGCGTGCCGTCCGCGCGCCGGGCCGCGTCCGTACGGGCGGGCAGCGCACCGGCCACGGTCAGCTCGGCCGTGCCGGTGAGCACGTCGGTCACACGGGTCGACAGCTCGCCCCGCGCCGGGGCGAGGCGGCGCTCGGTGCGCCGGGCGACCGACGCGGTGAGCAGGGGCACACCGACGCCCGCGAGGAGCAGGCCCGCCGCCAGGACGGCCCCGGCCTCGGGCAGCAGCCACGCCGTGAAGCCGACCGAGGCGGCGGAGACGACGACCGCGACGCCGGTGGGCATCAGCCAGCGCAGCCAGTAGTCCTGGAAGGCGTCCACGTCGCTGACCAGCCGGCTGAGCAGGTCACCCCGCCGGGTGGTCCGCAGCCCGGCGGGCGCCAGCCGCTCCAGGCGCCGGTAGACGGCGACCCGGGTGTCGGCGAGCATCCGCAGCACCGCGTCGTGCGAGACCAGCCGCTCGGTGTACCGGAAGACAGCCCGCCCGATGCCGAAGAACCGGGTCGCGGTCACGGCCACCAGCAGATAGAGCACCGGCGGTTCCTGCGAGGCCCGCGAGATCAGCCAGCCGGAGGTCGCCATCAGACCGACCGCGCAGCCGAGCGCCAGGCTGCCGAGGACCAGGGCGAAAACGAGGCGGCCGTAGCGGGGCGCGGCCAGCGCCCGGACCCGGGCCAGGACGTGCCGTGGGCGGCTGCCGTTCGCCGTCGCGGGCGGGACCGGCACGCCGTCCGCGTCGAGCGGACCGCTGTCCGGCAGGTCCGCGAGAGTGGTGGCGGCCGCGGCGGGCTCGGGCACATGGGCGTCGAGCGCGGTGGCGGCCAGCTCCGGAGGGATCACCTCGGCCATGGCGGGAGCGGCCTCGGTGGCGACCGGGGCCGCCAGCCGGACCACCCGGTCGGCCGCTTCGAGCAGCGCGGGCCGGTGCACGACCAGCAGGACCGTGCGGCCCACGGCGAGCCGCCGGACCGCCGCCACGACGTCCGCCTCCGTGGCGCCGTCCAGGGCAGCCGTGGGCTCGTCGAGGAGCAGTACGGGCCGGTCCGCGAGGAAGGCGCGGGCGAGCGCGAGCCGCTGGCGCTGACCGGCGGAAAGCCCCGCCCCGTCCTCGCCCAGCACCGTCTCGGCGCCCGCGGGCAGCGCGTCGACGAAGTCCAGGGCACCCGCGTCCGCGAGGGCCTGGCGTACGGCCGCGTCGTCGGCGTCGGGGCGGGCCAGCCGGACGTTCTCGGTGATGGTGCCCGCGTAGACGTGCGGCCGCTGCGGCACCCAGGCGATCCGCGAGCGCCACTGCTCGAGGTCGAGGTCCGCGAGATCCGCGCCGCCGATCCGGACCTGCCCCGCGGTGGGACGCACGAAGCCGAGCAGGACATTGAGCAGGGTGGTCTTGCCCGCCCCGCTGGGGCCGACCAGCGCGACGGTCTCCCCGGGTTCGACGGCGAAGGACACGTCGGCCACGGCGTCCGTCGAGCGGCCCGGGTAGCGGACGGTCACGGAGTCGAAGGAGAGCGCGCCCTCGGGCACCCGGCCGGTGCCGGACGCCGGGACGGGGGTCTCCAGCACGGCGAAGATCTCCTCCGCCGCCGCCAGGCCCTCGGCCGCCGCGTGGTACTGGGCTCCGACCTGGCGCAGCGGGAGGTACGCCTCGGGCGCCAGCACCAGAATGACCAGGCCGATGTACAGGTCCATGCTGCCGTGCACCAGGCGCATGCCGATGGTCACGGCGACCAGGGCGACCGAGAGCGTGGCCAGCAGTTCCAGCGCGAAGGACGAGATGAAGGCGATCCGCAGGGTCCGCATGGTGGCCTGGCGGTATTCGCCGGTGATCCGGCGGATGGACTCGGCCTGCGCCTTGGCCCGGTTGAAGACCTTCAGCGTGGGCAGCCCCGCCACCACGTCCAGGAAGTGACCGGAGAGCCGGGACAGCAGCCCCCACTGCCGGTCCATCCGGGACTGGGTGGCCCAGCCGATCAGCATCATGAAGATCGGGATGAGCGGAAGGGTGATGACGATGATCGCCGCCGACACCCAGTCCTCGGTGACGATCCGCGCCAGGACGGCCACGGGCACGACCACCGCGAGCCCCAGCTGCGGGAGGTAGCGCGAGAAGTAGTCGTCGAGGGCGTCGACCCCGCGCGTGGCCAGCGTGACCAGCGAACCGGTGCGCTGACCGCTCAGCCACCCGGGGCCGAGCGTGGCGGCCCGCTCGACCAGCCGCTCCCGCAGCTCCGACTTCACCGCCGCACTGGCCCGGTGGGCCGCCAGCTCGGTGAGCCAGGAGACGAGCGCCCGCCCGCAGGCGACGGCGACCAGCATCCCGAGGGGTGTGACCAGCTCGGAAGCGGTCTTGCCCTGCTGGAAGGCGCCCACCACGACTTCGGCGATGAGCATCGCCTGGGCGATGACCAGCCCGGCGCCGAGTGCGCCCAGGACGACGACCGCCACCAGGAAGAGACGCGTGGCGCCCGCATAGCGCAGGAGGCGGGGATCGATCGGTTTCACGTGAAACGTGTCCTTCAGTCCCGAGAGTGTGTTTCACGTGAAACATACCCTTGGGACGCTCAGTGTGCGGTGTCGGCGATGTGTTGCGTACCGATGCGCTGACGGAACACCCAGTAGGTCCAGCCCTGGTAGAGCAGCACGAGCGGCGTGGCGATCGCGGCGCACCAAGTCATGATCCGCAGGGTGTACGGACTCGAAGAGGCGTTGGTGACGGTCAGGCTCCAGTCTCCGTCGAGCGTGGACGGCATGACGTTCGGGAAGAGCGACAGGAAGAGCATCGCGACGACCGCCACGATGGTCACTCCGGACAGCGCGAACGCCCATCCCTCCCGTCCCGCACCGGTGGCCACGAGGGCTGCCGTCAGCGCGGCGACCGTGACGATCAGCGCCGCGAGGCTGGAGACGTCACCGCTGTGGGCCTGCGTCCACAGCAGGAAGCCGAGCGCCGGCACGGCGGTGACGAGACCGGCCCGCAGGGCCAGCCGACGCGCCCGTACCCGGATGTCCCCGACCGTCTTGAGCGCCGCGAAGACCGCGCCGTGGAAGGTGAACAGCGTGAGCGTCACCACACCGCCGAGCAGCGCGTAGGGGTGGAAGAGGTCCGCGAGGCCGCCGACGTACTCGAAGTGCCGGTCGATCTTCACGCCGTACGCGATGTTGCCGAAGGTCACGCCCCAGAGGAAGGCCGGGAGCAGCGAGGTCCAGAAGATCGCCCACTCCCAGTTGCGCTGCCAGTTCTCCTCGGGCCGCTTGGCCCGGTACTCGAAGGCGACGCCCCGGACGATCAGACAGACCAGGATCACCAGCAGGGGCAGATAGAAGCCGGAGAAGAGGGTGGCGTACCACTCCGGGAAGGCGGCGAAGGTCGCGCCGCCCGCCGTGAGCAGCCACACCTCGTTACCGTCCCAGACAGGGCCGATGGTGTTGATCAGCACCCGGCGCTCGGCCCGGTCGCGGGCGAGGAGCCGGGTCAGGATGCCGATCCCGAAGTCGAATCCCTCCAGGAAGAAGTAGCCGGTCCACAGGACGGCGATCAGGACGAACCAGATGTCGTGAAGATGCATGACTGTTCCCCCGGCCTAGTACGAGAAGGCCATCGGCTTGTCGGCGTCACGGAGATCGCCGCCGATCCTGGTGGGCGGGTTGAGGTCGGCCTCGGTCAGCTCGGGCGGACCGGCCTTGGCGTACTTGGCGAGCAGCCGGACCTCGATGACGGCGAGGATCGCGTAGAGCGCGGTGAAGACGGCCATCGAGATGACGACCTCGGCCTGGGAGACGCCGGGGGAGACCGAGTGGCGGGTCTGCAGGACGCCGTAGACGGCCCAGGGCTGGCGGCCGGTCTCGGTGAAGATCCAGCCCCAGGAGTTGGCGATCAGCGGGAAGGCCAGCGTCCAGACGGCGATGCGCCAGAACCAGGTGCCGAGCTTCGGGCCGAGCGCCTTGTGGGGGAGGAGGACCAGGTGCGGCACCTCGTCCTCGCCGACCCGGAGGTGCTGGGGGAGCAGGAACTTCTTGCGGGTCAGCCAGAGTCCGGCGATCCCGAGGGTGAAGGAGAACATGCCGAAGCCGATCATCCAGCGGAAGCCCCAGAAGGCGACCGGGATGTTGGGCCGGTAGTCGCCGGGCCCGAACCGCTGCTGCTCGGCCTTGTTCACGTCGTTGATGCCGGGCACGTAGGACGAGAAGTCGTCGTTGGCGAGGAAGGACAGCAGACCGGGGATCTCGATGGCGACGGTGTTGTGGCCCTTCTGCACGTCGCCGTAGGCGAAGATCGAGAAGGGGGCGGGCTTCTGACCGTCCCACAGGGCCTCGGCGGCGGCCATCTTCATCGGCTGCTGCTTGAACATGACCTTGCCGAGCACGTCTCCGCTGACCGCGGTGAGCAGTCCGGCGACGACCACGGTGACCAGACCGAGGCGCAGCGAGGTCTTCATCACGCGGATGTGCCTGCGGCGGGCCAGATGGTAGGCGGCGATGCCCACCATGAAGGCGCCGCCGGTCAGGAAGGCCGCGGCCAGGGTGTGGAACGCCTGGCTGAGCGCGGTGTTCTGGAAGAGCACGGCCCCGAAGTCGGTCAGCTCCGCACGGCCCTTGACCTTGTCGATCCGGTAGCCGACGGGGTGCTGCATCCAGGAGTTGGCCGCGAGGATGAAGTACGCCGACAGCACGGTGCCGAGCGAGACCATCCATATGCAGGCCAGGTGGATCTTCTTGGGAAGCTTGTCCCAGCCGAAGATCCACAGTCCGATGAAGGTGGACTCGAAGAAGAAGGCGATCAGGGCCTCGAAGGCGAGCGGGGCGCCGAAGATGTCACCGACGAAGCGCGAGTAGGCCGACCAGTTCATGCCGAACTGGAACTCCTGCACGATGCCGGTGACGACGCCCATGGCTATGTTGATCAGGAAGAGCTTGCCCCAGAACTTCGTCGCCCTGAGGTACACCTCCTTGCCCGTGCGCACCCATGCCGTCTGGAGCCCCGCGGTGAGGGCGGCCAGGGAGATCGTGAGCGGAACGAAGAGGAAGTGGTAGACGGTGGTGATGCCGAACTGCCAGCGCGCCAGGGTCTCCGGCGCCAGAGCCAGTTCCACGTCGTCACTCTCCTAACTCCACCGCGACACACGGTGGGGTTTACCCCTTTTGTCTAGTACATATGGGGCTATTGGGGCCGAGCTTGTGAAAGCGTTCACATTCACAAGCCATTATGACGTACGCGTCTTCGATATCCGATAGGGGGTCAGCCACCAATACGGCAGCCCCTCCTGACACCGGACGCGCCTACGGCTGGGGCCCCGCACACGGCGGGGCCCCACAGGAACGCTCCGGTACTCCTTACGGCCGTCCGCTCAGCTCGTCTCGCGGAACGCCTCCGCCACCTTCAGGAAGATGTCGTTCGCCTCGGTCTCCCCGATCGTCACCCGGACGCCCTCGCCCGCGAACGGCCGGACCACCACGCCGTGCCGCTCGCATGCCTCGGCGAACTCCGCGGTGCGCTCCCCCAGCCGCAGCCACACGAAGTTCGCCTGGCTCTCCGGCACGGTCCAGCCCTGGGCGCGCAGCGCCTCCGACACGCGCTGGCGCTCGCACACCAGCGAGCCCACCCGGCCCAGCAGTTCGTCCTCCGCCTGCAGCGAGGCGATCGCCGCCTCCTGCGCGATGTGGCTGACGCCGAACGGCACCGCCGTCTTGCGCAGCGCCGCCGCCACCGGCTCGTGGGCGATCGCGAAGCCGACCCGCAGCCCGGCGAGGCCGTACGCCTTGGAGAAGGTGCGCAGGACGCAGACGTTCGGCCGCTCCCGGTACAGCTCGACCCCGTCGGGCACCTCCGGGTCGCGGATGAACTCCCGGTACGCCTCGTCCAGCACCACCAGCACATCGCTCGGCACCCGGTCGAGGAACCGTTCCAGCTCGGCGCGCCGGACCACCGTGCCGGTCGGGTTGTTGGGGTTGCACACGAAGATCAGCCGGGTCCGGTCGGTGATCGCGTCGGCCATCGCGTCCAGGTCGTGCACATCGCCGTCCGTCAGCGGCACCCGGACCGACCGGGCACCGCTGATCTGCGTGATGATCGGGTACGCCTCGAAGGAGCGCCAGGCGTAGATCACCTCGTCGCCCGGACCGCTGGTCGCCTGGACCAGCTGCTGGGCCACGCCCACCGAGCCGGTGCCCGTGGCGATGTGGGACACCGGGACACCGAAGCGCTCGGCCAGCTCGCTCATGAGCGCGGTGCAGGCCATGTCCGGGTAGCGGTTGAACTCGGCGACCGCGGCGGTGACCCGCTCCATGACGCCGGGCAGCGGGGGATAGGGGTTCTCGTTGGAGGACAGCTTGTAGGCGGCCTGGCCGCCGGCCGCGGCGGGCTTGCCCGGCTTGTAGGTGGGGATACCCTCCAGCTCGGCGCGCAGCTTGGGGCTCGTCTCGCTCACCGCAGTCCTCCTCGCGACCACCGGCGGACCGTCGACGCCGCCGGCTTCCAATACTCCTCACCTTAAGAGGATTCGGCGCGGTTGCGTACCTTCGCGACGGGGGCTCCGTCGGCCGCGCGGGGCGTCCGTACCGGCACTCTCCCTGGGGGGCGCACCGTACGTCTGTCCGTGCGCCGGTGGCTCGCGCCGTGGCGCGCATCCCTCGTGCAGGTGAGTTGAGACCTCTTCGAAACATCGGGCAGTTGGCAGGTCCACACGCGTGGATACGTCACGTCTCGCCATCGAATCGATCAACTGCCTTGCTTTCCCAGGCAGTTATGTATTGACGACCATGCAGAAACGTGCCTGTCAACGCGTGCATATGCGTCCGCACTACCCCACCGCCTGAGCCCTACTATCGGCACGCCATGACAGCAGCAGGGAAGCACCAGGTGAGCCGCGCGGAAACCTCACGACGAGGCAGCCGGCCGGGCCGGGCGGGCATCAGAGACGTGGCCGCCGCCGCCGGGGTCTCCATCACGACCGTCTCCGACGCCCTCAACGGCAAGGGGCGGCTCCCGGATGCCACCCGGCGCCATGTCCGCGAGGTGGCCGACCGGCTGGGCTATCGCCCGTCGGCAGCCGCCCGCACCCTCCGTACGGGCAAGTCCGGCCTCATCGGCCTGACCGTGACCACGTACGGGGATGAACCTTTCACCTTCACCGAGTTCGCGTACTTCGCCGAGATGGCCCGGGCGGCCACCTCCGCCGCTCTCGCCCGCGGCTACGCGCTCGTCATCCTCCCGGCCACCTCGCGCCACGACGTGTGGTCCAACGTGGCCCTGGACGGCACGGTCGTCATCGACCCCTCCGACCAGGACCCGGTCGTCAGCGAACTGGTCCGGCAGGGCTTACCGGTCGTCTCCGACGGCCGCCCGGCGGGCTCGCTCCCCGTCACCGCCTGGGTCGACAACGACCACGAGGCCGCCGTCCTCGGCATCCTCGACCATCTCGCCGCCGCGGGCGCCCGCCGGATCGGCCTGCTCACCGGCACCACGACGGACACGTACACCCATCTGTCGACCACCGCCTATCTGCGCTGGTGCGAGCGCGTCGGCCAGGACCCGGTGTACGAGGCGTACCCGGCCCACGACCCGTGCGCGGGCGCCATCGCCGCCGACCGGCTCCTCGCCCGCCCCGACCGGCCGGACGCGGTCTACGGCCTCTTCGACCCCAACGGCACCGACCTCCTGGCCGCCGCCCGCCGCTACGGCCTGCGCGTCCCCGACGACCTGCTGCTGGTGTGCTGCAGCGAGTCCACGGTGTACGCGACCACCGAGCCGCCCATCACCACCCTCTCCCTCAAGCCCCGCCGCATCGGCACGGCCGTGGTCCAGCTCCTCATCGACGCCATCGAGGGAGTCGACTCCGACCACCCGGTCGAACAGGTCATACCGACGGAACTGATCGTGCGTACCTCGTCGCAGCGGCGCCCGCCGCGGACGACGGTGAGCCCGCCCCGAACGCCGGAGAAGGGGTAGCGGGTCCTCGGCGTGGCCCGGCCGACCCGCCCGGCGGGTCCACGCCGACTACCGGTCGAACTCATGCCCAATCGGTGTGAAAGCCACGATGAACTGGCGTCTTGTTCGGATTCACCACCCCTGGGTCGTCACATGGCGCGACGCTCATTCCTATGATGGGCCCACGACACCGCGGGCCGCTGCGACCAGGCAGTCCGAAGCGGTGCAGCTGCGGCGCGATGGTGGAGGGGTCTGATGACTCAGGGGGCCGGTCAGGGGACCGAGGTGGAGCGCACGGAGACCGTGCGCGACTTCCGGGTGCCCGCGTACGTCCATGAGACCGGTCCGTATCCGCATCCCGGCAACGTGGTCCCGGCCGACGAGGACTTCCCCGACGGCTACACGCCCACCCAGCGCGACCTGCCCGTCATCCAGCGCGGCGACACCATCCAGCTCCCGGTCGACCCGGACGCCGCGCACGCGCCCCGGGAGAACGCGGGCCCCGGCCCGCTGTACGTCGTCGGCGACGTCCACGGCTATCTGGACGAGCTGCTCGCCGCCCTGCGCGAGCAGGGACTGATCGACGACGCGGGCCAGTGGTGCGCGGGCACCGCCCGGCTCTGGTTCCTCGGCGACTTCACCGACCGGGGTCCGGACGGCATCGGCGTGATCGACCTGGTGATGCGGCTGTCCGCCGAGGCGGCCGCCGCCGGCGGCTACTGCAAGGCCCTCATGGGCAACCACGAACTGCTGCTCCTGGGCGCCAAGCGGTTCGGCGACACCCCGGTCCACTCCAGCGCGGGCACGGCCACCTTCCAGGCCGCCTGGCTGCTCAACGGCGGCCAGAAGACCGACATGGACCGCCTCCAGGACCACCATCTCCAGTGGATGGCGCGCCTCGACGCCGTCGAGTCGGCCGACGGCTATCTGCTGCTCCACTCGGACACCACCGCCTATCTCGACTACGGCGACTCGATCGAGGCCGTCAACGACACGGTCCGCGAGACCCTGACGCGCAACAGCGTGGACGAGGTCTGGGACCTGTTCCGCAAGCTCACCAAGCGCTTCTCGTTCCGCGACGAGGGCGGCGCGGACGCCGTGCGCTCCCTTCTCGATACGTACGGCGGCACCCGGGTCGTTCACGGCCACAGCCCCATTCCTTATCTGCTCGGCCATGTCGGCTCCGAGGAGGACGAGGAGGACAGCCGCCCGCACGTCGAGGGACCGCACGTCTACGCCGAGGGACTCGCCATCGCCATGGACGGCGGCGTGACCATGGCCGGAAAGCTGCTGGTCCGGCAACTCCCCCTGGACGCCTGAGGGTTGGGCCGACTAAACCGGTCCGGGTCGGCCGGACACCGGACCGGGCCTCAATTTCCGACAACCCCCTGTCACCTTGAGCCTTGACGGCTCTACCATCGGTTTATCCGTAGCAGGCTCCCCTCCGTTTCTGCCCGACGGCTCGCCGCCATGCGAGCCCCCAGCCCTACGGAGCATCGGGGGATGCACATGAACAGCGTTCCGCAGCACCTGCTGAACGAGGACCGCCAGGAATTCGAGCGGCTCCTCGATGAGGCGCTGCGCTCCGCGCCACAACGCCCGGAACTGTCCGCCATGGGTCAGCGGCTCAACCCCGAACAACTGCGCACCATGGCGTTGGGCGCCATCGTGCTCATCACCGCCGCCGCGGCCACCGAGTACCAGCACTACGTGAAGGTCCGCGAGGAACTGCGCCACCCGGCGCCGTCCCCCGAATCCCAGGCCGAGGCCGGTTCCGCCGACCCGGGCCCGGGCACGCTGGGCCTCGCCGCGACGACGCTCGGGGAGGCCGCCGAGACCGCAGGCGCGGGCGCGATCGCGGTGATAGCCGTGCTCGCACCCGTCCTCGCCGGGACCGCGGCTGCCATATTCCTGCTCGTCGGTTACCTCCTGAAGGTGCTGGTCCCCGGTCAGGCCTTCGCCCGGACCCTGATCGCGGCGGGCTGGGTCTTCGGCGCCGTGACCGCCGCCGCGATCCTGGTCGCCGCCGTGGGGCTGCTGCTCACCGCCCTGCGCAACAAGGCGACCGCCTACGACGAGGCCGACCAGGCGGTGGGCGAGGCCAGAGCCGCCTGGCGGGACGCCCTGCTGGAGCGCGGCATCCTGCCCTTCCTCAGGGAGGCCCTGGACCGGCCGGGCGCGGTGACCCCGTACCCGGCCCAGCCCGCCGCCCCGACCGGAAGGATGCCGCGCCTGGGCTACGACCGCCCCGGCTTCAGCAGCCCGCACGACGGCCCGGTCTCCGACCGGCCGCGCTTCTCCAGCCCGGACTACTCGAGCCCCGACTTCGGCGGTCCGGAGCATCAGCCGGAGTAGACGCCGACCGTCTACGGCGTCAGCCGGCTGTCACTCGGCGATGGGCAGATAGACCCGGTTGCCCGTGGCCGCGAACTCCTCGGCCTTGCGCGCCATGCCCTCCTCGATCTCGGCCTTGCTGCCGCCGTGTTCGCGCCGGATGTCCTGCGAGATCTTCATGCTGCAGAACTTCGGCCCGCACATGGAGCAGAAGTGAGCCGTCTTGGCGGGCTCGGCGGGCAGCGTCTCGTCGTGGAACTCCCGTGCCGTGTCCGGGTCCAGGGCGAGGTTGAACTGGTCCTCCCACCGGAACTCGAAGCGGGCGTCGGACAGCGCGTCGTCCCACTCCTGCGCGCCGGGATGCCCCTTGGCGAGGTCAGCCGCGTGGGCGGCGATCTTGTAGGTGATGACGCCGGTCTTCACGTCGTCCCGGTTGGGCAGGCCCAGGTGCTCCTTGGGCGTGACGTAGCAGAGCATCGCCGTCCCCCACCAGGCGATCATCGCCGCGCCGATGCCGGAGGTGATGTGGTCGTACGCCGGGGCGATGTCCGTGGTCAGCGGGCCGAGCGTATAGAACGGGGCTTCATCGCAGATCTCCTGCTGAAGGTCGATGTTCTCTTTGATCTTGTGCATCGGGACGTGACCGGGGCCCTCGATCATCGTCTGTACGTGGAAACGCCTGGCGATGCGGTTGAGTTCCCCGAGCGTGCGCAACTCCGCGAACTGCGCCTCGTCGTTGGCGTCCGCGATGGAACCGGGCCGCAGACCGTCGCCCAGCGAGTAGGTGACGTCGTAGGCGGCGAGGATCTCGCAGAGTTCCTCGAAGTTCTCGTACAGGAACGACTCCTTGTGGTGCGCCAGGCACCAGGCCGCCATGATCGAGCCGCCGCGCGAGACAATGCCGGTCTTGCGGTTCGCCGTCAGCGGGACGTACGGCAGCCGCACGCCCGCGTGGACCGTCATGTAGTCCACACCCTGCTCGGCCTGCTCGATCACGGTGTCCTTGTAGATCTCCCAGGTCAGTTCCTCGGCCCTGCCGTCCACCTTCTCCAGGGCCTGGTAGAGCGGCACGGTGCCGATCGGCACGGGGGAGTTGCGCAGCACCCACTCGCGCGTGGTGTGGATGTTGCGGCCGGTGGAGAGGTCCATGACCGTGTCGGCGCCCCAGCGGGTGGCCCAAGTCATCTTCTCCACCTCCTCCTCGATGGAGGACGTGACGGCGGAGTTGCCGATGTTGGCATTGACCTTCACCAGGAACCGCTTGCCGATGATCATCGGCTCGATCTCGGGGTGGTTGACGTTGGCCGGCAGCACCGCGCGACCGGCGGCGATCTCCTCGCGGACCACCTCCGGAGAAACGTTCTCGCGGAGGGCCACGAACTCCATCTCGGGCGTGATCTCGCCCCGCACCGCGTACGCGAGCTGGGTGACCGCGCCACCGTCACGGCTCCGGCGCGGCAGGCGCGGGCGCCCAGGGAAGACCGCGTCCAGGTTCCGCAGCCCGCCGCGCGGCGAGGTGTGCTTGATGCCGTCGTCCTCGGGCCGGACGGGACGCCCGGCGTACTCCTCGGTGTCGCCCCGGGCGACGATCCAGTTCTCCCGCAGCGGGGTCAGGCCCCGTCGGACATCGGTGGGGACGGCGGGGTCGGTGTACGGACCCGATGTGTCGTAGAGCGTGACCGACCGCCCGTTGGTCAGGTGCACCTGACGGACCGGCACATGCACATCGGGGCGCGAGCCCGCGAGGTACGCCTTGTGCCAGCCGTTGGACTTCCCGGCCTCCGCGTCCGGCGACCCGTTCGTCGCGTTCTGCGTGGAGGCAGGCGTGCGTGCGTCCTTGTTGGTCATGAGACCTACTCCCTACGCCGGCATTACCCGGTAACAGGTTCGGCGGTCGACGCAGCGATTTCCGTCCGCAGATGGTCCGGTGGAATCACGTTCCACGTGAAACATCGCGAAGACGGAGGTCAGCGCCCTCTCAGCCCGGTGCTCCGAGCTCCCGCGTGTGCAAAGGTGCCTCCACGCTAGCGCCCCTTGTGACGTGAAGGACAGTGGGCCTCGGTCGTTCTTGCAATGATCGGACGGTGACCACGACACATCAGCCTCCCTACCCACCGCCCGGGCCGCCCCATCGGCACGGCCCCGGACCGGGCGACGGCCCCGGCCGAGGGAGCGGACAGGGCTCCGGCGGTGGCCCCGGCGACGCGCACGGGCACCACTCCGGCTCCGGCGGCGACCAGGACCCGGACCACGGCCATCACGGTCACGGCCACTCGCACAGCCATGGCCCCGCGGCCCCGGTGTCCCGGCATCTGCGCAAGGTCATCGCGGCGATCCTCATCCCTTTCACGGCCGCGGTCGTGGTCGGGCTCGTGGTGCTCTGGCCCGGCGGTGCCCCGCCGCACGCACGCTCCGGGGTCGGCTTCGACCGCCAGACCCAGCAGGCCACGGTCACCCAGGTCCTGTCCGTGAGCTGTAAGTCCGTGAACGCCTCGGGCGGTTCGTCCCTCGGCGACAACGCCTCCTCCGGAGCGGGCGCGGCGGCCCAGGAGGGGAAGGCGGACTGCAAGAAGGCGACGGTCCGGGTCGACACCGGCAAGGACCGGGGCCGCACCTTCACCGAGATCGTCCAGCCGGACCAGACACGGCAGTTGCACCAGGGCGAGCAGGTCGTGGTCGCCTACGAGCCCTCGGCGCCCAAGGACCTGCAGTACGCGGTCACCGACGTGAACCGGCAGTTCCCCATGGCGTTGCTCGCCGGGATCTTCGCGGTCGCCGTCGTGGTGGTGGGCCGACTGCGCGGCGTCATGGCGCTGGTCGCGCTGGCCGTCAGCTTCCTGGTGCTGACCATGTTCATCCTCCCCGCGATACTCCAGGGGTCGAATCCCCTGCTGGTGGCCGTGGTCGGATCGAGCGCGATCATGCTGATCGCGCTCTACATGTGCCATGGGCTGTCCGCCCGGACCTCGGTCGCGGTGCTCGGCACGCTCGTCTCGCTGATGCTGATCGGCTTCCTCGGCTCGCAGTTCATCGGCTGGGCCGCGCTCACCGGCAACACGGACGACAGCACGGGACTGATCCACGGGCTCTACCCCTCGATCGACATGAGCGGCCTTCTGCTGGCCGGTGTCATCATCGGTTCGCTCGGTGTGCTGGACGACGTGACGGTGACCCAGACCTCGGCCGTCTGGGAACTGCACGAGGCCAACCCCTCGATGGGCTGGCGGGGGCTGTACCGGGCGGGCATCCGCATCGGCCGCGACCACATCGCCTCCGTGGTCAACACCCTCGTCCTCGCCTACGCGGGCGCCGCGCTCCCCCTGCTGCTGCTGTTCTCGATCGCGCAGAGCAGCGTGAGCACCGTGGCCACCAGCGAACTGGTGGCGGAGGAGATCGTGCGCACGCTGGTCGGCTCCATCGGCCTGGTCGCCTCGGTGCCGGTCACCACGGCCCTCGCCGCCCTGGTGGTCTCGGCCGACCGGCCCGAACCGGGCAACCCGGCCCCGGCTGCCGTGTCGGCGGCGGCACACGGCGGGCGGGGGCGACGCCGGAGGCGGTGAGCGGGCGGGTCACGCACGGGGGGACGGTCGTCGGGGCATGGACGCCAGGGAACCGGCAAAGGGCCGCACGAGCCACGCAGAAGCGTTTCTGCAAGGTTCGTGCGGCCCGGCCGTGCGAACGGCCCACCGTCCCCGTCGTTTCAGCCGGCGCTCTGCTCCTCGGCCAGGATGCGGTCCAGTGCCTCGTCGAGGTGGGCGTCGAAATCGGCCAGCGCTCCCTCCTGACCGAGCGGGACCAGCTTGTCCGTGCGGTCCAGGAAGGCCACGAGCGGCGGCGCGGAAGAGCGGAACAGCGCCTGGTCACTACCGACCTGAAGCCGGATCAGCACCTCGCCCAGCACTTCGGAGTCGACGGGCGCGATGTGCACGTCTCCCTCACCGCACGGCCGGCCGACCCCGTCGATCATCAGCTCGCGCCCGAAGGCCCAGGTCACCGGGGCATCGCCGGGCAGATGGAAGGTGAGCCGCACCGCGTAGGGATCGCTCGTCTCGTAGCGCAACTCCACCGGAATGCGGAAGGAGAGCTCCTCCGAGACGAGAAAGCTCATCATGACCTCTGCCTGTACGGACTCGCGCATCGCCTACCCCGTCGTATGACATCGACTGGCTGGGATTAATCCCCGGACCATGCCCAAATCTAGCTGAAAGTACACAACAGATCACAAGGAGTGAGTTTTCAGATGCTGATAGAAAGCGCGAACGCCCCGAGATGACGTCCGATCTCGGCCTGCAGCCGCTGCGTCGCGGGCATCAGCCGGTCGGCCTGGTGGGCGGGCAGTGAGATCGCGATCGTAGCCGCCGTGGTACCCATCGTGAGGGGAATCGCCGCGCAAACCGCCCCCAGGGCGTATTCCTGACGCTCCACCACCGGTTCCATGCGCTCGACCCGGGCCAGCCGCCGCAGCAGGGCGCCGTTGTCCCGCACGGTGTAGGGCGTGATCGACCGCACCGGGTAGCGGGCCAGATGGTCGCGGCGGGCCTCCTCGTCCAGCTGCGAGAGCAGGCACTGTCCGATCGCGTGCGCGTGCGCCGTCTCGCGGAAGTCGGCCCACTCCTCGACCGCCGGGGCCTCCCGCGACTCGGCGACGCACTGCACCTCGATCTCGCCGTCCCGGTACATCGCGTAGTACACCGGCACACCGATGGAATCGCGCCATTGCTCAAGGGTGCCCGCCACAGTGCTGCGACGTTTCTGCTCTGCGGCAGCGGCGCTCAGCCTGTCGGCGGCCTCCCCGAGGAAGAACAGGCCCTTCTCCCGGCGCAGATAGCCCTCGTGGACCAGGGTTCGCAGCAGGTGGTACGCCGTGGGCAGGGCGATGCCGGTCTCGCGGGCGAGTTGCTTGGCCGGGGCGCCGTACTCGTGGGCCGCGACGGTCTCCAGCAGCCGCATCGCGCGCTGGACGGACCCGATGAGGGTCGCGGAGTGCTTGTCCCGGGCGGC
Organism: Streptomyces sp. SID4985; assembly: GCF_009863025.1. Taxonomy (GTDB): domain Bacteria; phylum Actinomycetota; class Actinomycetes; order Streptomycetales; family Streptomycetaceae; genus Streptomyces. The sequence goes on along the minus strand of NZ_WWIR01000695.1, from coordinate 34,336 downwards.
CGGGCCGTTCGGCCGCTGCATCGGGGGAGCGCAGGACCGGCGCGATGCGGGCGGTGCGTGGGGTCCTGCCGGGGCGGTGTCGACCGTGGCCAAGGGGTGACTCCCGAAGCGCGAGGATGGGGGCGGCCCGTGCTCGGTGGGCACGGGCGAGGAGGCGTGCCACCCGTGGGGCCGGACCCCACGAGAGTTCCGGACTTTAACCGTCCGCCACCGCGCGCGGATGGTACGCCGGGAAACTTCCCTCCCCCGAGGGAACCGGTGATCCGTGTTACTGCCCACCGGCTCCCGCGTCCGTCACCAGTCGCTGCGCGACGATGAGCTGGACATGAACTTCCGCACGATGTAGATCAGTCCGCCGACCAGGGCGACGAAGAGCAGGACCTTGAACAGCAGACCGATCAGGAAGCCGATCACGGTCGCTATCAGGCCGCCGAAGACGACCAGCGCGATGACCGGCACCGCGACCCACTTCACCCACCACGGCAGCCCCGCGAAGATCTCTCGCATTGCCCTCGTCCTTTGCGTTCGCAGTAATCGATGTCCCGCCCTCGATGCTAGGGCCGCGAGAGGCTCCGGCGGGGGCCGCGCACCCCTTGTCCTCCCCTGAACCGCCCCCTAGGGAACCCTGAGACCGACCCTCACGCCTCAGGCGGAGAAAACACCACCAGGACCCTCAGATCCTCGCTGATGTGGTGGAACTTGTGGGCCACCCCGGCGGGTACGTAGACCACGCTGCCCCGCGCGACCTCGGTGGTCTCCAGGCCCACCGTGATCGACGCCCGCCCGCTGACGACGAAGTACACCTCGTCCTGGCCGTGCGGTCGCTGAGGGTCGTGGGAGCCCGCGTCGAGGGCGTACAGCCCCACCGACATGTTCCGCTCCCGCAGGAACTGGAGGTAGGCGCCGTCGTTCGCGGCGCGCTCCGCCTCCAGTTCGTCCAGCCGGAATGCCTTCATCTCCGCCGTCCTCGCCCCACTGCTCACCGTCGACCCCGTCTGCCACGATCAGACACATGAAGAATTTCGTAGTCAAGACGCTCGCCAACGCGGCCGCCCTCGCGGTCGCCGTGTGGCTGCTCGACAAGATCACCCTCACCGGTGACAACACGGGCAAGAAGATCGGCACCCTGATCGTGGTCGCGCTGATCTTCGGCCTGGTCAACTTCCTGGTGAAGCCGATCGTGAAGGTCCTCACCTTCCCGCTGTTCGTCCTGACGCTCGGCCTGATCACCCTGATCGTCAACGCGTTGATGCTGCTGCTCACCTCCTGGGTGTGCGGTCAGCTCGACCTGAGCTTCCACGTGGACGGCTTCTGGACCGCGGTGTTCGGCGGCCTGATCATCTCCGTCGTCTCCTGGGCGCTGAACCTCGTCCTGCCCGACGAGGACTGAGCACGCCATGACCTACCGCGTCTGTTTCGTCTGCACCGGCAACATCTGCCGCTCCCCGATGGCCGCCTCCGTCCTCCGCGCACGCGTCGCGGAGGCCGGGCTCCAGGACCTGATCGAGGTGGACAGCGCAGGCACCGGCGGGTGGCACGAGGGCGACGACGCCGACCCGCGCGCCGTGTCGGTCCTCGACGAGCACGGCTACGGCACCGTGCACACCGCCCGGCAGTTCCAGCCGTCGTGGTTCGCCCCGCTCGACCTCGTGATCGCCCTCGACACCGGCCACCTCAAGGCCCTGCGCCGTCTCGCGCCGACCGCGGAGGACGCGCGCAAGGTCCGCCTGCTGCGCTCCTACGACCCCGCGGCGGGCGACGACCTCGACGTGCCCGACCCGTACTACGGGGGCCGGGACGGCTTCGAGGAGTGCCTTGAGATGGTGGAACGGGCGAGCGACGGACTGCTCGCCGCCGTACGCGCACACCTGGAGGAACGCCCCGTATGAGCGACGCCACCGCACACCCGGACCGCACCGGCGACGGCACGCGCGCGGTACGGGCCGGACTGCCCGACCCGGTCAAGCACGAACCCACCCTGCCCGGACCGGTGTTCGCCGCGCACTTCCATCTGCCGGGCGAGGTCACGGGACCGTACGCGTACGGCCGCGACGACAATCCGACCTGGACGCTCCTTGAGCGCGCCATCGGCGAGCTGGAGGCACCGGGCCAAGACGACGTGGAGACGCTGGTCTTCGCCTCCGGCATGGCCGCGATCTCCGCGGTGCTCTTCTCCCAGCTGCGCTCCGGCGACGCGGTCGTGCTGCCCTCCGACGGCTACCAGGTGTTCCCCCTGGTCCGCGAGCAGCTGGAGGCGTACGGCATCGAGGTACGCACCGCGCCCACCGGCGGGGACGCCCAGCTGGAGGTCCTGGACGGCGCGCGGCTGCTGTGGATCGAGTCGCCGTCCAACCCGGGCCTCGACGTCTGCGACATCCGGCGGCTCGTGGAAGCGGCCCACGCGCGCGGCGCCCTGGTGGCCGTCGACAACACCCTCGCCACGCCCGTCGGGCAGCGTCCGCTGGAGCTGGGGGCCGACTTCTCGGTGGCCAGCGGCACCAAGCAGCTGACCGGCCACGGGGACGTCCTGCTGGGTTATGTGGCCGGGCGGGACGGCGAGGCCATGGCCGCCGTGCGCCGCTGGCGCAAGATCGTCGGGGCGATCGCGGGGCCCATGGAGGCGTGGCTCGCGCACCGCTCGATCGCCACGCTGGCGCTGCGCGCCGACCGCCAGAACGCCACCGCGCTCCTGGTGGCCGAGGCGCTGCGGAAGCATCCGGACGTCTCCGGCCTGCGCTATCCGGGCCTGCCGGACGACCCGGCGCACCCGATCGCCGCCCGGCAGATGCGCCGTTACGGCTGCGTGGTCTCCTTCACGCTGCCGACGCGCGCGCGTGCCGAGCGTTTCCTCGCGGCGCTCCGTCTGGTCGAGGACGCGACGAGCTTCGGCGGGGTGCGCTCCACCGCCGAGCGGCGCGGGCGCTGGGGCGGGGACGCGGTACCGGAGGGCTTCGTCCGGATGTCCGTCGGCGCCGAGGACCCCGAGGACCTGGTGGCCGACGTGCTGCGAGCGCTGGACGAGTCCGCGGACTGAGACGAAATGGTCGCGGTCCGAGCCTCCCCCCTCGTGGCTCGGACCGCGTCGGTTCCGCGCGCGAAGAACCGTGCGGACAAGGCTAGTTGACTCTGCGTCAGTGTCCAATCACGGTAACGACAGAGACCTATCGACTTATTTATAGTTGGGTCCTGCCCGGGGGCCGGAGACGGCAGGGAAGGGAAGGACCCGCCATGGATCTGGCCTTGCTGCGTACCTTCGTCACCGTGCACCGGGCCGGTTCCTTCACCCGTGCCGCCGCGCTGCTCGGCCTGTCCCAGCCGGCCGTGACCTCCCAGATCCGCACCCTGGAGCGCCAGCTGGGCCGCCCGCTCTTCCTGCGGCAGGCGCGCGGGGTGACGCCCACGACCATCGGCGACGAACTCGCGCACAAGGCGGCACCGCATCTCGACGCCCTGGTGGAGATAGCCGAGAGCGGCCTCGACGAGGAGTCGGCGCTGCGGACCCTGCACCTGGCCGGGCCTCCGGAGTTCACCGCCGAGCGCGCGCTGCCCGCCCTCACCGAGCTCGCGGCCCGTGACGGCCAGGGCTTCGCGCTCCGCGCCTCCTTCGGCACGGCGGAGGACACCCTGGAGGGCCTGGCCGCGGGCCATCACGACCTGGCCATCAGCACGGCCCGGCCGCGCGGCGCCCTGCTGACCGCGAGTCCGTTGTGCGACGAGGAGCATGTGCTGGTCGCCTCACCGCACTGGGCGGAGCGGATCGGAGCGCTGCCGCTCGACGGGGCGCCCGCCCTGGAGAACCTGCCCGTCGTGGAGGTGCACGAGTCGCTGCCCTTCGTCTCGCGCTACTGGGCCTCCGTCTTCGATTCGTGTCCGGCCGCCGCGGGCACGGTGATCGTCCCCGACCTGCGGGCGGTGCTGGCCTGCGCGAGCGCCGGGGCCGGGTTGGCCGTACTGCCCCGCTATCTGTGCGGACCGGCGCTGGAGCGCGAGGAGATCGTCCTGCTGCACGATCCGCTGGTCCCGCCCCTGCGCACCTACTTCCTGGTGGTGCGCACCGGCTCGCTCGCCCTGCCGCATGTGGCGCGGGCGCACGAGTGGCTTCAGCGAGCGGCCGCGCGGTGGTGTTGAGCCCCTGTGCGACACAGGTCACACCATGTGCCTCGGTAGTGGCTCCTCGCGATGTTTCACGTGGAACAAGCCGGGCCACATTTCTCCCATGACCGTCCGACCCGTGGTCAAGCGCACCGCTCGAGCCGTTCTCCTGGACGGTGACGACCTGATCCTGATCAAGCGCACCAAGCCAGGCGTCGATCCGTACTGGGTCACTCCCGGCGGCGGGGTCGAGCCCGCCGACCCGACCGTCGTGGACGCCCTGCACCGCGAGGTGTACGAGGAACTCGGCGCCAAGATCATCGACGTGGTCCCCTGCTTCGTGGACACCGTGGAACACATCGGTGAGGACGGCGGCGCGACCGGGGTGAAGGTACAGCACTTCTTCGTCTGCCGCCTGGAGTCCATGGACACCTCGCTGCGCCACGGCCCCGAAGTCGAGGCACCGGCCGGTGAGTACGAGATCGTCCGCATCCCGTTCACCCGGGTCGGCATCGCCTCCGTGCACCTGGTCCCGTTGTCCCTGCGCCACTACCTGGACGGCAACATCGAGGGCGTACGCGCCATGCACGCACCCGACCTCGGATAGCCGGTCAGGAGCCGACGCCGATCATGTCCTCCACCGGGTCGTGCCGTATGCGGGCGTCCGGGACGCCGAGGGCGCGCAGGGTGGCGACTCCGCTGCGGATCATGCCGGGCGGCCCCGCGAGGTAGGCGTCGTACCCGTGCCAGGGGCCGCCCGCCCGGAGGACGTCGGGCAGTCGGCGGCGGTCCTGCCAGTCGATGACGGGCCGCACCGAGATCCATGGGTGGCGCGCCCGAAGCCCCAGCAGCGTGTCGATGTCGTACAGGTCGTGCTTGGCGCGGGCGCCGTAGAAAACCTCGACCGGGCGGCGCGCGCCGTGTCCGGCGATCTCCTCGACCAGGGCCTTGATGGGCGCGATGCCGGTACCGCCGCCCAGGCAGAGAAGGCCGCCGTCGCCGGTGTGGTCGACGGTCATCGAGCCGACCGGTGGTCCGAGGCGTACGGCGTCTCCGGGGCGGGCCCGATGCACCAGCGCGCTGGACACCCAGCCCGCCGGAACGGCCCGCACATGGAAGGTCAGCAGTCCGTCGGCACGCGGCGCGGAGGCGAAGGAGAAGTGCCGCCAGACGCGAGGCCACCAGGGCGTCTCCACGCTCGTGTACTGCCCCGCGCGGAAGGGGTAGGGCTGGTCCGGGCGCAGGGTGAGGACCGCGACGTCCGGGGTCCTCAGGTCGTGCGCGACGATCTCGGCTCCCCACCAGGGCGGGGCATCGACCGCGTCCTCCGCGGCGGCGGAGATCATCACCTGGGCGAGCACGGCGTAGACGCGGGACCAGGCAGCCTCGGCCTGCGGGGTCCAGGTCCGGACGGCATGCACGCTCAGGGCGCCGATCAGACATGCGCCCACGGCGGGGTAATGGGCCTCCAGCGCCCCGTACTTGCGGTGCCCGCGGCCCAGATTCCTCAAGTAGTCGACGAGGACGGGTGTGTTGTCGATGTGTTCGGCGGCGGTGAGGAGCGCCCGCAGCAGGCGGTCCCGCTGGGTGTCCATCGCGGGCGGGAACATCGAGCGCAGCTCGGGATGGCGGACGAAGAGGAGCGCGTAGAAGTACGAGGTGACCTTGTCGGCGACGGGCGCGATCTCGGCCAGCGTGCGGCGGACGAGGAGCGCGTCCGGGGATGCCGCCTCGACGGATTCCGCCGGTCGGCGCCCCTGCTCGTCGCCCGGTGTCCCGTTCTCCCCCGACATGACGGCCGGAGCGTCCATGGTGTGCCCTCGCCTCGAACATCCACGGTCGGCGGACGCTCTCCCAGCGGGGAAACGCGCGTGTCCCCGGCGGGGCGGACCGACCCACAGCACTCGCTCCGCAGCCTTCCACCGCGCTCGGGTGCCACGACGATGTACCCGAAAAAGCGGTTCTTCGGGACCTTCGCCCGGTTACGCTGTTCGTTCCTCAAGTGACGGACAGAGCGGAGGATTTGAGCCGCTACCGCTCAAGGGGTCGTGTTTCACGTGAAACAGCCATACGCCCCGGTCGCTCGGACGCATGAGAACCGGGCCGGGCTTTCCCTAAACCGGTGGACGCCACGCCCCCGATCCGACACCCTGACCCGCGTGCCGACGCCTTCTCCCACCGCCCTTCCCGTCCGCCGTCTGGGTCCGCGTGACGTGACCGCCTGCGCCGACCTCTCCGAGAACCGGCAGTGGCAGCGCGAGGAACACAAGTGGGGCCTGCTCCTCACCGCCGGACAGGGATACGGCATCGACGACCCCGAGGGCGGCCTCGTGGCCGCCTGTGTCATCACCGAGTACGGCCCGGAAGAGAATCCGGACCTCGGTGCCATAGGGATGGTCCTGGTCGCCGAGCGCCATGCCCGCCGAGGCGTGGGGCGGCGCCTGCTGCGGCACGTCATGGCAGCCGCGGGCACCACACCGCTGACGTTGCACGCCACGCCCATGGGCCGACCGCTCTACGAGGAGTTGGGCTTCAAGATCGTCGGCCACGCCGACATGCTGATGGGCGACTTCGTCCCGTCCGGGGCCCCGGAGCCGACCCCGACCCGCGCCGCGACCGCCGAGGACCTTCCCGCGATCCTCCGGCTCGACGCGGAGGTGTTCGGCACCGACCGCACCCCGCTCATCGCCCGCCTGCCCGCGTTCGCCGACCAGTTGCGCGTGGCGGAGGAGGCGGGACGGATCACGGGCTACGCCGCCGCCTGGCCCAACATGGACACGCACGTGGTGGGGCCGCTGATCGCCCGCGACACGGAGACGGCGAAGGCACTCGTCACCTCGCTCGCGGCCCGCACCGATCGCCCGTTGCGCACCGACATCGACATGCGCCACGAGGAACTGCGCTCCTGGCTCAGGGAGCGGGGGCTGGAGCCCGTGGCCGTCAACGCCGTCATGACGCATGGGATCGCCGATCTGCCGGGGGACTGGACGCGGCGGTTCGCGCCGCTGACGGTGGCGGCAGGCTGATCACACGACGCGTGCGGGCCCCGGCTGTCTCCAGCCGGGGCCCGCACGCGTCACGTCGTGGCGGCTCCGTCAGGCGCCGAGAGCGCGCAGGGCCTCGGTCGCGAAGCCGTGGTCCTGGTCGGGCGCGCCGCCGCCGACGCCGATGGCGCCGATGAGCCGGCCGTCACGGTGGACCGGGATGCCACCGGCGATGAACAGCAGCGGCCGGTCGAGCGCGGTGGGCAGCGTGTGGAAGAGACCGCCGGGCTGCACGGCGTCGACCAGGTCGGCGGTGGGCGCGTTCAGCTGGAGCGCCGTGTAGGCCTTGCGGGTGCTGGTCTCGCCGGAGATCAGCACCGCCCGGTCGTCCCGGCGGAAGGCGAGCAGGTGGCCGCCCGCGTCCAGCACGGTGACGCTGACCGTGACTCCGGCGTCCTCGGCGGCGCGCCGCGCCGTCGCGATGAGCAGTTCGGCGTCGTCGGTGGTGAGCGGGGTGACGGTGGTGGTGCTCATGGTGGGGGTTCTCCTTGGATCTTTCTGAGGTGCTGTCGTGCGGACCGAGGCAGGTGTGCTGCCTGCGGTGCCGACGGCCGTCGGGTGGTCGGGGAGGGGCGGGCTCAGTGGTGGACGGCCGCCCGCCGCGTGACGGCCGCGTCGGAGGTGGCCGCTTCGGGGGCGCCCGTGGTGCCGGCCGTACCGTCGCGGCGCTCCAGGGCGGCCGACAGGAAGGCGAGGACCAGCGCGGCGGCCGCGAGGGCGGCGCCCACCCAGTTCGGGGCGGTGTAGCCGAAGCCCGCCGCGATGACGACGCCGCCGAGCCAGGCGGAGAGGGCGTTGCCCAGGTTGAAGGCGCCGATGTTCACGGCCGAGGCCAGGGTCGGGGCGCCATGCGCCTGGTCGAGCACGCGCTTCTGCAGAGGCGGAACGGTCGCGAAGCCCAGGGCGCCGATCAGGGCGATGGTCACGGCGGCCGCGATCTTGTTGTGCGCGGTCAGCGTGAACAGCGCGAGGACGACGGCCAGGGCACCCAGGGAGACGTACAGCATCGGCATCAGGGCGCGGTCGGCGAACTTGCCTCCGACCAGGTTGCCGCCGACCATGCCGAGACCGAACAGGACCAGCAGCCAGGTCACCGAGCCGTCGGCGAAACCGGCGACGTGGGTCATCATCGGGGCGATGTAGGTGACGGCCGCGAAGACTCCGCCGAAGCCGAGGACGGTCATCGCCATGGCGAGCAGGACCTGGGCGTTCTTGAAGGCGGCCAGCTCGTGGCGCAGCCGTACGCCCTCGGGGCGCGGCATGTCCGGCACCAGCCTGGCGACACCGGCGAGCCCGACCACGCCCAGCGCGGCCACGATGGCGAAGGTCACCCGCCAGCCGATCTGCTGGCCGACGAGCGTGCCCAGCGGCACCCCGACCACGTTCGCGACGGTGAGGCCGGTGAACATCATCGAGATGGCGCCGGCCTTCTTGTCCGGGGCCACCAGGTCGGCGGCGACGACCGAGCCGATGCCGAAGAAGGCGCCGTGGGCGAGGGACGCGACCACGCGCCCGGCGAGCATGAGCCCGAACACCGGGGCCACGGCGGAGAGCAGGTTCCCGGCGATGAACAGCCCCATCAGGATCATCAGCATCCGCTTGCGCGAGACCTTGGTGCCGAGGACGGTCATCAGCGGGGCGCCGATCACCACGCCGAGGGCGTAGCCGGTCACGAGCAGGCCCGCCATGGGGATGGAAACCCCGAAGTCACCCGCGACCTCGGGCAGCAAGCCCATGATCACGAACTCGGTCGTTCCGATTCCGAAGGCCCCGATCGCGAGGGCCAGAAGCGCGAGAGGCATGAGGGGGGTACACCTTCCCAGACGATTGCAGGAGCGCTTTGCAGGCTTCGACAATAGTTGCAGACGCGGGTTAAATGCAATCGCTGGATATTGCGAGTGATGCTCTACCCTGGAACCCGGCCGCTCGGGACGGAGGAGAACGCCCATGACCGCGACGGACCCCGCGCTCACCGCCCTCGCGCAGAGCTGGTGCGCGCTGTCGCTGCTGCACGGCAGGATCGAGGCGCACATCGAGCGCGCGCTCCAGGCACGGCACGAGCTGAGCGTGCGCGAGTACTCCCTGCTCGACGTGCTCAGCCGCCAGCACGACGGCGAGGGCGGCCATCTCCAGATGAAGCAGGTGGCCGACGCGGTCGTGCTCAGCCAGAGCGCCACCACGCGCCTGGTGACCCGCCTGGAGGACCGGGGCCTGCTGGAGCGCTATCTGTGCCCGACCGACCGCCGGGGCATCTACACGAACGTCACCGAAGCGGGACTGACGCTGCTGGAACAGGCGCGCCCCACCAATGACGCCGCCCTGCGCGAGGCACTGGACGCAGCCTCCCTGAAGCCCGAACTGGCGCCCCTGGTAAAGACAGTGGAGTCCCTGCACGCGCCCGCCTAGGGTCAGGGATCATGGAACAGACGGACATACGGCGGGCCGGAGCGGACGACATCCCGGCGATCGTCGCCATGCTGGCCGACGACCCCCTCGGCGCCCAGCGCGAATCCCCCGACGACCTGGCGCCCTACTTCGCCGCGTTCGAGCGCCTGGACGCCGACCCCAACCAGCACCTGATGGTCGCCGTCCTGGAGGGGCGCGTGATCGGCACCCTGCACCTCACGGTGATCCCCGGGCTCTCCCGCAAGGGTGCGACACGGGCGCTCATCGAAGCCGTCCGCGTCCACGCGGACCAGCGCGGCAGCGGACTGGGCAGCGAACTCATCAACTGGGCCGTCGATCAGGCACGGGGCCTCGGCTGCACCCTGGTACAGCTGACCTCGGACAAAGCCCGCACCGACGCGCACCGCTTCTACGAGCGCCTCGGGTTCACCGCCTCGCACGAGGGCTTCAAGCTGAACCTCTGAGCACCCACACGCAGTCAGGTCCCGCATACGACGATTCGGCCCTGTTTCACGTGAAACAAGGCCGAATCCTCTCAACTGCCGCCGTGCTTAAGCCCGCTCGCTCCCCCGCCAGCCCTCCGCGTCCACACCGCCCGGCACCGACGCCTCCGGGTCGTACGGCTGCCGGGTGAACACGAACGAGCCGAGGTCGAGATGGCTCAGCGTCCCGTCCTCGCGCCGTACGGGACGCAGCAACTCACCGGCGTAGTAACCCTCCAGGCCGCTCCAGGTGCCGTCACCGTTCGGGCGGAACCGCGCACGACGGCCGGTCCCCGAGAGCGGGCCCAGCGCGAGCCCGTCCGCGGACACCCGCAGCCCGAAGGCGTGCGTCCCCCAGTACCACTGCCCCGCCAACTCAAGGACTTCCGAATCCACTTCGGGCATCGGCCGCCACGGCTCCGGGATGCGCGGTTCCGCCTCCGCGACGATACGGACGAGATCGGCGCCCACCGCCCCGAGCAGCGGGCCGCTCGTGCAGTTGGCCAGCACGACCGCCGCGACGTCGTCGGCCACGCTGATGGTGAGGTTCGCCAGGAAACCCGGGAGAGAGCCGGAGTGGCCGACGAGGAGCCTGCCGCCGCGGTGCTGGATCTGCATCCCGAGGCCATAGGCGACCCCGTCCGCCACGTCCGTGGCCTCGGCGGGAGCGGCGGGCGTCCGCATCTCCCGGACCGACTCCGCGCTCAGCACCCGGTCGTCCCCCTCGGCCAGGAAGACGGCGAACCGGGCGAGGTCCCCGGTGGTCGACCAGAGCTGTCCGGCCGGCGCCATGCGGCCGAGGTCCTCCACCGGCTCGGGAAGCAGCGCGTCCGCCCAGGGATGCACCGCCCAGCCGCCCGCGTGCGGTGCCCGGGGGCGGGTGCTCGTGCGGTGGAGGCCGAGCGGTTCGAGGATCTCCTCGCGCAGCACCTGCTCCCAGGGGGCGCCGCGCAGCTCCTCCACCAGCGCGCCGAGCAGGGTGTAGCCGGGGTTGGAGTAGTGGAAGCGCCGCCCGACCGGGTGCGGCAGGGGGTGCTCACCGAGCACGTCGCTCAGTTCGGGGCGCAGCGAGCCCGGGGTCCGCTCCCACCAGGGCGCGGGCGACTCGGCCGCCAACCCCGCGGTGTGGGCGAGCAGTTCGGCGACGGTCGCCTCACCGGCACCGGTGCCCGGCAGATGCTTCTCCAGCGGATCACCGAGGTCCAGCACCCCCTCGTCCCGCAGCCGCAGCACCAGGACGGCGGTGAACGTCTTGGTGAGGGAGCCGATCCGGTACTGCACGTCCCCGTCCGGTTCGTGCCCCTCCACCGAGGACCGCGCCCCCTGCCACACGACCCGCCCGCCCCGTACCACCGCGGCCACCAACGACGGCGCCCGCCCCTCGGCCTGCGCGACGGCGACCCGGTGCGACAGCGCGCGCCGCGTCCCCGGCAGCAGCTCTTCATGAGATGTCGTCATGCGCCCAGTCCATCCGCTGAAGGGCGAGACGTCGAGTTCTTTGATCGGCCCCGAGGACCGCGCGTCACCCGGCGGTGCGGGCCTCGATGCCGTCGAGCAGGCAGTCGAGGCCGAGCCGGAAGGTGTGGTCGGCGTCCAGGTGGGCGGCGTCGCGCACGACCGTTGACAGGGCGGGGAACCGGCCGGTGGCGAAGGTCCGCATCAGATAGGGCCCGAGCGCGGCCTGCCAGTGCTTCTCGTCCATGCCGGTGGCCCGCTCGGCCCGCCGCTCGGCGATCTCACGGCGCACGGCACCGATGACGTACGCGTTGACCGCGGCGACCACCGGCATGACGGCGTCCATATCGAGGTCGCCCAGCGCGGCCACCACGGTCTCCCCGTTGGCCAGCGCGTGCGGCCCGAGCTGCGGCCGCCCGCCGAGCAGATCGGCGAGCCATTCGTGCTCGTGAGCAGCCTGCCTGGTGGTTTCGGCGAGGGACCGCAGCATGTCCCGCCAGCCGTCTCCGGCCGGCCGGATCTCGGCGTACAGCGCGTCGACCATCAGGTCGAGCAGCTCTTCCTTGCTGTCGATGTAGCCGTACAGCCGCATCGGGCCGACACCCAGCGCGGCGGCGACCTTGCGCAGCGACACCGCTTCCAGGCCGTCCGCGTCGGCCAGCCGGATCGCCGTTCCCACGATCCGCTCCCGGCTCAGCGGGGTCGGAACGGGTCGATTCGGCGGCTCCGGCCTCTCCCACACCAACATGCCGCCAACAGTACAAGGCAACGAGCGATACAGTGTATCGATCAATACGGTGTATCGAAGGGGAGGCAACCATGACCATTGCCATCGTCGGAGCCGGCCTCGGCGGCCTGGCTCTCGCCCGTGTGCTGCATGTGAACGGCATGGATTCCGTCGTGTACGAGCGTGAGCCGTCACGCGCCGCGCGCGGTCAGGGCGGGATGCTCGACATCCACTCCGGCCAGCGGGCGCTGCGCGAGGCCGGTCTGATCGACGGGTTCCACGCGATCGCCCGTGGCGAGGGCCAGGACATGCGCCTTCTCCAGCCGGACGGCACCCTGTTGCTCCAGGAGGACACACCCGACGACGCCCCGCTCGCCCGGCCCGAGGTCGACCGCGCCGATCTGCGCGACCTGCTGCTGGACTCCCTCCCCGAGGGCACGGTGCGCTGGGGACACGCGTTCACGTCCGCCGACAACGGCCTGCTGCGCTTCGCCGACGGCGGCAGCGCCCCGTACGACCTGCTGGTCGGCGCGGACGGCGCACGGTCCCGGGTCCGCCCGCTGCTCACCGACGCCCGCCCGGCGCACATCGGCCAGAACGTCGTCGAGGTCGGCATCCCCGACATCGACCGCACGCACCCCGACCTCGCGGCGATGGTCGGACGCGGCAACTACTGGGTGCTCGGCAACGGAATATCCCTGGCGGCGCAGCGCAACGGCGACGGCCGCGTCCGTATCGGCGTCAGCTTCTACAACACCGGCGAGGACTGGTTCGCCACCAGCGGGATCCCGTTCGACGACCCGGCCGCCGCCCGGGCGCGGCTGATCGAGCTGCTTCCCGGCTGGGACGCACGGTTCACCGCGCTGATCGCGGCCTGCGACGACACGGTCGTGCCGCGGTCGATCACCATGCTTCCGGTGGGCCTGACCTGGCCGTCCGCGCCGGACGTCACGCTGGTCGGCGATGCCGCGCATCTGATGCCGCCGACGGGAGAGGGCGCCAACATGGCGCTGCTCGACGGCGCCCTGCTCGGTCTCGCGCTCGCCGCGCACCCGGACGACTTCCCCGCCGCCGTGAAGGAGTACGAACGCGAGATGTTCGAACGCACCGACGCCATCGGCCGGCAGTGCGCGCGCATCCACGACATGCTGATGGCGCCCGACGCGGCTCAGCGGATGCTCGCGTTCTTCCAGCCGGGCTGACAAACCCACCGCCGCACCCGGCGCAGGGAGCCGACCGGCCGGTCAGGTCTGGGCCATGTCCACGAAGCGGGAGTAGTGGCCCTGGAAGGCGACCGTGATCGTGGCCGTGGGGCCGTTACGGTGCTTGGCGACGATCAGGTCGGCCTCGCCCGCGCGCGGGGACTCCTTGTCGTAGGCGTCCTCGCGGTGCAGCAGGATGACCATGTCCGCGTCCTGCTCGATGGAGCCCGACTCACGCAGGTCGGAGACCGCCGGCTTCTTGTCGGTGCGCTGCTCGGGACCACGGTTCAGCTGGGACAGCGCGATCACCGGGAGCTCCAGCTCCTTCGCGAGGAGCTTGAGGTTACGGGACATGTCCGAGACCTCCTGCTGACGGCTCTCGGCGCGCTTGGAGCCGCCGGACTGCATCAGCTGGAGGTAGTCGATGACGACCAGCTTCAGGTCGTTGCGCTGCTTCAGGCGGCGGCACTTGGCGCGGATCTCCATCATCGACAGGTTCGGGGAGTCGTCGATGTAGAGGGGGGCGGCCGAGACGTCCGGCATCCGGCGGGCGAGCCGGGTCCAGTCCTCGTCGGTCATCGTGCCGGAGCGCATGTGGTGCAGGGCGACCCGTGCCTCGGCGGACAGCAGACGCATCGCGATCTCGTTGCGGCCCATCTCGAGCGAGAAGACCACGCTCGGCAGGTTGTGCTTGATCGAGGCGGCCCGCGCGAAGTCCAGCGCAAGAGTGGACTTACCCATGGCGGGACGCGCGGCGATGACGATCATCTGGCCCGGGTGCAGGCCGTTGGTCAGCGAGTCGAAGTCCGTGAACCCGGTGGGCACGCCGGTCATCTCGCCGCTGCGCGAGCCGATCGCCTCGATCTCGTCGAGGGCGCCCTCCATGATGTCGCCGAGCGGCAGATAGTCCTCGCTGGTGCGCTGCTCGGTGACCGCGTAGATCTCGGCCTGGGCGCTGTTGACGATCTCGTCGACGTCGCCGTCGGCCGCGTATCCCATCTGCGTGATGCGCGTGCCCGCCTCCACCAGGCGGCGCAGTACCGCGCGCTCGTGGACGATCTCGGCGTAGTACTCGGCGTTCGCCGCCGTCGGCACCGTCTGGACGAGGGTGTGCAGATACGCCGCGCCGCCGACCTTGTTGATCTCGCCGCGCTTGGTGAGTTCGGCCGCGATCGTGATCGGGTCGGCCGGCTCGCCCTTCGCGTAGATGTCGAGGATCGCCTGGTAGATCGTCTCGTGCGCGGGCTTGTAGAAGTCGTGACCCTTGAGGATCTCGACCACGTCGGCGATGGCTTCCTTGGACAGCAGCATGCCGCCGAGGACGGACTGCTCGGCGTCCAGGTCCTGGGGCGGCACCCGCTCGAAGGAGGAGCCGCCGCCGTCCCAGTCGTCGTTGTCGCGTCCGCGGTCGTGCTGCTCACCGCGGCTGCGGACGGCCTCGCCACGACGGCGGGAGGCGGGCAGACGATCGCTGGGTCCGCTGTCGGCCCACGGATCGTCCAAGGGCTCGGAAATGCTCAATCGAGCCACCTCCTCCCGTCCGCACAGCGGACCTCGCCACGCCTCTTTGTACGGCACGGCACTGACAAAATGAGAGGCCCGGCACCGGGTCCGGCGCGTCGGTGTACGACGTTTTCCAGGGCCGGGACAGGGAGCGGGCGCCGGACCACGGTAGGCCCCCCGGCACCTTCAGCCAATCTGGTTATCCACAGGCCATGTGGACGACGGCCCAGATGCTGTGGAGAACTCCCCGAAACCTGTGCACGACCCGGTGGACAGTCCTGTGAACAAGACCTCGATTCCTCCAGCAGGACGACCTTGACCTGCGTCTTTGTTGCCCACTGGCTGTGCAGAACAAAAAACTCCCCAGCCGGACCAAGATCACCTCGAACAACGCGCGAACGTACGCGATCCACGACCGAACGTAAGGGTCACATGGTAATTGCATCACTTACCTGTGGACGGATACATTGGCGCCCATGACACAGGCTCCAGCGATCCCCCGGGCCACCCGTCGGCGGCACGACCGAGAGATCGTCGCCCTGGCGGTTCCGGCCTTCGGCGCGCTCGTCGCCGAGCCGCTGTTCGTCATGGCCGACAGCGCGATCGTCGGCCACCTGGGCACGGCTCAGCTCGCCGGTCTAGGCGTCGCGACCGCGCTCCTCACGACCGCCGTGAGCGTGTTCGTCTTCCTCGCCTACGCCACCACGGCAGCGGTGTCCCGGCGCGTCGGCGCCGGCGATCTCCCGGCGGCCCTGCGCCAGGGCATGGACGGGATCTGGCTGGCCCTGCTCATCGGCGTGGCGGTCATCGCCGTGGTCCTGCCGCTGGCGCCCGGCATCGTGCACCTCTTCGGCGCCTCCGCCACGGCGGCGCCCTACGCCACCACGTATCTGCGCATCTCGACGCTGGGCATCCCGGCCATGCTCACGGTCCTGGCCGCCACCGGCGTACTACGCGGTCTGCAGAACACCAGGACCCCGCTGTACGTCGCCGTCGGGGGCTTCGTAGCCAACGCCGTCCTCAACACGCTGCTCGTCTACCCGGCCGGGCTCGGGATCGCGGGCTCGGCCTGGGGCACGGTCATCGCCCAGTGGGGCATGGCGGCCGTCTATCTCCTCGTGGTCGTGCGCGGAGCGCGGCGGCACAAGGCGTCGCTGCGGCCGGACCTCGCTGGTATCAGGGCATCGGCCCAGGCGGGCGTTCCGCTCCTGGTCCGCACGCTGTCCCTGCGGGCGATCCTCATGATCGTCACAGCGATGGCGGCCCGCCTCGGTGACGCCGACATCGCCGCCCACCAGATCGTCCTGTCCCTGTGGAGCCTGCTGGCCTTCGCGCTGGACGCGATCGCGATCGCCGGGCAGGCGATCATCGGCCGGTATCTCGGTGCCTCCGACGCTCGGGGCGCGCGTGAAGCCTGTCGCCGCATGGTCCAGTGGGGCATCGCGGCCGGTCTCGTCCTCGGTGTGCTCGTCGTGGCCGCCCGGCCGCTCTTCCTGCCGCTGTTCACCGGCGACCCCGTCGTACGGGACGTGGCGCTGCCCGCCCTGCTGATGGTGGCGCTCTCCGAGCCGGTCTGCGGGATCGTCTTCGTCCTGGACGGCGTCCTGATGGGCGCGGGGGACGGACCCTATCTGGCCTGGGCGATGGTGATCACGCTGGCCGTGTTCACGCCGGTGGCACTGCTCGTCCCCGTGCTGGGCGGCGGGCTCACCGCCTTGTGGGCGGCCATGACCCTGATGATGACGGTCCGCCTGCTCACCCTGTGGCTGCGAGCGCGCTCGGGCAAGTGGATCGTGACGGGCGCGAGCCGCTGACGCGGGCAAGCCGCCGTTGTCCCGGTTTCACGTGAAACATGCCGCGTCGGCAGTCGACTGTCGACGCTCCCCCGCTCCCGGTACGAACGCGAAGAGGGGCCGCCCCAGTGGGACGGCCCCTCTCTCAGCTGTTCAGCTGTGCACGGCGTCAGGCCGCGACAACCTCGACGCTGACCTTGGCGGAAACCTCGGGGTGCAGACGCACCGAGGTCTCGTGGGAGCCCAGGGTCTTGATCGGGGCGGACAGCTCGACGCGGCGCTTGTCGACCTCGGGGCCACCGGAAGCCTTGATCGCGGAAGCGACGTCGGCCGGGGTGACGGAACCGAAGAGACGACCGGCGTCGCCGGAGCGAACGGCCAGACGGACCTTCACACCCTCGAGCTGGGCCTTGATCTGGTTGGCCTGCTCGATGGTCTGGATCTCGTGGATCTTGCGGGCGCGGCGGATCTGCGCCACGTCCTGCTCGCCACCCTTGGTCCAGCGGATAGCGAACTTCCGCGGGATCAGGTAGTTGCGGGCGTAACCGTCCTTGACGTCGACGACATCGCCGGCGGCACCGAGGCCAGAGACCTCGTGGGTGAGGATGATCTTCATTTGTCGGTCACCCTTCCCTTATCGCGCGGTGGACGTGTAGGGCAGCAGCGCCATCTCACGGCTGTTCTTCACGGCCGTGGCGACGTCACGCTGGTGCTGCGTGCAGTTGCCGGTCACGCGGCGGGCACGGATCTTGCCGCGGTCGGAAATGAACTTCCGCAGCATGTTCGTGTCCTTGTAGTCCACGTACGTGACCTTGTCCTTGCAGAAAGCGCAGACCTTCTTCTTAGGCTTGCGCACAGGCGGCTTCGCCATGGTGTTTCTCCTGTGTGATCAAGAAGTGGGAATGCGAGCCCCTAGAAGGGGGGCTCGTCCGAGTAGCCACCGCCGCCGCCAGAGCCACCGGAGCCGCCGGAGCCACCGCCCCAGCCGCCGCCACCCTGGTTGCCACCGGCAGGAGCGCCGGAAGCCCACGGGTCGTCGGCAGGAGCGCCGCCCTGGTTGCCGCCGGAGCCACCGCCCCAGCCGCCGCCACCGCCGCCGTATCCGCCCTGGCCGCCGCGTGCGCCGCCGCCACCGCCGCCGGAGGTCTTGGTGACCTTGGCCGTCGCACTGCGCAGGCTGGGGCCGACCTCCTCGACGTCCAGCTCGAAGACCGTGCGCTTGACGCCCTCACGGTCGTCGTAGGACCGCTGCTTCAGCCGGCCCTGCACGATGACGCGCATACCGCGCTGGAGGGACTCCGCGACGTTCTCCGCCGCCTGACGCCAGACCGAGCAGGTCAGGAACAGGCTCTCGCCGTCCTTCCACTCGTTGGTCTGCCGGTCGAAGGTGCGGGGAGTGGACGCGACGCGGAACTTCGCGACCGCCGCACCGGACTGGGTGAAGCGCAGCTCGGGGTCGTCGACAAGATTGCCGACGACCGTGATGACGGTCTCGCCTGCCATGGGGGAACCTCTCGGCGGGATTGCTGCTCTGGCTGCTTGGTTGCTACTCGAATCCCGAGATCAGCTGAGCCGAGGGCTCAGTGCATCTCGGGGCGGAGGACCTTGGTCCGGAGGACCGACTCGTTCAGGTTCATCTGGCGGTCGAGCTCCTTGACGACCGCAGGCTCGGCCTGCAGGTCGATGACCGAGTAGATGCCCTCGGGCTTCTTCTTGATCTCGTACGACAGACGACGACGGCCCCAGGTGTCGACCTTCTCCACCTTGCCGCCGCCATCGCGGACGACAGAGAGGAAGTTCTCGATCAGCGGGGAGACCGAACGCTCCTCGAGATCGGGGTCGAGGATGACCATCACCTCGTAGTGACGCATGTGGAACCCACCTCCTTTGGACTCAGCGGCCACGGTCGTTCCGTGGCAGGAGGGTCGTGATGCGTGCGCAACGGTATCGGCCGCCACTGACAGTCGGAGGCTTCCAAGGAAGTTCCGCGCAGTGACCTGGAAAGGTGCGGGCAGACACCGGTGCAGACGTTACAGAGTACCCGCACACCGGCTTCCGGTTGAAATCAGGCCGTGGGGGCAGCCAATCTGTACACATCGGGTGTGTAAGGCGCTACAGTGCGCCGCCGCTATCCGCAGGAGGTGCCCACATGGCACAGGCATCGTTCCCGAACATCGCCGGCTCCCTCTTCGCCACCGACGGAAAGCCCCATCCGCTTCAGGACACCCTGACGGTGGCGACGCTGGTCCTCGGACTGCTCTCCTTCATCACGTCCTTCTTCACCGGCCTCCACCTGCTCGCCTCATGGGCCGGCCTGGTGGGGATCGTCGGCGGCGCGTACGGACAGTGGATCTCGGTGACCACGCGCGAGCGCTTCGGCCTGGTCGTGGGGCTCGGCCTCTCCGGCATCGGCTTCCTGATCGGCATGTCGAACGGCGGCCTGTTCGGCGGTCTGATCGGCAGCTGACCCACCCGACACCCCGCGCACAGCACCCCCGCACCACATCCACGAAGACGCCCGGGGGCTACTTCCCGGCCACCGGCCGGGAAGTAGGTGCCGTACGCCCCAGTCGGGGCGCTCGCACCGGGCAGTAGGCTTCGGCGCGAGAGCCGGAGCCCCTGTACCCATGGGGACACACCAGCCCGAGGAGCGCCCCGACATGAGCCTGACCCTGAGGACCATCAGCCGCGAGCAGCATCTGGCCTATATCCAGAGCCTGCCGGCGGCTAGCCACATGCAGGTCCCGGCATGGGCAGATGTGAAGGCCGAGTGGCGCTCGGAGAGCCTCGGCTGGTTCGACGAGCGCACCGGCGAGATGGTCGGCGCCGGGCTGGTCCTCTACCGCCAGCTGCCCAAGATCAAGCGCTACCTCGCCTACCTCCCCGAGGGACCGGTCATCAACTGGTTCGCGCCGAACCTGGAGGAGTGGCTCCAGCCGATGCTGGCCCACCTCAAGCACCAGGGCGCGTTCTCCGTGAAGATGGGCCCGCCGGTGATCATCCGCCGCTGGAACTCGGAGACCATCAAGAAGGGCATCCAGAGCCCGGACGTGAAGCGCCTGCGCGACATGGAGGCCGACTTCATCGAGCCGCGCGCCTTCGAGGTGTCCGACAAGCTTCGCCGCATGGGCTGGCAGCAGGGCGAGGACGGCGGCGCCGGCTTCGGCGACGTGCAGCCTCGCTACGTCTTCCAGGTGCCGCTCGCCAACCGCTCCCTGGAAGAGGTCCACAAGAACTTCAACCAGCTGTGGCGCCGCAACATCAAGAAGGCCGAGAAGGCCGGCGTCGAGGTCGTCCAGGGCGGCTACCAGGACCTGGCTGAGTGGCAGCGGCTGTACGAGATCACCGCGGTGCGCGACCACTTCCGGCCGCGCCCGCTGTCGTATTTCCAGCGCATGTGGACGGCCCTCAACACCGAGGACCCCAACCGGATGCGGCTGTACTTCGCCCGCCACAACGGCGTGAACCTGTCGGCGGCGACCATGCTGATCGTCGGCGGCCACGTCTGGTACTCCTACGGCGCCTCCGACAACATCGGCCGCGAGGTCCGGCCCTCCAACGCCATGCAGTGGCGCATGCTGCGCGACGCCTACGCGCTCGGCGGCACCGTCTACGACCTGCGCGGCATCTCCGACTCGCTGGACGAGACGGACCACCTGTTCGGCCTGATCCAGTTCAAGGTCGGCACGGGCGGTCAGGCGGCCGAGTACCTGGGCGAGTGGGACTTCCCGCTGAACAAGCTGCTCCACAAGGCTCTCGACATCTACATGTCGCGCCGCTGAGCAGCGGACCTTTGATTCCATAGCCTTCGAGCGGCCCTCACCGGCCGCACGGCTCCACCCCCTGATCCACCCCAGCCACGAGAAAGGTTCCGGTCCGGCCATGGCGCTCACGCTCTACGTCGACACCGCGCGCTGGCGGGCGCACCACAAGCACGTGCAGGAGCAGTTCCCGGGACTCGTCCCGGTCTGCAAGGGCAACGGCTACGGCTTCGGGCACGACCGGCTGGCGGAGGAGGCCACCCGACTGGGCTCCGACATCCTCGCCGTCGGCACCACGTACGAGGCCGCGCGCATCAAGGACTGGTTCAGCGGCGACCTGCTCGTCCTGACGCCCTACCGGCGCGGCGAGGAGCCGGTGCCGCTGCCGGACCGCGTGGTGCGGTCGGTGTCGTCGGTCGACGGCGTGTACGGCCTCGTGGGCGCCCGTGTCGTCATCGAGGTGATGTCCTCGATGAAGCGGCACGGCATCAGCGAGCAGGACCTGCCGCAGCTGCACCAGGCCATCGAGAACGTCCGCCTGGAGGGCTTCGCCATCCACCTCCCGCTGGACCGCACCGACGGCACCGACGCGGTCGACGAGGTCATCGGCTGGCTGGACCGGCTGCGCGCGGCCCGGCTGCCGCTGCACACCATGTTCGTCAGCCACCTCAAGGCCGACGAACTCGCCCGGCTCCAGCAGCAGTTCCCGCAGACCCGGTTCCGCGCGCGGATCGGCACGCGGCTGTGGCTGGGGGACCACGACGCCACCGAGTACCGCGGCGCCGTCCTGGACGTCACGCGCGTCGCCAAGGGCGACCGCTTCGGCTACCGGCAGCAGAAGGCGGCCTCCGACGGCTATCTGGTGGTCGTGGCGGGCGGTACGTCGCACGGAGTGGGCCTGGAGGCCCCAAAGGCGCTGCACGGCGTCATGCCGCGTGCCAAGGGCGTCGCACGGGCCGGCCTCGCCACGGTGAACCGGAACCTGGCCCCGTTCGTCTGGGGCGGCAAGCAGCGGTGGTTCGCCGAGCCGCCGCACATGCAGGTGTCGATCCTCTTCGTGCCGTCGGACGCCCCCGAGCCGCAGGTCGGTGACGAACTGGTGGCCCACCTGCGGCACACCACCACGCAGTTCGACCGGATCGTCGACCGCTAGAGCACCCCGCGCAAGCGGAGAAAGGCCGTGTACGAGGTGCTCGTACACGGCCTTTCTCAGGTCCGGCCTCCCGGCCGGGACGGTCCGCGCCCGCGGTGAGCCCGCTCAGGGCGTGGGCTCGCCCGGCACTCCCCATCGCAGCCGGAGCGCCTCGGCGGGTTCGGCGGCCCGCCGGTCCTGCGCGGCGCCGCCCAGGACGAACACGTCAGGCGCACCGTCGAGGACCCCGCCCGAGGGATCGTCGTCCCCGGCCCTGCGCACCACGTCCCGCTCCGGCATGAGGATGTCCCGGACGACCACGGCGCACAGGTACAGCGTGCCCAGCAGGTGCAGGGCGATCGCCCAGTGGTAGCCGTTCGTGGGCAGCCCCTTGTGGGCGTCTCCGCTGGTCGTGTACGCGAGGTACATCCAGATACCGAGGAAGTACGCCACCTCGCCCGCCTGCCAGACGAGGAAGTCCCGCCACTTGGGCCGGGCCAGCACGGCCAGCGGCACCAGCCACAGAACGTACTGCGGGGAGTAGACCTTGTTGGTGAGGATGAAGGCGGCCACCATCAGGAAGGCCAGCTGCGCGAAACGCGGGCGGCGCGGGGCGAAGAACGCCAGCGCCGCGATCCCGACGAAGGACAGCACGACCAGTGCGCTGGCCGTCGTGTTCACGAAGTCGATGCTGGGCGGGTTGCTGGAGTTCTGCGCCCAGATCAGCCAGAACGAGCCGAAGTCGACGGACCGGTCGTGGCTGAACGTGTAGAACTTCGACCAGCCGGGGAAGGCGAACAGCATCACCGGCAGGTTCACCACGAGCCAGGCGGCCACCGCGCCGCCCGCCGCCTGGAAGAACGCCCGCCATTTACCGGCCCGCCAGCACAGCACGAGCAGCGGTCCGAGCAGGAAGACGGGGTAGAGCTTGGCGGCCGTGGCGAGCCCGAGCAGCACGCCGAAGGCGACCGGACGGCTTCGCGACCACATGAACATCGCGGCGGCGGTCAGGGCCACCGCCAGCAGGTCCCAGTTGATGGTGGCGGTCAGGGCGAAGGCGGGCGCCAGGGCGACCAGCAGACCGTCCCAGGGGCGTCGCCGGTGCGTACGGGCCACGCAGACGGCGATGACCGCGGCGCAGATCATCAGCATCGCGGCGTTGACGAACCAGTACCACTGCTCCTGCTGCTGGATGCTGCCGCTGCCCGGGGTGAGCCAGGCGGCGACTTCCATGAACACGCCGGTCAGGACCGGGTATTCGAGGTAATCCATGTCGCCCGGGAGCTTGTCGAAGTACGGCACGAGCCCGTCGGCGAAGCCGCGCCCCTGGTAGAGGTGCGGGATGTCCGAGTAGCAGGCGTGCGTGTACTGCGAACTGGCCCCGAAGAACCAGGCACCGTTGTAGCAGGGCGCCTTCTGGACGAGGCCGAGGACGAACATGCCGATCGCCACGAGGGCGATGACCCTGACCGGTGTCCACCAGGACGTTCCGAGCAGGGCACGCCGCCCGACCGGGCCGCCGATCAGCTCACTGCCGACCGCGGCGATCTCGTCCTCCCGGGTCGGTCGTACCGTCTCCGGCTCGGCCACGCGCACGGGCGTCGTTTCAGCACTGGGCATGGGGCACATCCTGCCGTACGCACCCCCGTAAACGCCGAGGGCCGCCGCACCTCGTAGGTGCGGCGGCCCATGTTTCACGTGAAACGGGCGTACCGGTTATCAGGGGCACAACCGGTCATTCGGACGAGCTAGCCGCCCTGACCTCCGAAGAAGGTCCCCCTGCTGGTACCCGTACCTGTGGTTTCCGTGGCTGAGGTACTCGGGCTGGGGTCACCGGCTCCACCGGTGTCGGTACCACCGTTGAAGCCGCCGGTGTCATTACCGCCGTTCCCGCCGTTCCCACCGTTGCCATTGCCGCCGTTGCCATTGCCACCGTCACGGCAGCCGAAGAAGCCACAGGTGATGGTGGCCGACGGCGACGGCTCCAGCTCGGACTCGCTCGGCGACGGGCTCGGCGACGGGCTCGTGGTCGGGGTCTGCGTGGCCGACGGGACGGGCGCGGGGCTCGGTTCGACGTTGAGCGCCTTGCCGAGCGGAACCGGGGTCGGGAACTTCGCCGGCGGCTCGTTCTGCAGCGCCTCGATCATGTAGTCGTGCCAGATCTGCGCGGGGAACGACGCGCCGTGGATCTCCTTCTGCCCACCGGTTCCGTACATCTCCAGGAACTTGCGGTCCTTGGGCTTCGCCTGGTCGTCCATCCGGAACATGCTGATCGCGGTGGACAGCTGGGGGGTGTACCCGACGAACCAGGCCGACTTGTTGCCGTCGGTGGTACCGGTCTTGCCGGCCACGTCGCGGCCGGGCAGCCGGGCAGCGGTACCCGTGCCCTTGTCGACCACGGTCTTCAGGACGTCGGTGACGTTGTCGGCCACATCCGACGTGAAGGCGTCCTTGGACTTGGTCTTGTGGGTGTATATGACCCCGTCCTTGCCACTGACCTGGGACACGGAGTACGGGTCCCGCTGCGTGCCGCTGGCCGCGAAGGTCGCGTACGAGCCGGCCATGCGAATCGCGCTGGGGTCCGAGGTACCGATGGAGAACGACGGGAAGCTGGAGCTGGCCAGGCTGTTCTCCAGGACACCCGCGTCCAGAGCGCTCTGCTTCACCTTGTCCAGTCCCACGTCCATGCCCAGCTGGACGAAGGCGGAGTTGACCGAGAACCGCATGGCGTACCGCAGATCGATCTTGTAGTCGGGAGGGTTGCCCTTCGACTCGTCACCGTCGTTGGCCTGGAGCCACTCCTTGCCCTCCTTGTCGGTCCAGACCCTGCCGTTGTACTCCTGGATCTTGAGCTTGTTCTTGCCGCTGTACAGGCTCTTCCAGGAGGCCTTGGTGCGCTCGTCCTGCGGCTGCTCCTCAGGACCGTCCGGGTCCCGCACGCCCCACTTCATGGCCGCCGCCAGCACGAAGGGCTTGAACGTCGAACCCACCTGGGCGCCGGTGGCGTCCGCGTTGTCCGTGAAGTGCTTGGTCCAGTCCTCGCCACCGTAAATGGCCTTGATGGCACCCGACTTCGGATCGACGGACGCGCCGCCGAACTGGACGTACTTGTCGGTGTCCTTACGCAGCTCGGGCTTGATGTTCGCCTTCCGGACGGTCTCGACAGCCTTCTCGAGCTGACCGACCTTCTTCTTGTCGAAGGTCGTCCGGATCGTATAGCCGCCCTGCTGGAGCTTGTCCGCGGTGACCCCGGTCTCCTTGTGGGAGATCAGGTAGCCCTTGGCCAGGTCGACCAGGTAGCCGATCTGCCCGCTCAGCTGACCGTTCGCGTGCGGGCTCTGCACCGTGGGGAGCTTCGTGTACTTGCTTCGCTCGGCCGCGCTCAGATGGTTGTACTCGACCATCTTGCTGAGCGTGTCCTGCATCTGCCGCGTCGCCCTCGCGGTGTTGGCAGCGGGCGTGGCGGACGGGTCGATCGACACCGCTCCCGCGGGGTCGTAGTACGTGGCGCCCTTGAGCATCGCCGCAAGGAACGCGCACTCGCCCGCGTCCAGATCCTTGGCGTCCTTGTCGAAGTACGCCCGCGCGGCGGCCTGGATGCCGTAGGCGCCGCGGCCGTAGTAGGCGGAGTTCAGGTAGCCGGCCATGACCTCCTCCTTGGGGACCGTGGCACCTACCTTGATGGCGATGAAGATCTCCTTGAACTTGCGGGAGATCGTCTGCGACTGGTCGTCCAGCCTGGCGTTCTTGACGTACTGCTGGGTGATGGTGGAGCCACCCTGCGTCTGACCGCCCCGGGCCATGTTGACGAAGGCGCGCGCGATGCCGACGGGGTCGACGCCGCTGTCCGTCTCGAAGGTCTTGTTCTCCTGGGAGATCACGGCGTACCGCATCTCCGCAGGGATCTGGGCGTAGTTGAGGTTCTGCCGGTTGATCTCGCCACCGGTCGCGACCATCACGGAACCGTCGGACCACTCATAGACGTTGTTCTGCGCGTTGGCGGTCTTCGCGACGTCCGGCACCGCGACCATCGCGTACCCGATGCCCGCTACGGCCACCAGGCTTCCGAAGAAGGCGACGCAGACCGTGGCCACGAGTTTCCATGACGGCAGCCAGCGCTGCCAGCCGTCCTTGCCCGCGCGGGGATAGTCGATGAACCTCGGGCTGGCGGAGGCCGCGGCGGCACGGCCGCGCCCCGGGCCGGTGTTGTCGGGTCCTCGGCGGCGGCCGCCGCCTCTCTGGGTCGCGCGGCGCGCTTCGGCGCGACTGCCGTAGGCAGGCTCGTCACCATAGGAGTCGGCGGAGGGCTCGGCGGCGCCTCTCGGGGCCGCTCGGCGGCCGGAGGACGGGCCGGGCTGGCCGCGTCGGGCCGCGGCACGTCCGCCTCCCTGCGGCGGCGGCGGTTTGCGACGGTGCTCGCTCATCGAACGATTACTCCTCGGGCAGGCGCACCCGTGCGCGCCTGGAAACAGCGGCTGGTTTCCGGTCCCCCCGAAATACGGATGTGGTCGTTACTGCATTCACCCGTACTGCACCGGGGACCACGACGCCCCCCAAGCGCCCCTCGGTTCCCGGTGGTGTGCATGCCGCACAGACTACGCACCGTCAAAACCTTGCGATCCTTGAAGTTCACCCCAAATCAGGCAACTTGCCGCGTACGAATCGGTGATGTGATCCCGTTCACCATCCGCCCTCTTGTCGCATGCCGGAGGTCGTTCTATCGTCGGGATGTATCGAGTCGATACATCAGCGCGAGATAAAGACGCTGTGTGCCGAGAGGAGGCGCTCATGAGCCGGCGTTCCGGCATCCTTGAGTTCGCCGTACTCGGGCTGTTGCGCGAGTCTCCGATGCACGGCTACGAACTGCGCAAACGACTCAATACATCCCTGGGTGTGTTCCGGGCCTTCAGCTACGGAACGCTGTACCCCTGCCTCAAGACGCTGGTCGCGAACGGCTGGTTGATCGAGGAACCCGGCAACACCCGCGAAGACGCTCTGGCGGCTCCCCTCACCGGACGCCGCGCGAAGATCGTCTACCGGCTGACGGCCGAAGGTAAGGAGCACTTCGAGGAGCTGCTCTCGCAGACCGGCCCGGACGCGTACGAGGACGAGCACTTCGCCGCGCGGTTCGCCTTCTTCGGGCAGACCTCGCGCGATGTGCGGATGCGCGTGCTGGAGGGCCGGCGCAGCCGTCTGGAGGAGCGTCTGGAGAAGATGCGCTCCTCCCTGTCCCGCACGCGGGAGCGGCTGGACGACTACACGCTCGAGCTCCAGCGCCACGGAATGGAGTCCGTGGAGCGTGAGGTGCGCTGGCTGAACGAGCTCATCGAAAGCGAGCGGGCCGGGCGCGACCTGAGGGGGTCGGAGTCCGGGGAGTCCGCTCAGCAGGACACCACATCTGGATCGGCGGGCGGCCTGCCCCGTCCCAGGGACCTCCCGGGGACGGATACGCCCGGCGACACCGCCACGTGACGACCCACTCGGGGCGTCACTCGTACACACAGGGAGCAACCGGAATGGGTTCGGTTCGCGTAGCCGTCGTCGGCGTGGGCAACTGCGCCGCGTCGCTGGTGCAGGGCGTCGAGTACTACAAGGACGCCGACCCGGCGTCCAAGGTCCCCGGCCTGATGCACGTGCAGTTCGGTGACTACCACGTGCGGGACATCGAGTTCGTGGCCGCCTTCGACGTCGACGCCAAGAAGGTCGGCCTCGACCTGTCGGACGCCATCGGCGCCTCCGAGAACAACACCATCAAGATCTGCGACGTCCCCACCACCGGTGTCACCGTGCAGCGCGGTCACACCCTCGACGGCCTCGGCAAGTACTACCGCGAGACCATCGAGGAGTCGGACGCCGAGCCGGTCGACGTCGTCCAGGTCCTGAAGGACAAGCAGGTCGACGTGTTGGTCTGCTACCTCCCGGTGGGCTCCGAGGCCGCCGCGAAGTTCTACGCCCAGTGCGCCATCGACGCCAAGGTCGCCTTCGTCAACGCCCTCCCCGTCTTCATCGCGGGCACCAAGGAGTGGGCGGACAAGTTCACCGAGGCGGGCGTCCCGATCGTCGGTGACGACATCAAGTCCCAGGTCGGCGCCACCATCACGCACCGCGTCATGGCGAAGCTGTTCGAGGACCGCGGTGTGGTCCTCGACCGCACGATGCAGCTGAACGTCGGCGGCAACATGGACTTCAAGAACATGCTCGAGCGCGAGCGCCTGGAGTCCAAGAAGATCTCCAAGACGCAGGCCGTCACCTCCCAGATCCCCGACCGGGACCTCGGCGAGAAGAACGTCCACATCGGCCCGTCCGACTACGTGGCCTGGCTGGACGACCGCAAGTGGGCCTACGTCCGCCTCGAGGGCCGTGCCTTCGGTGACGTCCCGCTGAACCTGGAGTACAAGCTCGAGGTCTGGGACTCCCCGAACTCGGCCGGCGTCATCATCGACGCCCTGCGCGCCGCGAAGATCGCCAAGGACCGCGGCATCGGCGGCCCGATCCTCTCCGCGTCCTCCTACTTCATGAAGTCCCCGCCGGTCCAGTACTTCGACGACGAGGCCCGCGAGAACGTCGAGAAGTTCATCCGCGGCGACGTCGAGCGCTAAAGCGGTCCCGCTCGCACGAGAACGCTCCTGCCAGGGCGCGGAAGGTCCCCGGGATCATCTCCCGGGGACCTTCCGCATGTGTGAGGCTGTCTCCCATGCCCGTCGCCCAGGATCTGCGCCGGTTGCTGCGGGTCCGGGACTTCCGGCGCCTGCTCGGTGTCCGCCTGCTCTCCCAGGGCGCCGACGGCGTCTACCAGGTCGCCCTCGCCACATACGTCGTCTTCTCCCCCGAGCGGCAGACCTCGGCCGCGGCGATCGCCTCGGCGATGGCGGTCCTGCTGCTCCCGTACTCTCTGGTCGGCCCCTTCGCAGGGGTCCTGCTGGACCGCTGGCGGCGCCGCCAGGTGTTCGTGTACGGCAACGCGCTGCGCGCCCTGCTGGCAGCGGCCACCGCCGTACTGATGGTCACGCGGGCGCCCGGCTGGCTCTTCTACGCTTCCGCGCTGTGCGTCACGGCCGTCAACCGTTTCGTCCTCGCGGGTCTGTCCGCCGCACTGCCGCGTGTGGTGGACGCCGACCGTCTGGTGCTGGCCAATTCGCTCTCCCCGACCGCCGGGACACTCGCCGCGACCGCGGGCGGCGGGCTCGCCTTCCTCATCCGCATGACGGGTCCGGATTCCGATGCCACGGTGGTGCTGACGGGCGCGGTCCTGTATCTGTGCGCCGGACTCACCGCCCTGAGCCTGGCGCCCGACCGGCTCGGCCCCGACCGGGCGCCCGCCCACCCACACCTGCGTGCGGCGCTCGCGGACACCGCGCGCGAGCTGTTCGCGGCCGTCCGGTACCTCGCGGCCCCCGCCGGCCGGGACGCGGCCTGGGCGCTCACGTCGATGGCCCTGATGCGCTTCTGCTACGGAGCGCTGCTCGTCCTGCTGCTCATGCTGTGCCGGTACGGCCTCGCCACGACCCCGCGGGAGGGCCTCGGCCTGCTCGGACTGGCCCTGGCACTGTCGGGAGCGGGGTTCTTCGCGGCGGCCGTGATCACTCCCTGGGCGGCGGGGCGGCTCGGCCCGGGACGCTGGATCGCGGCGTGCGCGGGCGGTGCTGCGGTGCTGGAGCCGTCCCTGGGTCTCCCTTTCGCCGCGGTCCCGCTGATGATCGCGGCCTTCGTGCTGGGCCTGACCACCCAGGGCGCCAAGATCGCCACGGACACGATCGTGCAGAAGTCCGTCGAGGACGGCTTCCGGGGCCGGGTCTTCTCCGTCTACGACGTTCTCTTCAACATCGCCTTCGTCGGGGCCGCTGCGGTCGCGGCCCTGATACTCCCGGCGGACGGCCGCTCACCGGCGGTCGTGGTCATCGTCGCCTGCCTCTACGGCACGGTCGCCGTGACGATGTACCGCGTTCCCTGGCGCCTGGACGGCGTGAGGGGCGGTGTTTCACGTGAAACACCGCCCCTCCGCTGAACCCTGGTCCGCGTTTCACGTGAAACACGGAGCCTCGGCCGACCTCAGTTCTGTCCGGCCCACCACTCCTTGAGGGACGCCACCGCCGCCTCGTGCTCCATCGGGCCGTTCTCCAGCCGCAACTCCAGCAGGAACTTATACGCCTGGCCGATGACCGGGCCTGGACCGACACCCAGGATCTCCATGATCTGGTTGCCATCGAGGTCCGGGCGGATCGCGTCCAGCTCCTCCTGCTCCTGGAGCTGGGCGATGCGCTCCTCCAGGCCGTCGTAGGCCCGGGACAGCGCGGCGGCCCGGCGCTTGTTCCGCGTGGTGCAGTCGGAGCGGGTCAGCTTGTGCAGGCGTTCCAGCAGGGGGCCCGCGTCACGGACATAACGGCGCACGGCCGAGTCCGTCCACTCGCCGGTGCCGTAGCCGTGGAAGCGCAGGTGCAGCTCGACGAGCTGCGAGACGTCCCTGACCAGCTCGTTCGAGTACTTCAGAGCCGTCATGCGCTTCTTGGTCATCTTCGCGCCGACCACCTCGTGGTGGTGGAAGGAGACCCGGCCGTCCTTCTCGAAGCGGCGCGTGCGCGGCTTGCCGATGTCGTGCAGCAGGGCGGCCAGCCGCAGCGCGAGGTCCGGGCCGTTCTCCTCCAGGGCGATCGCCTGCTCCAGCACGATCAGCGTGTGGTCGTAGACGTCCTTGTGCCGGTGGTGCTCGTCACGCTCCAGGCGCAGCGCCGGCAGCTCGGGCAGCACGTGCCCGGCGATGCCGGTGTCGACCAGGAGGGTCAGCCCCTTGCGGGGGTGGGCGGAGAGGATCAGCTTGTTCAGCTCGTCCCGGACGCGTTCGGCCGAGACGATCTCGATGCGTCCGGCCATCTCCGTCATCGCGGCGATCACACCGGGGTCCACCTCGAAGTCCAGCTGCGCGGCGAACCTGGCCGCCCGCATCATGCGCAGCGGGTCGTCCGAGAACGACTCCTCGGGCGTGCCGGGAGTGCGCAGCACCCGGGCCGCGAGGTCCTCCAAGCCGCCGTGCGGGTCGATGAACTCCTTCTCCGGCAGCGCGACGGCCATCGCGTTCACCGTGAAGTCGCGGCGGACCAGGTCCTCCTCGATGGAGTCGCCGTACGACACCTCGGGCTTGCGCGAGGTGCGGTCGTACGCCTCCGACCGGTAGGTGGTGATCTCGATCTGGAAGCGCCGGTCGGTGTCGCCGACGCGGGCGTCCTTCTGCGCGCCGACCGTGCCGAACGCGATCCCGACCTCCCATACGGCGTCCGCCCAGGGCCGGACGATCCGCAGGACGTCCTCGGGGCGCGCGTCGGTGGTGAAGTCCAGGTCGTTCCCGAGCCGGCCGAGCAGCGCGTCACGGACCGAGCCGCCCACCAGGGCGAGCGAGAACCCGGCCTCCTTGAAACGGCGGGCCAGGTCGTCGGCGACGGGAGCCACCCGCAGCAGCTCGCTCACCGCGCGCTGCTGCACCTGGCTCAGGGCAGCGGGAGTGTCTTCGTTGGGGTTCGGCACAACAGAAAAGGGTACGTGGCCCGGCCGACCGGCCGCGCCTCCTTAACCGGTGGCAGCCGACGGCGACGCCGTCCGGCATACCCGCACAAGGAGCAGTTCTTGCGGCGTACGCCACTGCTCCGCTTGATAGTGGATATAGGGGACAGGCCGACGCCGTACCCGATCTTGGGAAGCGGTCCGCGGCACTTCCCCTCAGCCGTCATCGTTACCATGCGGGGACGCACATTCCGACGACCACTGACGACGAGAGACGGGTTAGCGCGTGGCCGAGGCGGCAGACTTCCAGGGGACCAGTGCCTCACCTGCCCGCCGGTGGCTGCGGCGCACCGGGGCGCTGCTCGCGGGCGCGCCGCTGGTGGCCGGGTTGCTCCAGCTTTCCGCCGCGTCGCCCGCCCAGGCCGCGTCATCGGGCTCGGTCGCGGTCGAGCTGGACTCGCTCAGCCCCAGCGCGCCGACGGACGGCGACACGGTGACCGTGACCGGCACCGTCACCAACAACGGCAAGCAGACCGTGACCGGCGCCCACGTCGGCCTGCGGGTGGGCCCGCTGCTGAACACGCGCTCGGCGGTCGACGCGATCGCCCGGCATCCGCACTCCCTCCAGGGCGGTACCGGAACCGAGGTCGACGGCAAGTACGCGGAGAAGTTCCCCAAGCTCATCCCCGGTATCGCCGAGCACTTCAGCATCTCCGTCCCGGTGGACAAGCTCGACCTCAAGGGCGACGGCGTCTACACGTTCGGGGTCGCCGTGTCCGGCCAGACTCCCGCACGGCCCTGGGACCAGATGCTCGGTGTCGAGCGGACCTTCCTGCCCTGGCAGCCCGCGGACGCCGACACCACGACCAGGACCACGTTCCTGTGGCCGCTGATCTCCTCCGTCCGCATGACCGCGCGAACCGGCGCGGGCGAGTCGCAGACCCCGGTCTTCCGCGACGACGAGCTGGCCAAGGAGATCGCGCCCGGCGGCCGGCTCGCGCAGATGGTGGATCTGGGCAAGGGCCTCGACATCACATGGGTGATCGACCCCGACCTGCTGGCCTCTGTGGAGGCCATGGCGAAGGGCTACCGGATCAACGCGCCCGGCGGCACCACCACGCCCGGCCCCCGTGAGCACCAGGACATCGCCCGACAGTGGCTGGCCAACCTCCAGAAGGCCGTCACGGGCAAGGAAGTCGTCGCGCTGCCCTTCGGCGACCCGGACCTGGCCTCGCTCGCCCACACCGGCACCAGCGTCACCGGCTCGCTCAGCCACCTGAAGGACGCGACCGATGTCGCCGCCACGACCGTGAAGACCGTGCTCCATGTCACGCCGAGCACCGACTTCGCCTGGCCCGTCGAGGGCGCGGTGGACCCGTCGATCATGAAGGTCGCCACCTCCGCGGGCGCCGACCGGGTGATCGCCCGCAGTGACAGCCTCCGGGAGAGCTCGGGGCTGTCCTACACGCCGTCCGCCACCCGCCCGGTCGGCGGTGGCACCACGGCCGTGGTCGCCGACGCCCGGCTGTCCACGGCCTTCGAGGGCGATCTGACCAGGGCCGACACCTCCACGCTCGCCGTGCAGGAGTTCCTGGCCCAGAGCCTCGAGGTGAACGCGCAGACGGACAAGCAGCGCAGCATCGTGATCGCTCCTCAGCGGACGCCGACCGCGAGCCAGGCCCAGGCCATGGCGACGGCGCTGACGGCGCTCCAGAACGGCACCTGGTCCGAGGCCCAGGGGCTGAGCGCGGCGGCCAAGGCCAAGCCCGACCCCAACGCCACCACGCGCATTCCCTCCACGTCCGCCTACCCCGCCTCGCTGCGCAGGCAGGAGCTGCCGAAGTCGGCCTTCGAGCAGATCGCGCGCACGCAGGACAAGCTGGACAACTTCCAGGTGGTCCTCACGGACCAGTCCCGTGTGGTCACGCCGTTCGGGCGGGCCATAAACCGCGGGATGTCCACGTCGTGGCGGGGTCACCGCGCCGACGGTGACGCCTTCCGGGGCGGCGTGGAGAGCTGGCTCGACGATCTGGCGGGCCAGGTCAAGCTGATCGACAAGTCGGAGACCAAGCTCTCCGGGCGCAGCGCGACCATCCCGGTCACCGTGCAGAACAACCTCGTGCAGCCCGTCGGCCACCTGTATCTGCGGCTCACCTCGACCATGCCGACCCGTCTGAAGATCGGAGGCAAGGCGTACTACGAGCAGCCCGTCGACGTCTCCGGCGGCCACAGCCAGTCCGTCAAGTTCACCACCTCGGCCAACGCCAACGGCCGCGTCGGAGTGATCGCGCAGCTGTACACCGAGGACGGCACGGAATACGGCGACCCCGTCAGCTTCGACGTGAAGGTCACCGAGGTCACGCCCACGGTGATGCTGGTCATCGGCGGCGGTGTGCTCCTGCTGGTGCTCGCCGGGTTCCGGATGTACACCCAGCGCAAGCGCGCGGCGGCCCGCCGGGCCGAGCAGGAGGACGCGGCCGAGGACGGCACGGAAGGGGAGCCGGAGCAGTCCGGCACCCCCGAGGACGGCCCCACGACGGAGTCCTCCTCTCCTTCCGGGGCGGACGCGCCGGACCAGCCGAGTGACCCTGCACCGGACACCGCACCGGAAAGCGCCGACCCGTCCGGCACGGGTGAGAGAGTGGACCGTTGAGCGATGTCGTGGCCGGTCTGGCCCGGGACGATGAGGTGGGGTAACCATGAACGCGCCGTACGACGGTGACCGTGGCCAGGGCGCCGCCGGCTCGGGCCACCCCGAGACGTCGCCCGACCAGGGCCAGGTGCCGCCGCAGCCCGCGACCGACATGTACCTCCAGGACGCCTACGACCGGGACCCCTACCGGGAGCGCGAGCTGTCCGCCCAGGACCCGGTCGCCGAGGCGCTCTACGACCGTGCCGCGCACCCCCCGCCCCCACCGGGCAGCTACGACCGACAGCAGCCGCTGTACGCCCAGCCCTCGCAGTCGCCCTACGCGCCCGACCCCCGTGTGTGGGCCAACACCCCGGCGCCCGAGCCGGACGGCGACGCCACCCAGCATCTTCCGTACGGCGACAACCCGCGCACGACCCAGTTCGTGGGCGTGGACGACCTGGTCTCGCACTCGGGCGAGGAGTACCACGAGCCCGACGCCTTCGCGCATCTGCTGAAGGACCAGCAACACGGCGGCGCCTCCGCGGCGAAGGGCGCGCGGACCGCCTCCGGGCCGTCTGCGCCGGGCCCCGCCGGACCGGGCGCTCCACAGCCGCC
>NZ_WWIR01000067.1 GCF_009863025.1 Streptomyces sp. SID4985 | reverse complement strand
GGGGCAGCGGCTCGGGCGAGGGGCGGCGCTCGGCGCGGGCGCTGCGCGGGGGTACGGCGAGTTGCAGCACGTCGGCGAGGCTCCCGGCGTACCGGTCGGCGACGGCGCGGGCCAGCGTCAGCAGCTCCTCGCTGAGCACGGGCTCCGGGGAGACGACCTGGGCCAGCGCGGCCAGCGGTCCCGCGTAGTCGGACTCGGCGCGCCGCTCGATGAGAAAGCCGTCGATGAGCCCGCCGCCCTCACGGCGCCCGCCCCGCACCCGCCCCCGCCCGGCGCCGAACCGCACCCGGACCCGCACCCCGGGCTGCGCCTCGGCGTCCAGCTCCTCGGGCACGGCGTAGTCGAAGAACCGGTCGAGATGCAGCACACCCTTGTCGACCAGCACCCGCGCGACGGGCCTGTCCTTGGCCAGCGCCGCCCCCCGCCAGGTCCGCGGCTTCGCCCGCGGCACCTCGGCGGCCCGCACGCTCTCCCTGATGAACGCAAGCTGCTCCGGCGAGGCCCCCTCAGCCCCGCCGCCCCCCGACCCGTTCTCCCTGCTCACGCTTGCATTCTTACCAAACCCCACCGACAACGCGTCCGGGCCCGGCGGCCCGGGACGCACCGAGGCCCGGCTCCCCCGCAGGGAACCGGGCCTCGGGATGCCTCGGTGGGTCAGATGCCCGCAGCCTCGCGGAGGGCGTCCACGCGGTCCGTGCGCTCCCAGGTGAAGTCGGGGATCTCGCGGCCGAAGTGGCCGTAGGCCGCCGTCTGGGCGTAGATCGGGCGGAGGAGGTCGAGGTCGCGGATGATGGCGGCCGGACGGAGGTCGAAGACCTCGTCGATCGCCTTCTCGATCTTCTCGGGCTCGATCTTGTGGGTGCCGAAGGTCTCCACGAAGAGACCGACCGGCTCGGCCTTGCCGATGGCGTAGGCGACCTGGACCTCGCAGCGGGAGGCCAGGCCCGCCGCCACGACGTTCTTGGCGACCCAGCGCATCGCGTAGGCGGCGGAACGGTCGACCTTGGACGGGTCCTTGCCCGAGAAGGCGCCGCCACCGTGGCGGGCCATGCCGCCGTAGGTGTCGATGATGATCTTGCGGCCGGTCAGACCGGCGTCGCCCATCGGGCCACCGATCTCGAAGCGGCCGGTCGGGTTGACCAGCAGGCGGTAGCCCTCGGTCTCCAGCTTGATGCCCTCGTCGAGCAGCGCGCGCAGCTCCGGCTCGACCACGAACTCGCGGATGTCGGGCGCGAGCAGCGACTCGAGGTCGATGTCCGAGGCGTGCTGGGAGGAGACCACGACCGTGTCGAGGCGGACGGCCTTGTCGCCGTCGTACTCGATGGTGACCTGGGTCTTGCCGTCGGGGCGCAGGTAGGGGATGGTGCCGTTCTTGCGGACCTCGGAGAGGCGCTTGGACAGGCGGTGCGCCAGGAAGATCGGCAGCGGCATCAGCGTCGGCGTCTCGTCCGTCGCGTAGCCGAACATCAGGCCCTGGTCGCCCGCGCCCTGCTTGTCCAGCTCGTCCTCATCGCCCTCGACACGGGACTCGTACGCCGTGTCGACACCCTGCGCGATGTCCGGGGACTGCGCGCCGATGGACACCGAGACGCCGCAGGAGGCGCCGTCGAAGCCCTTCTTCGAGGAGTCGTAACCGATCTCGAGGATCTTGTCCCGCACCAGCTGCGCGATCGGCGCGTACGCCTTGGTCGTCACCTCTCCGGCAACGTGCACCAGACCGGTGGTGATCAGCGTCTCGACGGCGACGCGCGAGGAGGGGTCCTCGCGCAGCAGCGCGTCGAGGATCGTGTCGCTGATCTGGTCAGCGATCTTGTCGGGGTGACCTTCGGTCACGGACTCCGAGGTGAACAGGCGACGGGACACAACGCTCCCTGGGGTTGCAGCGGCTGCTGGCTGATCATTGGCGGACGATCCGGGAGCTGCGCCCGGCGTCGTCCGAGGACAGTTTATCGGTCGCTCGCGACCGCGAGGCCACCCGCACTCTCCCGGTGGAGGGTGCCGTGACCTGCGGCACAGGCATTCTGCCCAATGCCCAGCGGCATTGACCAGGCCCGCCACGCGAGATCCCGGCGGGTCCGAAATGGAACGAATGACTCCGTGTGGCCGAAAGAACACCGTCCCCAACGGCCCAACCAGTCAGCCCAGTCGGGCCGCCACGAGGTCCCAGACCAGGTCGGCCAGGTCCTCCTTCGGACCGTGCGGGACAAGCGTCTCGCTGCCGTCGGCGCCGAGGATCAGCGCCTCGTTCTCCTCGGAGCCGAAGGTCTTGCGCTCCCCCACCTCGTTCACCACGAGCAGATCGCAGCCCTTGCGGGCCAGCTTGGCGCGGCCGTTGGCCACCACGTCGTCGGTCTCGGCGGCGAAGCCGACCACGACCTGTCCGGGCCGGGCGCGCTCGGCGGACAGCTCCGCGAGTACATCGGGGTTGCGCACCAGGGCGACCGGTTCGGGTTCCTTGCCGTCCTTCTTCTTGATCTTGCCGCTCGCGTAGACGGCCGGACGGAAGTCGGCGACGGCGGCGGCCATGACCACCGCGTCGGCCTCGGCGGCGGCCTTCAGCACGGCCTCGCGCAGCTGCACGGCGGTGCCGACCGGGACGACGTCCACTCCGGCGGGGTCGGGCAGCGCGGCGTTCGCCGAGACGAGAGTCACACGGGCACCGCGCGCGGCGGCGGTGCGGGCGAGGGCGTAGCCCTGCTTGCCGGAGGAGCGGTTGCCGAGGAAGCGGACCGGGTCGAGCGGCTCACGGGTGCCGCCCGCGGAGACGACGACATGACGGCCCCTGAGATCGGGCTCGGAGACGCCCCGGGCCAGCACGCGGCGGCAGACCTCGAAGATCTCGCCGGGGTCGGGCAGCCGCCCCTTGCCGGTGTCGACGCCGGTGAGCCGGCCGACGGCGGGCTCGATGACGACGGCGCCCCGGCCGCGCAGCGTGGCCACGTTCTCCTGGGTGGCGGGGTGCTCCCACATCTCGGTGTGCATCGCGGGGGCGAAGACGACCGGACAGCGGGCGGTGAGCAGCGTGTTGGTGAGCAGGTCGTCCGCGAGGCCGTGGGCGGCCTTGGCGAGCATGTCGGCGGTCGCGGGCGCGACGATCACCAGGTCGGCGTGCTGGCCGATGCGGACGTGCGGCACCTCGTGGACCGCGTCCCAGACCTCGGTGGAGACCGGGTTGCCCGAGAGGGCGGACCAGGTGGCGGCGCCGACGAAGTTCAGCGCGGAGGCGGTCGGTACCACCCGCACGTCATGGCCCGACTCCGTGAACCTTCTCAGCAGCTCACAGGCTTTGTAGGCCGCGATGCCACCGCTGACCCCCAGCACGACCTTCGACTTCTCCACCGTCTCTCCCCGGCTCGGCACAACGTACGGGACCATCACACACCACAGGCCCGGCAAGCTGCTTGCCGGGCCTGTGGATAAGTCGGTCGCGATCCGACCGTACTACTTACTGTGCCTACTTACTGCGCGGGGCCCTCGATGGCCTCGGACGTCAGCAGACCGGCGTTGATCTCGCGCAGCGCGATCGACAGCGGCTTCTCGTGGACGTGGGTGTCGACGAGGGGACCGACGTACTCGAGGAGGCCCTCGCCGAGCTGCGAGTAGTACGCGTTGATCTGACGGGCACGCTTGGCCGCGTAGATCACGAGGCTGTACTTCGAGTCGGTGGCCTCGAGGAGCTCGTCGATCGGAGGGTTGATGATGCCCTCGGGCGCGGTGATGGAAGAGGACACGCTCTGCCTTCCGATGGGTGGGAAAGATTCAGTCGATGCGACCGTCGATGCCGTTCACAGGACGGCGGTCACGATCACACAACGTCCATCAAGGCTAGCAGCTCACGGGCCACGTCCTTGACGGAGGTGTTGACAAGGGTCTCGTCGAACTCGGGCTCGGCCGCCAGTTCGGTCCGGGCCGCCTCCAGGCGGCGCTCGATGACCTCGGGCGATTCGGTGCCCCGGCCGGTGAGCCTGCGCACCAGCTCCTCCCAGGAGGGGGGAGCCAGGAAGACCAGCTGCGCGTCCGGCATGGACTCGCGGACCTGACGAGCGCCCTGGAGGTCGATCTCGAGGAGGACGGGCTCGCCCTTCTCCAGTCGCTCGATGACGGCCGCGCGCGGCGTGCCGTAGCGGTTGCCGGCGAACTCGGCCCACTCCAGCAGCTCGCCGTTGGCGATCAGCTTGTCCATCTCGTCGTCGGTGACGAAGAAGTAGTGGACGCCGTGCTGCTCGCCGGGGCGCGGCTTGCGGGTCGTCGCCGACACCGAGAGCCAGACGTCGGGGTGTTCCTTGCGCATATGAGCGACGACCGTGCTCTTGCCGACCCCGGAGGGGCCGGAGAGCACGGTCAGCCGCGGACGTGCGTCCGGGGGCACGGGGGTCGTCCCCCGGGGTGTTACAGCCATGCAGCGATTATTCCAGCAATCCCGGGGTGCCCGGGACTCCTGGTCCGGCAGAGGCCGGACTCAGGACCCGGTGCTGCCGAACTCACGCTCCAGGGACGCGATCTGGTTGGAACCGAGGCCGCGCACGCGGCGGCTCTCGGAGATGCCCAGACGCTCCATGATCTGCTTGGCACGGACCTTGCCCACGCCAGGCAGGGATTCGAGAAGGGCGGAGACCTTCATCTTGCCGATGACGTCGTTCTCCTGGCCCTGCTTGATGACCTCGTGCAGAGAGGCGCCGGAGTGCTTGAGTCGATTCTTGACCTCGGCCCGCTCCCGGCGAGCCGCGGCGGCCTTTTCGAGCGCGGCTGCGCGCTGTTCAGGGGTAAGGGGCGGAAGAGCCACGCCTACGTCACCTCGGATGTCGAACTGTCGGATACGGACCGGTGAGGAACCTAGTCGCCCCACACCTGGGGAGGTACGAGCAACACGCTTGCCCGTTTCTCTGCTCGGAGACTAGCGGCCAACTCAGCCAGAGTCAGCGAGAACAGCGGAAAAGTCCTGGTCAGCCTCCGTGAGGCCGGACTTTTCGGGCATATTGCCCGGGATTCGCTGTTCTATTCACACCGCACGAGGCCGGTGACGGGCATTTGGGCGCCCGTCACGGCCTCCGCACCGGTCCGTGGCAGCCCTCGTCAGCCGCCGACAGCGGCCCTGATCTCGTCCGCGAACCGCTCCGTGGCCGCCCGCAGCCCCGCGACCTCGGGACCGTGACGCAGAACACCCCGGCTGACGTTCGGTACGACGTTGCGCACGGCGGAGCCGAAGACCCGGGGCAGGTCCGCCGGGGTCGCCCCCTGCGCACCGACACCGGGGGCCAGCAGCGGGCCGTTGATGTCGAGGTCGTACGAGGACAGGTCGCCCACGGTGGCGCCGACGACCGCGCCGAAGGAGCCGAGCGGCGCCTCGCCCGCGTTGTCGGCGGCGAGGTGCGCGAGCACGGTCGCGGCGACGGTACGGCCGTCCGCGCGGACCGCGTGCTGCACCTCGGGGCCCTCCGGGTTGGAGGTCAGGGCGAGCACGAAGAGGCCGGTGCCGGTCTCCCGGGCCAGCTCGACGGCCGGGGCGAGCGAGCCGTAGCCGAGGTACGGCGAGACGGTGAGCGCGTCGGAGAACAGCGGGGCGTCCTTGTGCAGGAACGCCTCGGCGTATCCGGCCATGGTCGAACCGATGTCGCCGCGCTTGGCGTCCATGACGACCAGGGCCCCGGCCGCGCGCGTCTCCTCGACGACACGCTCCAGGACGGCGACACCGCGCGAGCCGAAGCGCTCGAAGAACGCCATCTGCGGCTTGATGACGGCGACCCGGTCGGCGACCGCCTCGACGACCGTGTGGCTGAACCGCTCCAGGCCGGCCACGTCGTCGTTCAGGCCCCACTCGGCGAGCAGCGAGGCGTGCGGGTCGATGCCGACGCAGAGCGGGCCGCGCTCGTCCATGGCGCGGCGCAGCCGGGCGCCGAAGGGCTCCAGGGAGCTCATGCGGGCTTCCTCACGTCGGCGCCGACCGCATCGGCGAGGGTGGCGTACGGGCTGTTGGTCAGGCGGGCGGCGAGGCCCTTGTGGATCGCGCGGGACCAGAACGGGCCCTCGTAGACGAAGGCGCTGTAGCCCTGGACGAGGGTGGCTCCGGCGAGGATGCGCTGCCAGGCGTCCTCGGCGGTCTCGATGCCGCCGACGCCGACCAGGGTGATGCGGTCGCCCACGCGCGCGTAGAGGCGGCGCAGCACCTCCAGGGAGCGTGCCTTGAGGGGCGCGCCGGACAGTCCGCCGGTCTCCTTGACCAGCGCGGGCGCGGAGCGCAGGCCGAGGCCCTCGCGGGCGATGGTGGTGTTGGTGGCGATGATGCCGTCCAGGCCGAGTTCCACGGCGAGGTCGGCCACGGCGTCCACGTCCTCGTCGGCGAGGTCGGGGGCGATCTTCACCAGGAGCGGCACCCGGCGGCCCGCGACCACGCGGTCGGCGGCCTCGCGCACGGCGGTGAGCAGCGGGCGCAGCGCCTCGGTGGCCTGGAGGTTGCGCAGACCGGGGGTGTTCGGGGAGGAGACGTTGACGACCAGGTAGTCGGCGTGCGGGGCGAGCCGCTCGGCGGACTTCACGTAGTCGGCGACGGCCTCCGCCTCGGGTACGGCCTTGGTCTTGCCGATGTTGACGCCGACGACGGTACGGAAGGCGGGCCTGCGGGCGCCGAGGCGGGCGGCGACGGCGGCGGAGCCCTCGTTGTTGAAGCCCATGCGGTTGATCAGGGCGCGGTCCGCGACCAGCCGGAAGAGCCGCTTCTTCGGGTTGCCGGGCTGGGCCTCGCCGGTGACGGTGCCGATCTCCACGTGGTCGAAGCCGAGCATCGACATGCCGTCGATCGCGACGGCGTTCTTGTCGAAGCCGGCGGCGAGCCCGAAGGGCCCGTGCATCCGCAGCCCGAGGGCCTCCGTGCGCAGCTCCTTGTAGCGCGGCGCGAGCGCGGCGGCGAGGAAGACGCGGAGCACCGGGAGCGCGGCGGCGAGACGGATCCAGCGGAAGGCGAGGTGGTGGGCCTCCTCGGGGTCCATGCGCTTGAAGACGAGGTTGAAGAAGAACTTGTACATGGCTGTCCTCACGAAGAGGGGGACACCGTTTCCGGTGTCCCCCTCGGGGCTGCTAGTCGCGGGCCGCGTTCAGGTGTTCGGCGTGTTCCTGGAGCGAGCGGACGCCCACGTCGCCGCGGTTGAGGGCGTCGATGCCCTGGACGGCGGCGGCGAGCGCCTGGACGGTGGTCAGGCACGGGACCGAGCGGGCCACGGCCGCCGTACGGATGTCGTAGCCGTCGAGGCGGCCGCCGGTGCCGTACGGGGTGTTGACGATGAGGTCCACCTCGCCGTCGTGGATGAGCTGGACGATGGTCCGCTCGCCGTTCGGGCCGGTGCCCTCGGACTGCTTGCGCACGACGGTGGCGTTGATGCCGTTGCGCTTGAGGACCTCGGCGGTGCCGGAGGTGGCCATCAGCTCGAAGCCGTGGGCGACCAGCTCGCGGGCCGGGAAGATCATCGAGCGCTTGTCGCGGTTGGCGACGGAGATGAACGCGCGGCCCTTGGTGGGCAGCGGGCCGTACGCGCCCGCCTGCGACTTGGCGTACGCCGTGCCGAAGACGGAGTCGATGCCCATGACCTCGCCGGTGGAGCGCATCTCCGGGCCGAGCACGGTGTCCACACCGCGGCCCTGGATGTCCCGGAAGCGGGACCAGGGCATCACGGCCTCCTTGACGGAGATCGGCGCGTCCAGCGGGAGTTCGCCGCCGTCGCCGGTCGCCGGGAGCAGGCCCTCGGCACGCAGCTCGGCGATGGTCGCGCCGAGCGAGATGCGCGCGGCGGCCTTGGCCAGCGGCACGGCGGTCGCCTTGGAGGTGAAGGGCACCGTGCGGGAGGCGCGCGGGTTGGCCTCCAGGACGTAGAGGATGTCGCCCGCCATGGCGAACTGGATGTTGATCAGACCGCGGACGCCCACCCCGCGCGCGATGGCCTCGGTGGAGGCGCGCAGCCGCTTGATGTCGAAGCCGCCGAGCGTGATCGGGGGCAGGGCGCACGCCGAGTCGCCGGAGTGGATGCCGGCCTCCTCGATGTGCTCCATGACGCCGCCGAGGTACAGCTCCTCGCCGTCGTAGAGGGCGTCGACGTCGATCTCGATGGCGTCGTCCAGGAAGCGGTCGACCAGGACCGGCCGGGAGGGGCTGATCTCGGTGGACTCGGCGATGTAGGAGGCGAGGCGCTCCTCCTCGTAGACGATCTCCATGCCGCGTCCGCCGAGGACGTAGGAGGGCCGGACCAGGACCGGGTAGCCGATCTCGTCCGCGATGGCCTTGGCCTCGGCGAAGGTGGTGGCGGTGCCGTGCTTGGGCGCGGGCAGTCCGGCCTCGGCGAGGACCCGGCCGAAGGCGCCCCGGTCCTCGGCGGCGTGGATGGCCTCGGGCGGGGTGCCGACGACCGGCACGCCGTTGTCCTTGAGCGCCTGCGCGAGGCCCAGCGGGGTCTGCCCGCCGAGCTGGACGACCACACCGGCGATCGGGCCCGCGAGGGACTCGGCGTGCACGATCTCCAGCACGTCCTCCAGGGTGAGCGGCTCGAAGTAGAGCCGGTCGGAGGTGTCGTAGTCGGTGGAGACGGTCTCCGGGTTGCAGTTGACCATGACGGTCTCGTACCCGGCGTCGGACAGCGCGAAGGAGGCGTGGACGCAGGAGTAGTCGAACTCGATGCCCTGGCCGATGCGGTTGGGGCCGGAGCCCAGGATGATGACCGCGGGCTTCTCGCGCGGCGCGACCTCGGTCTCCTCGTCGTAGGAGGAGTAGAAGTACGGCGTCTTCGCGGCGAACTCGGCGGCGCAGGTGTCGACCGTCTTGTAGACCGGGCGGATGCCGAGCGCGTGCCGGACCTCACGGACGACGTCCTCGCGCAGGCCGCGGATCTCACCGATCTGGACGTCGGAGAAGCCGTGCCGCTTGGCCTCGGCGAGCAGTTCGCGGGTCAGCTCGGGGGCGTCGGCCAGCTCGTCGGCGACTTCCTTGATCAGGAAGAGCTGGTCGACGAACCAGGGG
Source organism: Streptomyces sp. SID4985 (assembly GCF_009863025.1). Classification (GTDB taxonomy): domain Bacteria; phylum Actinomycetota; class Actinomycetes; order Streptomycetales; family Streptomycetaceae; genus Streptomyces. Next base: position 9,564 of record NZ_WWIR01000067.1, on the reverse strand, counting down.
TCGATCTTCGTGTACGCGAAGATCTCCTCGGGCGTGGCGCCCGCGCGGATGGCCCGCATGACGGTGTTGACGCGGCCGTCGGTGGGGCGCACCGCCTCTTCGAGCAGGGCCGTCTTGTCGCCGGGGTCGCCCACGAAGGTGAACTGGCTGCCCTTCTTCTCCAGCGAGCGCAGCGCCTTCTGGAAGGCCTCGGTGAAGTTGCGGCCGATGGCCATGGCCTCGCCGACCGACTTCATGGTGGTGGTCAGCGTGGAGTCGGCCTGCGGGAACTTCTCGAAGGCGAACCGAGGAGCCTTGACCACCACGTAGTCGAGCGTGGGCTCGAAAGAGGCCGGGGTCTCCTGGGTGATGTCGTTGGGGATCTCGTCCAGGGTGTAGCCGACGGCCAGCTTGGCGGCGATCTTGGCGATCGGGAAGCCGGTCGCCTTGGAGGCGAGCGCGGAGGACCGCGAGACACGCGGGTTCATCTCGATGACGATGACCCGGCCGTCCTCGGGGTTGACCGCGAACTGGATGTTGCAGCCACCGGTGTCCACGCCGACCTCGCGGATGATCGCGATGCCGATGTCGCGCAGCAGCTGGTACTCGCGGTCGGTCAGCGTCATGGACGGCGCGACGGTGATCGAGTCGCCGGTGTGCACGCCCATGGGGTCGAAGTTCTCGATGGAGCAGACGACCACGACGTTGTCGTTCCGGTCGCGCATCAGCTCCAGCTCGTACTCCTTCCAGCCGAGGATGGACTCCTCCAGGAGCACCTCGGTGGTCGGGGAGAGCGTGAGGCCCTGGCCCGCGATGCGGCGCAGCTCCTCCTCGTCGTGCGCGAAGCCGGAGCCCGCGCCGCCCATGGTGAAGGAGGGGCGGACGACGACGGGGTAGCCGCCGAGCGTCTCGACGCCCTTGAGGACGTCGTCCATGGAGTGGCAGATGACCGAGCGGGCGGACTCGCCGTGGCCGATCTTGGCGTTGACGGCCTCCACGACGCCCTTGAACAGGTCGCGGTCCTCGCCCTTGTGGATCGCCTCGGGCTTGGCGCCGATCAGCTCGACGCCGTACTTCTCCAGCACGCCGTTGTCGTGCAGGGCGATGGCGGTGTTGAGCGCGGTCTGGCCGCCCAGGGTGGGCAGGAGGGCGTCGGGGCGCTCCTTGGCGATGATCTTCTCGACGAACTCGGGCGTGATCGGCTCGACGTAGGTGGCGTCGGCGATCTCCGGGTCGGTCATGATCGTCGCCGGGTTGGAGTTCACCAGGATGACGCGCAGGCCCTCGGCCTTGAGCACGCGGCACGCCTGGGTGCCGGAGTAGTCGAACTCGGCGGCCTGGCCGATGACGATCGGGCCGGAGCCGATGACCAGGACGGACTGGATATCGGTGCGCTTAGGCACGCTGGCCCTCCATCGGAGCGGTGCTCATCAAAGACGTGAAGCGGTCGAACAGGTAGGCCGCGTCGTGCGGGCCCGCAGCCGCTTCGGGGTGGTACTGAACGGAGAAGGCTGGCTGGTCGAGCAGCTGGAGCCCCTCCACGACGTTGTCGTTGAGGCAGACGTGGGACACCTCGGCGCGGCCGAACTTGGTGTCGCTGACCTGGTCGAGCGGCGCGTCGACGGCGAAGCCGTGGTTGTGCGCGGTGACCTCGACCTTGCCGGTGGTGCGGTCCTGGACCGGCTGGTTGATGCCCCGGTGGCCGTACTTCAGCTTGTAGGTGCCGAAGCCGAGCGCGCGGCCGAGGATCTGGTTGCCGAAGCAGATGCCGAACAGCGGGGTCCTGCGCTCCAGCACGGCGGTCATGAGGGCCACCGGGCCGTCGGCCGTGGCCGGGTCGCCGGGGCCGTTGGAGAAGAACACGCCGTCGGGGTTCACGGCGTAGACGTCCTCGACCGTGGCGGTCGCGGGCAGCACGTGCACCTCTATGCCGCGCTCGGCCATGCGCTGCGGGGTCATGCCCTTGATGCCGAGGTCGATCGCGGCGACGGTGAACTTCTTCTCGCCGACCGCCGGGACGACGTACGCCTCCTTGGTGGCGACCTCCTCGTAGAGGCTCGCGCCCTTCATGTGCGGCTGGGCCTGGACGCGCTCGATCAGCTCGGCCTCGGGGGCGAGGGCCTCGCCGGAGAAGACGCCGGCGCGCATCGATCCGCGCTCGCGCAGATGGCGGGTGAGGGCGCGGGTGTCGATGCCGCTGATGCCGACGATGCCCTGCGCGGTCAGCTCGTCGTCCAGGGAGCGCCGGGAGCGCCAGTTGGACGGCACGCGCGCGGGGTCGCGGACCACATAGCCGGAGACCCAGATGCGCCTCGACTCGTCGTCCTCGTCGTTCCAGCCGGTGTTGCCGATCTGGGGGGCGGTGGCGACGACGATCTGGCGGTCGTACGAGGGGTCGGTCAGAGTCTCCTGGTAGCCGGTCATGCCGGTGGAGAACACGGCTTCGCCGAAGGTCTCCCCCACGGCCCCGTAGGCGCGGCCGCGGAAGATGCGGCCGTCCTCCAGGACGAGTACGGCGGGAGTCTTGGCGGCTCCCCGGGTGGAGGTCGTCATCGTGCGCCTTCCGTGTCGTTGATCAGGTGGTTCAGGGTGTCGACCCACTCGTTGTGCTCGGCCGCGCGGTCGGAGCGGAAGCCGGAGTCGATCAGCTTGTCGCCGTGCGCCCAGGTGACGATCAGCAGCCCGCCCTCGGTGAGGACCTTGCCCGCGATGCCCTTGTCGAGCCGGGCGCCGCGCAGGGCGTCCAGGGGCACGAAGAAGTCGTGCGCGCCGGGGCGCTCGACCACCAGGCCCGCGTCGGTGAGGGTCAGCTCCACGCGGCTGCGGGTGCCCAGGCCGTGCGCCACGATGCGGTCCAGCCACTGTCCGGCGGTGGTGGAGCCGTGGTAACGGCCGCTCATGCTCAGTCTCGCCGTACCGGGGTCCTCCGGCACGCCGGGCAGCTCCGGCAGGTCGTTCTGGAGGGTGCCGCGCCACTTCCAGCCCTCGCGCATCAGCCAGTAGACGAGCGCGATGAAGAGGGCGAGTCCGACAAGCCAGCCGATCCTGGCACCCCAGTCGGTCACCACGGCGGATTTCTTCTCGTCCGCGAGCCCCGTGGCAAGCGATGCGGCGAGCAGGGGTGCAGATGTCACGTGAGCTTCCCGTCCATGAGCGTGGCCTTGCCCCGGAGCCAGGTGTGGGTGACACGGCCCGGCAGCTCGCGGCCCTCGTACGGGGTGTTGCGGCTGCGCGAGGCGAAGCCCGCGGGGTCCACCTGTCCACGGTAGGCGGTGTCCACGAGCGTGAGGTTGGCGGGCTCGCCCGGCGCGACCGGGCGGCCGTGACCGGTGGCGCGGCCGATGCGGGCGGGCGCGGCGGACATGCGGTCCGCGACCCCGGCCCAGTCGAGCAGGCCGGTCTCGACCATGGTCTCCTGCACCACGGACAGGGCGGTCTCCAGGCCGACCATGCCCATGGCGGCTGCGCTCCACTCGCAGTCCTTGTCCTCGTGCGGGTGGGGGGCGTGGTCGGTGGCGACGATGTCGATCGTGCCGTCGGCGAGTCCCGCGCGCAGGGCGTGCACGTCGCGCTCGGTGCGCAGCGGCGGGTTGACCTTGTAGGCCGGGTTGTAGGTGCGCACCATCTCCTCCGTGAGGAGGAGGTGGTGGGGGCAGACCTCGGCGGTGACCTGGATGCCGCGGGACTTGGCCCAGCGGATGATCTCGACCGAGCCGGCCGTGGAGACGTGGCAGATGTGCAGCCGGGAGCCGACGTGCTCGGCGAGCAGCACGTCCCGGGCGATGATCGACTCCTCGGCGACGGCGGGCCAGCCGCCGAGGCCCAGCTCGGCGGAGACGATGCCCTCGTTCATCTGGGCGCCCTCGGTGAGCCGGGGCTCCTGGGCGTGCTGGGCGACGACACCGCCGAAGGCCTTCACGTACTCCAGGGCGCGGCGCATGATCACCGCGTCGTCCACGCACTTGCCGTCGTCGGAGAAGACGGTGACCCCGGCGGCCGAGTCGTGCATGGCGCCCAGCTCGGCGAGCTTCTTGCCCTGGAGGCCGACGGTGACGGCGCCGATGGGCTGCACGTCGCAGTAGCCGTACTCCCGGCCGAGCCGCCAGACCTGCTCCACCACACCGGCGGTGTCGGCGACGGGGAAGGTGTTGGCCATGGCGAAGACGGAGGTGAAGCCGCCGGAGGCGGCGGCGCGGGTGCCGGTCAGCACGGTCTCGGAGTCCTCGCGGCCCGGCTCGCGCAGATGGGTGTGCAGGTCGACCAGGCCCGGCAGCAGCACCTTGCCCTCGGCCTCGACGACCTCGGCGCCCTCGGCGGACAGGCCGGTACCGACCGCTTCGATGGTCTCGCCGTCGATCAGGACGTCCTGCGGCTCGCCCCCGAGCACCTTCGCACCACGGATCAGGATCTTGCTCATGGTTCTTACTTCTCCTCGGTACGAAGGTGGGTGGTGGCGGGCTGGGTGGTGGCGGGCTCGTTGCCGCCGAGCAGCAGGTAGAGGACGGCCATGCGGATGGAGACACCGTTGGCGACCTGCTCGACGACCGTGCAGCGGTCGGAGTCGGCGACCTCGGCGGTGATCTCCATGCCCCGGACCATCGGACCGGGGTGCATCACGATGGCGTGCTCGGGCATCCGCGCCATGCGGTCGCCGTCGAGGCCGTAGCGGCGGGAGTACTCGCGCTCGGTGGGGAAGAAGGCGGCGTTCATGCGCTCGCGCTGGACGCGGAGCATCATCACCGCGTCGGACTTGGGCAGCGTGGAGTCGAGGTCGTAGGACACCTCGCAGGGCCAGGTCTCCACGCCGACCGGCAGCAGCGTGGGCGGGGCGACGAGGGTGACGTCGGCGCCGAGGGTGTGCAGCAGGTCCACGTTGGAGCGGGCGACGCGGCTGTGCAGGACGTCGCCGACGAGAGTGACGCGCTTGCCGGTGAGGTCCTGGCCGAGCCCGGCGTCGGGGCCGATCAGCCGGCGGCGCATGGTGAAGGCGTCGAGCAGGGCCTGGGTGGGGTGCTGGTGGGTGCCGTCTCCGGCGTTGATGACGGGCGCGTCGATCCAGCCGGAGTTGGCCAGGCGGTAGGGGGCGCCGGAGGCGCTGTGCCGGATGACGACGGCGTCCACGCCCATCGCCTCCAGCGTCTGGGCGGTGTCCTTGAGGGACTCGCCCTTGGAGACGCTCGACCCCTTGGCCGCGAAGTTGATGACGTCGGCGGAGAGGCGCTTCTCGGCGGCCTCGAAGGAGATCCGGGTCCGGGTCGAGTCCTCGAAGAAGAGGTTGCAGATCGTGCGGCCGCGCAGGGTCGGCAGTTTCTTGATCGGCCGGTCGGCGACCCGGGCCATCTCCTCGGCGGTGTCGAGGATCAGGACGGCGTCGTCGCGGGTGAGGTCGGCGGCCGAGATGAGATGACGCTGCATCTGTCAGGCTCCGTAAGGCAGTTCAAACGGGAGGATTCGGGCGGAGCAGGGCGCGTCGAGGGCATGCCGAAGCAGCTCGTGCGCCGCTGTCCGCTACTGGCCGGGCTTGGCACCGAGCAGCACGGTGTCGCGACCGTCCTCCTCGGCGAGCTGGACCTTGACCGTCTCCCGCAACGACGTGGGGAGGTTCTTGCCGACGTAGTCGGCGCGGATGGGCAGTTCGCGGTGGCCGCGGTCGACGAGGACCGCGAGCTGGACCGCGCGGGGGCGCCCGATGTCGTTCAGGGCGTCGAGGGCGGCGCGGATGGTGCGGCCGGAGAAGAGCACGTCGTCCACGAGCACGACCAGGCGGCCGTCGACACCGTCACCGGGGATCTCGGTGCGGGCGAGGGCGCGCGGCGGGTGCATCCGCAGGTCGTCGCGGTACATGGTGATGTCGAGCGAGCCGACCGGGATCGTGCGTCCGGTGATCTGCTCCAGCTTGACGCCGAGCCGCTGGGCGAGGAAGACGCCCCGGGTCGGGATGCCGAGGAGCACCACGTCGTCGGCGCCCTTGGCGCGTTCGACGACCTCGTGGGCGATACGGGTCAGGACGCGTGCGATGTCGGGACCCTCGAGGACGGGCCGGGCATCGGACGCGGGATTTTGCGTGTGCGTGTCCATACGAAACGGACCCCCTTCTCCGCCTCACGGGACGGACTTTAAAGGACGTCGGATTTGCGCCATCCACCCTAGCAGGTCCTTCGGAGCACCCGTTTCACCCGTTCGGGTCAGCGGGCGGCCACTACCACGGAAGAGTCGGTGTGGACCATTCGGCTTGACGCAGAAGAATCACGCTGCGTAACCTCACAGTGAGTTACCAGCCGCGCGGCGGGCACCCCCGTCGGCCGCGTCGACACAGTGTCCGGGGAGCTATATGTCCAGCGAATACGCCAAACAGCTCGGGGCCAAGCTCCGGGCCATCCGCACCCAGCAGGGCCTTTCCCTCCACGGTGTCGAGGAGAAGTCCCAGGGGCGCTGGAAGGCCGTGGTGGTCGGCTCGTACGAGCGCGGCGACCGTGCCGTGACCGTGCAGCGCCTGGCCGAGCTGGCCGATTTCTATGGCGTTCCGGTGCAGGAGCTGCTGCCGGGCACCACGCCGGGCGGGGCCGCCGAGCCGCCGCCGAAGCTCGTCCTGGACCTGGAGCGGCTGGCCACGGTGCCGGCCGAGAAGGCGGGCCCCCTCCAGCGCTACGCGGCGACGATCCAGTCCCAGCGCGGCGACTACAACGGCAAGGTGCTCTCGATCCGCCAGGACGACCTGCGCACCCTCGCCGTCATCTACGACCAGTCCCCCTCGGTCCTGACCGAGCAGCTCATCAGCTGGGGCGTCCTGGACGCCGACGCGCGCCGCGCGGTCGCCCACGAGGACAGCTGACCGCTTTACGCGCATTGAGCAGAAACGTGCCGCCCGGGGTGGCAGGGAGAGTTTTCCCCTGCCACCCCGGGCGGCTTTTTCGGCCTACGCGAGCGGAAACACCAAAGGGGCGCGGGGAACTGCGCGACCGGCCACCACGAACCGGCACACAACAGTCCACCCACGCCCCAACGGCGCTGTTTACGGCTGATCGCGCCGCAGGCGAGGCTTCAGCTCCTTGAAGCGGCCCAGCAGGCCGTTCACGAACGCCGGCGAGTCGTCCGTCGAGAACTCCTTGGCAAGCTGCACCATCTCGTCCAGAACGACCGCGTCGGGCGTCTCGTCCACCCAGATCAGCTCGTACGCGCCGAGCCGCAGCAGGTTACGGTCGACGACCGGCATCCGGTCCAGCGTCCAGCCGACCGCGTACTGGGCGATCAGCTCGTCGATGCGCGACGCGTGGTCCGCGTAGCCCTCGACAAGCTGCATCGTGTACTCGCTGACCGGGGGCTGCCGGGTGTCGGACCGGGAGAGCCGGACCCAGTCCGCGAGGACCGTGAGTACGTCCGCGTCGCGCTGATCGCCCTCGAAGAGGATCTGGAACGCGCGCTTGCGGGCCGTGTTGCGGGCAGCCACGGTTAGCTGTTCACCCGGCCGAGGTAGTCGCTGGTGCGGGTGTCGACCTTGATCTTCTCGCCGGTCGTGATGAACAGCGGGACCTGGATCTGGTGGCCGGTCTCCAGCGTGGCGGGCTTGGTGCCACCGGTGGAGCGGTCGCCCTGGACACCCGGCTCGGTCTCCTGGATGACGAGCTCGACGGCGGCCGGCAGCTCGACGTAGAGCACCTCGCCCTCGTGGCGGGCGACGGTGGCCTCGAAGCCCTCGATCAGGAAGTTGGCGGCGTCGCCGACGGTCTTCCGGTCGATGTGCAGCTGGTCGTAGGTCTCCATGTCCATGAAGACGAAGTACTCGCCGTCCATGTACGAGAACTGCATGTCGCTCTTGTCGACAGTGGCGGTCTCGACCTTGACGCCGGCGTTGAAGGTCTTGTCGACCACCTTGCCGGACAGCACGTTCTTCAGCTTGGTGCGCACGAAGGCCGGGCCCTTGCCGGGCTTGACGTGCTGGAACTCGACGACGGACCACAGCTGGCCGCCATCGAGCTTGAGCACCATGCCGTTCTTGAGGTCGTTCGTGGAAGCCACGGTTGCGGAATCTCCTGGACTGACGTGGACGACCACGGGGCACGCACCGTTAAAGCGCGAGCAGCTCCTTGGTCGTGATGGTGAGTAGCTCGGGTCCGCCGTCCGCCTCTGGGCGCACGACGAGCGTGTCATCGATCCGGACGCCGCCCCGGCCCGGGAGGTGAACCCCGGGTTCGACGGTGACCGGCACGCAAGCGTCCAGTTTACCCATGGCTGAAGGGGCGAGCTGCGGGTCCTCGTCGATTTCGAGTCCGACCCCGTGTCCGGTGACCGGCGGCAGGGCGTCCGCGTACCCGGCGGAGTCCAGCACCTGGCGGGCCGCGTGGTCCACATCGCGGTAGGCGGCACCGGGCACCAGGGCCTCGCGTCCGGCCCGTTGGGCGGCGAACACGAGGTCGTACAGCTCGACCTGCCAGTCGGCGGGCGAGGTGCCGATGACGAAGGTGCGGCCGATCTCGCAGCGATAGCCGCGGTAGGTCGCGCCGAGGCAGACGGAGAGGAAGTCGCCCTCCTCCACCCGCCGGTCGGTGGGCCGGTGTCCACAGCGGCCGGAGTTGGGTCCGGTCGCCACGGAGGTCGGGAAGGCGGGGCCCTCGGCGCCGTGGTCGACCAGGCGCCGCTCCAGCTCCAGGGCGAGGTGCCGTTCGGTGCGGCCGACGAGGATGGACTCGAGCAGCTCGCCCAGGGCCTGGTCGGCGATCTCCGCGCCGATCCGCAGACAGGAGATCTCCTCCTCGTCCTTGACCACCCTCAGCTGCTCCACGGCGGTTCCCAGGTCCGCGAGGCGCAGCCCGGGGGCGACCGAGCCGAGGGCGCGGTACCGGGCGACGGTGAGGTGGTGCTCCTCCACGGCCAGGGCGTCGGTGCCCTCACCGCCCGCGAGCCCGGCGGCGGCCACGGCGGGGTCGCCTCCGGCGGTGGGCAGCACATGCAGGGCGAGGGCCTCGTCGGGACGCCCCTCCCCCGGCCGCTCCTCCGGCGGGACGGGACACACCAGCTGGTCCTCCCGCCTGCCGAGGAGCAGAACCGCCCCCTGGGGCGCGGCTCCCGCCAGATACCGCACATTGGCAGGACGGGAGATGAGCGCTGCCGCGGTACCGGCCGCGTTGCAGCGATCCCTCAGCCGGGATCGGCGGGTCGCGTACACCTCTGACATGAGACGAGCGTAGGAGTTCTCCCCGGCTCTCGCCGTTCGGCGGGGTCCGAGTGGGGTGGGCCTCCGGCGGTTCGGCAGTGAACACCCGTCGGCCCGGCTGAGGCGAGGCGCCTCCGGCGGCCTGCACTGTCTCCGGTACGGGAGCCCTCGACGGCTGCGGCGACGACCGCCCGGCCGTCCGGCCGGGGGCGGATGCGGCAACCGCCCGCCCCGACTCTGGCACGGGGGGGCCTCCAACGGCTGCGGCGGCGAACGCCCGGCCGGGGTGCGGGGGCTGTCTGCCCCGACCCGAGCGGCAGTCGACTGCCTGCCGTGGAAGTGACCGTAGTCGCCGGGCCGACGGCGCCGGAAGGCGGCTGCGTCTGCCCGGGCGCTGCTGCCGCCGAGCGCCCGCGCCGCCCAGACGCCGGTGC
>NZ_WWIR01000694.1 GCF_009863025.1 Streptomyces sp. SID4985 | reverse complement strand
GCGAACAGCGGCGTCGCGAACATCAGCAGCATCACGGTGCCGTGCATCGTGAACGCCTGGTTGAACTGCTCATTGGAGACGATCTGCAGACCCGGACGGGCCAGCTCGGCGCGCATGATGAGCGCCAGCACACCACCGATGAGGAAGAACGCGAACGACGTCGCGAGGTAGAGCGTGCCGATCGTCTTGTGGTCGGTGGTCGTCAGCCACTTCACCACGAC
>NZ_WWIR01000693.1 GCF_009863025.1 Streptomyces sp. SID4985 | reverse complement strand
CCGGGCATGCGGGTGCGTGGTCGGGGCAGGAGCGGTGCGACCGGTCGTGCGCACGGCACGGACGGAGGGCCCGATCGGCCTGGACATGGGTCGGGATCGGCTCGGGTGTTGCGGGCCGGACTGCCCGGGGGCGTCCGGTCGTGGTGGCGGAGAGGTGGGACTTCCATGTGTCGTCTGTTCGGGATGAGCAGTGCTCCCAGGCGCAGCCGCGCGACGTTC
>NZ_WWIR01000692.1 GCF_009863025.1 Streptomyces sp. SID4985 | reverse complement strand
AGCGGCGCCGCGCCACGGCCCCGCTGCTCGCCCAGGGCACCGGACAGCTCGGCCAGACACCCGCGGCGCCCACCTCCGTCTCCGCGCCCCTGCTGCCCGGCCTGCCGGCACCGGCCGACGGGCGGGCCCAGGACACCGTGCGCGACCTCGCCCTGCCCCAGGCCGCCTCCCCGCTGATACGCCCGCTGGACGAGATCACCCCGTTCTCCGTCAACTCCCCCGCTCCCACGACCGCCTGGGCCGCGGTCCCGGGCCCCTCCGCCGCCCCCGCCCCCGTCGCGTCCCCCGCCCGTCAGGCACCCTGACACCCCCTGCGCCGCCTGCGGCGAACCTGGTTGAATCCTGTAAAGCCGTGCCCGGAGCGCTGGACCCCGGGCACCGCCAGGGGATCGAGCCGCGCGGTCACCACCGACACGCGTGGCCGCGAACAGCCGTGGGGAGAGCATGAACGAGGGCAACCCGCCGTACGTCCCGCAGGGCGAGCGCGAGGAACGGCCGGAGGGAACGGGGGCGCCTGCGGCTGGGCTTGGCGGGGTGGAACC
>NZ_WWIR01000691.1 GCF_009863025.1 Streptomyces sp. SID4985 | reverse complement strand
CGGCCTTGCCGCCCGCGGGTGCCGGACGGGCGGTCGCGGGGACGCCGGGCTCGACGAGCGTGCCGACCGCGCGGGCCGAACTCCCGTGGGTGAAGCCCCAGTCGAGGAGCGCGGCGGTCTGCTCGTAGACGGCGTTGCTGCCGGTGGCGGGGTGCATCACCGTGACGAGCAGGGTGCGGCCGCCCCGGGTGGCGGCGCCGGTGAAGGTGTTGCCCGCGTGACTGGTGTAGCCGTTCTTGACGCCTATGAGGCCCTCGTACGGGGTCAGCCCGTACGCCCCGGTGAGCAGGCGGTCGGTGTTCTGGATCTGGAAGGTCTTCTTGCCGCCCGCCGGGAAGTCGGCGGTGCGCGTGCCGCAGTAGGCGCGGAAGTCGGCGTCCTTCAGACCCGCGCGGGCGAAGAGCGTGAGGTCGTACGCCGAGGAGATCTGGCCGGGGTGGTCGAAGCCGTCGGGGCTGACCACGTGGGTGTCGAGGGCGTGCAGGTACTCGGCGCGCTGCTGCATCTCGGCGACGGTCCTGTCGATGCCGCCGTTCATGTGGGAGAGCACGTGGACGGCGTCGTTGCCGGAGCGCAGGAAGACGCCCTGCCAGAGCTGGTCGACGGTGTAGGTGATGCCGGGCTTGATGCCGACGAGGCTGGAGCCGGAGGGGACGTCGGCGAGGTCGGCGTCGGTGACCTGGTAGCGCCGGGTGCGGTCGAACTTCTTCAGCACCGTGTCCGCGAACAGCATCTTCAGGGTGGAGGCGGGGGCGAGGCGCTGGTGCGCGTTGTACGAGGCGAGGACCTCCCCGCTGTCGGCGTCGGCGACGACCCAGGAGCGGGCGGTGAGCTTCTTGGGCACTGCGGCGGCGCCGCGCACCTGGACCCCCTTGCGGGCCAGTTGCTCACCGCCGACGACACCGGTGGCCTCGGCGGCGTAGGCCGGGGCTCCGCTCTCGGAGACGCTCAGGGAAACGGGGAGGGCGGCCGCAGTGAGCCCGAGGACGGCACGTCGGCTGAGCCGGGAACATTCACGCACCCCGGGACCGTACACCGGCTCGAACAGCCGTTTCCCTCCGGGAGGTGGGTTCCGGCCCAGGAATTTGCTCTCTTATGAAGATCGGCCCGGAGCACCGCCGTCACCTCGGCATCGCCTTCTCCACCCGGCACTTCCGCATGTCTCTCGACATGTCCGCCCCCTCCTCTCTTCCACCTTCTTTTCCGCCTTCTCTTCGACCTTCTCTTCGGCCTTCTCCTCCACCCGAACGCCCGCCCCGACAGGACCGGCGCCCGGCGGCCTGCGACGGTGGAACGGTGGAAGCGACGCGGAACCCGTAGGAGAGTCATCATGGGCTGTTACGACCGACGCGATCTGGGCCTGCTGCTGCTCCGGCTGGGCACGGGCGGGGTGCTGGCCGCGCACGGCGCGCAGAAGCTGTTCGGCTGGTTCGGCGGGCACGGACTGGAGGGCACGGGCCAGTTCATGGAGTCCGTCGGCTTCGCGCCGGGCCGCCGGAGCGCGACGATGGCGGGCCTGGCGGAGGCGGGCGGCGGCGTCCTGCTCGCGCTCGGCCTCGCGACCC
>NZ_WWIR01000690.1 GCF_009863025.1 Streptomyces sp. SID4985 | reverse complement strand
CCGCGAGGCGGTGCCGACCAGGGCCGTCAGCCCCAGCTGCCGCCGCGTGGCGGTCCGCGTGCCGAGCTGCCCGGCGGCAACCCGCAGCAGCGCGGCCCGGAGTGGGGCGACGCCCCGCAGAACCGTGCGTCGATGGACACCCCACGCGGCCACGACGAGCAGGCCCCGCACACCGCGCGGATGCCGCGCGTGGACGACCGCCAGGGCGCGGGCGCGACCGCGGAGATGCCCCGCATCGACGCGCACGACCCGTCCGGCACCGGCGAGTTCCCCCGCCAGGACCTGTACGGCAACAACGAGGGCCAGTTCGCCCGGCCCGGCACGGGCAACCCGCAGCACAACACGGGTCAGTTCGCCCGGCCCGGCGCCAACGAGCAGCAGAACACGGGCCAGTTCCAGCGGCCCGGCATGAACGACCAGCACAACAACGGTCAGTTCGCGCGGCCCGGCTCCAACGAGCAGCAGAACACCGGTCAGTTCCAGCGGCCCGGCGCCCAGCAGGGCAACCGGTTCGCCCAGCAGGGCGGCGGCCACGACCCGTACGCCCAGAACAACGGCTTCGGCGGCCCGGCCAATGGCCAGGACCCGCAGAGCACCGGCCAGTTCGCGGCGCCGCAGGCGTACGACGGCGGCGGTTACGACGCGGGCAACACCGGTCAGCACGCGCTGCCGGGCAGCCACGGCGCGAGCGGACCGCACACCGGTCAGTTCGAGCGTCCGCAGCAGGGCGGTCACGGGGACTTCGGCGCGCAGCGCCCGCAGTTCCCGCAGCGCCAGGCGGCCCCCGAGCCCGACCGGGCTCCCGCGCAGCGCCAGGCGCCGAACGAGGGCTGGGCGGCGCTGCCCCCGGCCGGTGCTCCCGGCGACGGCCGTACCCCGCTGTACGACACGCTGGAGACCAACTGGTTCCACGGCGGCGGCCAGCAGGAGGCCGGGCAGGCCCCCGCTCCGGCGGCCCCGGCCGCTCACCAGCAGGCGCCCGCCCAGGCTCCGGCTCCGCAGCGTGCCGCGGCTCCCGCCTCCTCCTCGTCCACCACGGGCTCCTGGCGCACCTCGCCGAACGACGAGATCGTCCGGCAGGCCGAGCGCGTACGGCAGCCCGCGGCGGGCGGCATCACCACCTCCGGTCTGCCGCGCCGTGTGCCCAAGGCGAACCTCGTCCCGGGCACCGCACAGCAACAGCAGCAGACCCCGACCGGTCCGCAGGTTTCGCGCTCCCCCGACGAGGTGCGCGGCCGGCTGACCAATCTCCGCCGGGGCATCGCGCAGGGCCGCCAGGCCGGCAACGGCCAGACCGGCAGCTTTTCCAGCCCCACTCACCAGCAGGAGCGTTAGTTGAGTCCGATGAGCCAGGCGGCACAGAACCTGAACTGGTTGATCACCAACTTCGTGGACAACACCCCAGGGGTGTCCCACACGGTGGTGGTCTCCGCCGACGGCCTTCTGCTGGCGATGTCCGAAGGTTTCCCCCGTGACCGCGCCGACCAGCTGGCCGCGGTCGCCTCCGGGCTGACCTCTCTCACGGCCGGGGCTTCCCGGATCTTCGAGGGAGGCAGCGTGTCGCAGACCGTCGTCGAGATGGAACGCGGCTTCCTCTTCCTCATGTCCGTCTCGGACGGGTCGTCCCTCGCGGTTCTGGCCCACCCCGAGTGCGACATCGGTCTCGTCGGCTACGAGATGGCGCTGCTCGTCGACCGCGCGGGTGCGGTACTCACCCCGGATCTGCGCGCCGAACTACAAGGCAGTCTGCTCCACTGACCCGCCCCGGCACCACCCACCTCACAAAACAACCGTCCGGCCGCCACAATCCCCCCACCGGCCCCGTCAGACGGCACGACTGACCGACTTGCTGTCCCGCCCGGAGGATTCATGACCCCGCCCAACGCCTCTCATGATCCGTACGCGGAGTCGTACGGCGATGAGGGGGACCAGCCGCTGGTCCGTCCGTACGCGATGACCGGCGGCCGGACGCGGCCGCGCTATCAGCTCGCCATCGAGGCGCTGATCAGCACGACGGCCGACCCGGCAGCGCTCATGGGACTGCTCCCGGAGCACCAGCGCATCTGCCAACTGTGCGTCGAGGTGAAGTCGGTCGCGGAGGTGTCCGCGCTACTGGCCATGCCGCTCGGTGTGGCCCGGATTCTGGTCGCCGACCTCGCCGAGGCCGGCCTGGTCGCCATCCACCAGCCGGGTGGCGACGAGAACAACGGCGGCGCTCCCGATGTGACGCTGCTCGAAAGGGTGCTCAGTGGACTTCGCAAGCTCT
>NZ_WWIR01000689.1 GCF_009863025.1 Streptomyces sp. SID4985 | reverse complement strand
GAGGCCGTGCCCGAACCGCTCCCGGCCGCGCCGGCCCCGCCGCCGGAGCGGCAGTGGCGGCCCGGCCAGGACGTACGGCACGCCGAACACGGGCCCGGCTGGGTGCAGGGCAGCGGGCTCGGCCGGGTCACCGTGCGCTTCGAGACGCCGGAGGACTCGGCGCCCGGCCGGGTGCGGACCTTCTGGGTGGACGACCCGGACCTGGCACCGGCGGACCCGCTGCCCCTGGTGGCGAGGGCGGCCGGTGGACCGGAAGAGGGGACGTGAGGGAGGAGAGGGGTCAGGCGTCCTCGGTGCCCGCGAGCTTGCCGAAGTCGCGGTCCGGGACCTTGGGAGCGGTGGGAGAGGCGGACACGTCGAGGCCGTAGTGGTGGTAGAGCTGGAGTTCCTGCTCGGGGGAGAGGTGGCGGCCCACCCCGAAGTCCGGGGCGTCCTTGATCAGCGCGCGTTCGAAGGGGACCTGGAGGGTGCCCTCGACCAGTTCGCTCGGTTCGAGCGGGACGAAGGCGTCGCGGGAGAAGAGTCCGGTGCGTATGGCGGCCCATTCGGGGACGCCCGTCGCGTCGTCGAGATACACCTCGTCGATGGTGCCGATCTTGGTGCCGTTACGGTCGAACGCCTTGCGGCCGATCAGATTGCGCGGATCGATGTCGGTCTGCACGGTCCCTCTCCCTCCACGTGGTCCCAACTCATCCGTTAGCACTACAAAAGAGCAGAATGAGCGAGGCGGCCACTCGAACGCCGCGCGGCACGGCCCCGCTGGTACTCTGACAACGGCTGCTGACCCCGTGCGGGAGAGTCCTCCGAGCAAGTCGGAGGCGCCGAAGGAGCAACTCCTCCCCGGAATCTCTCAGGCCCCCGTACCGCACGGACGAGGTCACTCTGGAAAGCAGGGCGGGCGTCCACGGCTCCCGCTCTCACCGACGGTGAAAGCCGGGGCCCTCGGGCATCCGGTGAAGCTCTCAGGTATGAGATGACAGAGGGGGAGGCCGGTGGGCACCCGCGCCGAGGTGCCCCTCGCAGGTCGCGCCAGACCAGGAGGCCTCCGCACATGACCGCCCCTCGCATTCCGCTCTCCGCCCTCGAAGCGGGCATCCCCTTCGAGCAGCGACACATCGGGCCCGACCAGGAGGCGCGGGCCAAGATGCTCGCGCAGGTCGGCTACGGCTCGCTCGACGAGCTGACCGCCGCCGCCGTCCCGGACGTCATCAAGAACGCCGACGCCCTCGACCTGCCGGACGCCCGCACCGAGGCCGAGGTGCTCGCGGAACTGCGCTCGCTCGCGGACCGCAACCAGGTCCTCGGCTCCATGATCGGCCTCGGCTACCACGGCACCTTCACCCCGCCGGTCATCCTGCGCAACGTCATGGAGAACCCGGCCTGGTACACCGCCTACACGCCGTACCAGCCGGAGATCTCCCAGGGCCGCCTGGAGGCCCTGCTCAACTTCCAGACGATGGTCGCGGAGCTCACCGGACTGCCCACCTCCGGCGCCTCCCTGCTCGACGAGGGCACCGCCGCCGCCGAGGCCATGGCGCTCTCCCGGCGCATGGGCAAGAACAAGAAGGGCCTCTTCCTGGTCGACGCGGACACGCTGCCGCAGACCATCGCCGTCATCGAGACCCGCGCCGAGCCGACCGGCGTCGAGGTCGTCGTCGCCGACCTGAGCGAGGGCATCCCGGCCGAGCTGGCCGCCCGTGACATCACCGGCGTCCTGCTCCAGTACCCCGGCGCCTCCGGTGCCGTACGCGACCTGAAGCCGGTGATCGAGCAGGCGCACGAGCTGGGCGCGCTCGTCACCGTCGCCGCCGATCTGCTCGCCCTCACCCTGCTCACCTCGCCCGGCGAGCTGGGCGCGGACATCGCCATCGGCACCACGCAGCGCTTCGGCGTGCCCATGGGCTTCGGCGGCCCGCACGCGGGCTACATGGCGGTGCACGAGAAGTTCGCCCGCAGCCTGCCCGGACGCCTCGTCGGCGTCTCCGTGGACGCGGACGGCCACAAGGCATACCGACTCGCGCTGCAGACCCGCGAGCAGCACATCCGCCGCGAGAAGGCCACCAGCAACATCTGCACCGCGCAGGTGCTGCTCGCCGTCATGGCCGGGATGTACGCCGTCTACCACGGCCCCGACGGCCTGCGTACGATCGCCCGTCGCACCCACCGCTACGCCACGATCCTCGCCGAGGGCCTGAAGGCGGGCGGTGTCGAGGTCGTCCACGGCGCCTACTTCGACACGCTGACCGCGCGCGTGCCCGGCACGGCCGCCGATGTCGTCGGCGCCGCGCGCAAGGGCGGGGTCAACCTGCGCCTGGTCGACGCCGACCACGTCTCCCTCGCCTGCGACGAGACCACCAACCGCGCCCAGCTGGCCGCCGTCTTCGCCGCGTTCGGCGTCGAGGGCGACATCGAGGCGCTGGACGCGGCCGCCGCCGAGGCCCTGCCCGAGGCGCTGCTGCGCACCGACGACTACCTCACCCACCCGGTCTTCCACGAGCACCGCTCCGAGACGGCCATGCTGCGCTACCTGCGCAAGCTGTCCGACCGCGACTACGCGCTCGACCGGGGCATGATCCCGCTCGGCTCCTGCACCATGAAGCTGAACGCCACCACGGAGATGGAGCCGGTCACCTGGCCCGAGTTCGGCCAGCTGCACCCCTTCGCGCCCGCCGAGCAGGCCGAGGGCTACCTCACCCTCATCCACGAGCTGGAGGACCGGCTCGCGGAGGTCACCGGCTACGACAAGGTCTCCCTCCAGCCCAACGCCGGTTCCCAGGGCGAGCTGGCGGGCCTGCTGGCCGTCCGCGCCTACCACCGCGCCAACGGCGACGAGCAGCGCACCGTCTGCCTGATCCCGTCCTCCGCGCACGGCACCAACGCCGCGAGCGCCGCGATGGCCGGGATGAAGGTCGTCGTCGTCAAGACCGCCGAGGACGGCGAGATCGACGTCGAGGACCTGCGCGCCAAGATCGAGCAGTACCGCGACCAGCTGTCCGTGCTGATGATCACCTACCCGTCGACGCACGGCGTCTTCGAGGAGCACGTCGCCGACATCTGCGCCCAGGTGCACGACGCGGGCGGCCAGGTGTACGTCGACGGCGCCAACCTCAACGCCCTGGTCGGCCTCGCCAAGCCCGGCCACTTCGGCGGCGACGTCTCCCACCTGAACCTGCACAAGACGTTCTGCATCCCGCACGGCGGCGGCGGTCCGGGCGTGGGCCCGGTGGCCGTACGCGCGCACCTCGCGCCGTACCTGCCGAACCACCCGCTCCAGCCTGCCGCCGGTCCGGAGACGGGCGTCGGCCCGATCTCGGCCGCCCCGTGGGGCAGCGCGGGCATCCTGCCGATCTCGTGGGCGTACGTGCGCCTCATGGGCGGCGAGGGTCTCAAGCGCGCGACCCAGGTGGCCGTGCTCTCCGCGAACTACGTCGCCAAGCGCCTGGAGCCGCACTTCCCGGTGCTCTACACCGGCCCGGCCAACCTCGTCGCGCACGAGTGCATCATCGACCTGCGCCCGCTCACCAAGGCGACCGGCGTCAGCGTCGACGACGTGGCCAAGCGCCTGATCGACTACGGCTTCCACGCCCCGACCATGTCCTTCCCGGTGGCCGGCACGCTGATGATCGAGCCGACCGAGTCGGAGGACCTGGCCGAGCTGGACCGGTTCTGCGACGCGATGATCGCGATCCGCACGGAGATCGAGAAGGTCGGCTCCGGCGTGTGGTCCGCGGACGACAACCCGCTGCGCGGCGCCCCGCACACCGCGGCCGCGCTCGGCGGCGAGTGGGCGCACCCGTACAGCCGCGAGGAGGCCGTCTTCCCGGCCGGTGTCTCGGCCGCCGACAAGTACTGGCCGCCGGTGCGGCGTATCGACCAGGCCTTCGGCGACCGCAACCTGGTGTGCTCCTGCCCGCCGCCGGACGCGTACGAGGACTGATCCCGTAAACGCGTGAGGGGCGGCTCCCGGTCCGTGGATCCTGTGGATTCACGGGGTGGGAGCCGCCCCTCGGCGTTTTCTCAGGCGGTGGCGAGCGAGACCTCCGTCGACTTGATCAGCGCGACCACGTCGGAGCCCGTCGACAGCTTCAGTTCCTCCGCCGACTCGTGGGTGATGGCGGAGGTCAGCTCGGCGCCCGGCACCTGGATCTTCACCGCGGCCATGGCCTCGCCGGTGGCGATGTCGGTGATGGTGCCCGCGAGCTGGTTGCGGATCGAGATGTGGTGCACGGGCTCGGTGGCGAGCGAGACCTCCGTCGCCTTCACCAGGGCGCGCACCGACGTGCCCTCGCGAAGGCCCAGGTCCTCGGCGGCCTCCAGGGTGATCGCCGCGGTGATGTCCTGACCGCCGGTCAGCCGGACCTTGACGGTCGCCATGACCTCGCCGGAATGGACCGCCGTGACGGTGCCGGGAAGCTGGTTGCGGATACTCATGGTCATGGCGCCCCACCGTAATGGGTCCACACGCTCACTCTGGGTAAGCGTGTGTCTGCGTCGCCTTGACGGTCGCCCAGACCGCGGCGCCCGGGTGAAGGTCGAGTTCCGCCGCCGCGGCCGTGGTGAGGTCGGCGGCGAGCGGCAGATCGCCCGTGAGGTCGGCGCGGATCTGGTCGCCGTGGGACTCCAGACCGACGACATGGCAGCGCCACAGGTTCCGGGCGCTGGCCCCGGTCGGGCGGTCCCTGAAGAGGGTCACCGCGACCGGCGGGAAGGCGACGAAGGCCGGTCCGGTCAGCTCCTCGGTGGTCGTGATCTCCGGCCCGGCGTCGAGCCGTACGGTGTGGCCGTCGGCGGTTCCCCGGTAGAGGTTGAGGCCGACGAGCTGAGCGATGTAGTCCGTGCGCGGATGGCGGGCGATCTCCGTGGGGCTGCCCTCCTGCACCACGCGGCCGTGCTCAACGACCACCAGGCGGTCGGCGAGCACCATGGCGTCCAGCGGATCGTGTGTGACCAGGACGGCGACGGCCTCGAACTCCGCGAGGTGGCGTCGCAGTTGGGAGCGGACCTCCAGGCGGGTGCGCGCGTCCAGCGCGGCGAGGGGTTCGTCGAGCAGCAGCAGGCGGGGCTGGGTGGCCAGCGCCCGCGCCACGGCGACGCGCTGGGCCTGGCCGCCGGAGAGGCGACGGGGCTTGGCGTTCATGTGGTCCGCCAGACCCAGCCGGTCCAGCCAGGCCGCGGCCTGGGTACGGGCCTCCGCCTTGCCCACGCCGTGGCAGCGCGGCCCGAACGCCACGTTGTCCAGGGCGGACAGATGCGGGAAGAGCAGATAGTCCTGGAAGACCACGCCGACCGGGCGCGACTCCGGCGGGGTGCGCTCCAGCGGCTCGCCGTCCAGGCGCAGATGCCCCTCGGTGAGCGGGATCAGGCCCGCGAGCGCCCGTAGCGCGGTGGTCTTGCCCGCGCCGTTGGGGCCGAGCAGGGCCACCACGTCTCCGGGAGCGGCGCGCAGGGACACGTCCAGACGGAAGGTGCCCCGGTCGACGACGAGCCGGGCGTCCAGGCCCTGCTCGTCCGTGGCCTCCACGTCGCTCACGCCCGGGCGGGGCGCGTTGATCTCGGTCATCCGGGAACTGTCCTTCGTCGGTACTCGCGCGGGGGGCGACTTCCATCCTCGCGGCACCGTCACGCTCCTGTCATCCACCGGTCCCGCAGCCCCGCGAGCACCGCGATGGACACGGTCAGCAGGATCAGGCTGAGGGCGATCGCGGCCTCGGGGTCGTTCTGCAGGGCGAGGTAGACCGCGAGCGGCATGGTCTGGGTGCGGCCGGGGAAGTTGCCCGCGAAGGTGATCGTCGCGCCGAACTCGCCGAGGGCACGCGCCCAGGCCAGGACGGCACCGGCGGCGATGCCGGGGGCGATCAGCGGCAGGGTGACCCGGCGGAACGCGGTGAAGCGGGACGCGCCGAGCGTGGTGGCCGCCTCCTCGAAGCGCGGGTCGGCCGCGCGCAGCGTGCCCTCGACACTGATGACCAGGAAGGGCATCGCGACGAACGCCTCCGCGATGATCACGCCCGCGGTGGTGAACGGCAGCGTGATCCCGAACCAGGCGTCGAGCCACTTGCCGACGACGCCGTTGCGCCCGAGGGCGAGCAGCAGGGCCACACCGCCGACGACCGGCGGCAGCACTAGCGGCAGGGTCACCAGGGCGCGCAGGAAGGACCGGCCGGGGAACTCGGTGCGCGCGAGGATCCAGGCGAGGGGCACCCCGAGGACGAGGCTGACCGCGGTGGCAGCCGTCGCGCTGATCAGGGACAGCTGGAGGGCCTGCCACACCTCGGGGCTGCTCAGCTGGTCGGGCAGGCTCTTCCAGGGAGCCCGCACGAGCAGGGCGAGGAGGGGCACCAGCAGGAACGCGATCGCCACGATGCCCGGCACCAGCAGCGGGAGGGGGACACCGCGCCGGTGCGCGCGTACGCGGGGGCGCCGCGGCCCTCCCATGGGGGTGGTCGCGGCGCCGGTGCTGTCGAGTGCGGTCACGGCTGGAGGAAGCCGGCCTGGGTCAGCACCTTCTGGCCCTCGGGCGACTGCACCAGGGCGATGAACGCCTTGGCGGTCTCGGCGTTCTTCGACCCCTTCAGCAGGGTGATCGGGTAGTCGTTGATCGCGTCCTTGGACTCGGCGAACTCCACGCCCGCGACCTTGCCCTGGGCGGCCTTGACGTCGGTCTTGTAGACGAGGGAGGCGTCGGCCTCCTTCAGCTCGACCTTGTTGAGCGCGGACTTCACGTCCTGCTCGTAGGAGACCGGGGTGACCTTGAGGTGGCTGGCGTCCAGCACCTTCTGGGCGGCGGCGCCGCAGGGAACCGTCTTGTCGCACAGGACGACCTTGAGCTTGGGGTCGGTCAGGTCCTTCAGGGAGTCGACCTTGTCGGGGTTGCCCGGCAGGGTCGCGATCTCCAGCTGGTTGCGGGCGAAGGTGGCCGGGGTGCCCTCGGCGTCCTGCTTGTCGGTGACGATCTTCATGGTCTTGGGGCTGGCCGCGGCGAAGACGTCGGCCGGGGCACCGCTGGTGATGCTCGCGGCGAGGGTGTCACTGCCGCCGAAGCTGAAATCGACCTTGGTGCCGGGGTGCTGCTGCTCGAACTGCTTGCCGAGCGTCGTGAAGGTCTCCTTGAGGGAGGCCGCCGCGAACACGGTGACGGTGCCCTTCGGCTTCGGGCTCGCCGAGGCGGAGTCCGACGAGTCCGCCTTGGCAGGCGTGGACCCGTCGGAGGAGGAGCACGCGCTGAGCGCCAGCAGAGCGGCAACTCCCACACCGGCCAGCGGCAGCATCCGGCGGGTCCGGCGTACGGAACGGGTCATCACGGTTCTTCTCCTCACGATCAGTGGAACAGCCCCTTGCGCTCTTCCACGGCCGGAGTCCGGCCATGCGGCGATGATACTGCCGCAATTGCGGGTGGTAGGCCATCTGTCGCATTGCATGAGCGGCCAAGTTGTGATCTGGAGCTGGCATATGCGTTTGTGTGCCAGCGTCTTGCGGGTACGTATTCCTGGGAGGTGGTCGCAAGGTGTCACTCGCGCAATGGGCCATGACCGGCGACCTGGCCAGACCCGCCCGGCTGACCGTGCGGGACCTGTTTGGCTGGCCGCAGTACGGGGTGGAGGTGACGTTCGAATGCGCCACGAGCGGCATTCAGCGGCACCGTTTCTCGGGGCCGCGCCTTTACGACGTCCTCACCGACGCGGGCCCTCATTTCGACCCGGCCCGCCGTAAGGACCGACTCCGCTTTCTCATTGCGGTGACAGGGACGGACGGGCATCACGCGGTGTTGTCGTGGGCCGAGATCGACCCCGATTTCGCACACGCTCCGGTACTTCTCGGGGTCACGATCGACGGCACTCCGCTGGACGCGGCGGGTCCGCAATTGGTGCTGCCCCAGGACCGCTGCGGCGGTCGGCACATCAGCGGGATCACGGGGATCCGGGTGGACGGGAACTACCCCTTCGGCGCGCCCGCACCGGTCGCGTCGGCGGCGGCTTCCTGAGCTGCGCGGACGACCCTCCGGGGGCGTTGGTGACGTTCTGGACGGCAGGGCCGTCAATGTCCGGTCTGTGAGATTTCTTTCACCGATTTCCGGCCCTGCAGCCGCTTCGCGTCCGGGCCGGAAATTCGCGTAAAGCCATGTTTGGCGCTATGCGTGAATTAACGCTCAGATGCGATCAATGTGGACATTCGTGGACTTCACGCGCGCGGTGGCCTCCATGCCGACCTCCAGGCCGAGTTCGTCCACCGCCTCCCGGGTGAGCAGGGAGACCAGCCGGTGCGGGCCCGCCTGGATCTCCACCTGGGCGGCGACGTCACCGAGCTTGATGGCGGTGACGATGCCGGGGAAGGCGTTGCGGACCGAGGTGTAGGAGGTCTCCTCCTCACCGGCGCCCGTCTGGGCCAGCTCGACCGAGAAGGCCGCGAGGTCCTTGCCCGCGATCAGGCGTCGTCCGGATTCGTCGCGGTGCGTGGCCATGCGGCCGGCGTCGGCCCAGCGTCGTGCGGTGTCGGGGCTCACGCCGAGCAGCCGCGCCGCCTGGCCGATGGTGTATGACTGCATGTTCGTCACCATAAATCCAGAGGTCGGGAACGGGACACACGGGTCCGGTTTCGCGTGTCACGCGCAGGGGGCCGAGTGGACGCGGGGCCCGCCCGGTGTACGAGGGGCCTCAGCCCGTGTGGACGCGTGGGCGGCGGGCCCGGTTCGGCTCCGCCTCGCGCAGGACCTCGCGGGTGACGGGGGCGACCTCGCCCTGTCCGAAGAGGAAGAAGCGCAGGAAGTTGGCGAACGGGTTGCCCTCCGTCCACTCGAAGAAGATGTGCGGGATACGGCCGGTCATGTCGCGCACATGGAGGAGCAGCGCGGCCAGGCCGTTGGGGATCGAGGCGGATTCGACGGTCAGCACCCGGTAGCGGTTGTGCAGGACCTCGCCGTGCACGGTGAGGCAGGACTCGAACTCCGAGGGGTCCGACACCTTGACCTCGACGAAGACGAAGTCCTCCTGCTCGGGCATGTCGTTGTCGGCCCGGATCTGCTCGATCTTGTCGCGGTACTCGGCCTTGTCGCGCTGGTCGGGCTCGTTCGCGATGAACCGGATCTTCCGGCTGGCCATGTCCCTGATGAAACGTTCCGCCATCGGGTCCATCGTCACGCTGGTCACACGCAGCTCGAAGGCGCGGGCCAGGCGGGACAGCAACGAGACGAGCATGATGCCCGCGATGAAGCAGGCGCCGATCTTCACACCGTCCGGGCGCTCGATGACGTTCACGACGGTTGTGTACAGGAACACCGCCGAGATGACCGCGAACGCGATGGTCCAGCCGCGCTGCCTCGCCTTGTGCGCGGCGATGGTCACCGCGATGGCGGCCGAGCTGATCAGCACCAGCACACCGGTGGCGTAGGCGCTGCCCTGCTTGTCCACGTTGGCGTCGAAGAGCCAGGTGACCAGGAAGGCGATCAGGATGAAGACGATGACCATCGGGCGGACGGCGCGCGCCCAGTGCGGTGCCATGCCGTAGCGGGGCAGATAGCGCGGCATCAGATTGAGCAGCCCGGCCATGGCGGAGGCGCCCGCGAACCACAGGATCGCGATGGTCGAGACGTCGTACACCGTGCCGAAGATGTTGCCCAGGTACTCGTGAGCGAGGTACGCGAGGGCGCGGCCGTTCGCCTTGCCGCCCGGCTTGAACTCCTGCGCCGGGATCAGGAGCGTGGTGATGAAGCTGGTGGTGATGAGGAAGCAGCTCATGATCACGGCGGCCGTGGTGAGCAGCTTCTTGGTGTCCCGGATGCGGCCGGTCGGCCGTTCCTCGGTGTCGCCCTCGTCGCCGCGGACGTGCGGCATCACGGCGACCCCGGTCTCGAAGCCGGACAGACCGAGGGCCAGCTTCGGGAAGACGATCAGGGCGACGCCGATCATCACGAAGACGTTGCCGTGCTGCGCGGTCAGGGCGGTGGTCCAGTCGGTCACCACGTGCTCGGCGGTCAGGACGTGCCACAGGCCAGAGATCACCACGACCACGTTCAGCCCGAGATAGATGCCGACCAGGGCGACGGCGACGCCGATCGCCTCCAGGAAGCCCTTGAGGAACACCGCACCGAGCAGCGCGACCAGCAACAGTGTGATCAGCATCTGATGGCCCTGGAGCAGGCTCGTCAGATGCGGGTTCTCCACCAGGTGGGTGGAGGCGTCGGCGGCGGACAGGGTGATGGTGATCAGGAAGTCCGTGGCCGCGAAGCCGAGCAGCGTCAGCACGAACAGCTTGCCCTGCCAGAACGAGAGCAGCCGCTCCAGCATCGCGATCGAGCCCTCGCCGTGCGGGCTCTCCTGCGCCACCCGCCGGTACACCGGGAGCGCGCCCGCCAGGGTGACGATGACGAGGACCACGGTCGCGATGGGCGAGAGGAGTCCGGCGGCCAGGGCCGCGATGCCCGGCTGGTAGCCGAGGGTGGAGAAGTAGTCGACACCGGTCAGGCACATCACCCGCCACCAGCGCTGCCCCTTGTGCGGGGGTTCCGGCTCGGCATGGGGTCCGGTCAGGCCGCCGCTCCTGCCCATGTCGGACAGCCCCTCAAGCATCCAGGCGCGCAGGCGACTGGGAGGGTGCTCGGTCGTGGCCATCGGCGTGCTCCTGGTGGTGCGGCTCAGCTCTCTGCGGCTCTCTGCGGCCATCACGCGGACGGCGGCACCAGCGTAAGCGGAGAGTGACGCCAGGGCCCATGCCCTGCCGGAGCCGAGGGCGTCAATCTTGCGTTAAGAATGGCTCGACCGGTGGTGGCGAAGCAGCAAAAGTGGAGGCCCGGAGCCTGGCGGGGCACTGCGGATAGGGGTCGGAGGAGGGCTGGTCCGCGCTCCTGGGGCGGACACCGAGCGTTATCTCTCAAGCCAGGTTGTCCATGCGTCTCGTACGACATTTCCATGCTGCCCCGGGCAGGGCGGGTCCGCAGCCGGTGGGGGGCGTACGGAGGGGGCGTGGCGTGGGTGTCGTGGGGAGGGGGAGGTATGGCGGTCCCGGGGTGGCGTCACAGTTCGCGGGTGTCGATGCGCAGATGCCAGGCGTTGCGTCGGTGGACGGCCACCAGCTGGGACTCCAGCGGTGAGGGCGGTACGGCGAGGACCGGGCAGTGGGCGTGGGCGAGGCAGTGGCGGGAGACCCGGCCGGAGAAGGGGTGGCGCAGCTTGCGGCGCCCGGCGCCGACGACGAGCAGGTCGCTCTCGCGGTCCGCCACGGTCACCAGGGCGCGGCCCGGTGAGCCCCGGATGATCACGGGGTGCAACGGGAAGCCGGGACCGGTCTGCCCGAAGACCTCTTCCAGTACCGAGACCAGACGCTGCTCGGCCAGCCGCTGCCACTCGTCGAGGAGCGGGTCGTGGACGAGCGGGCGGCGCGCGACCGGTTCTCCGCCGGGCGGCTCCCAGGCGAGTGCGGGCCACAGTTCCGCGCCCAGTCGGCGGGCCAGCGCGGTGGCCTGGCGCAGGGCCGCCACACTGCCCAGGGACCCGCTCACGCCGGCCACCACCCGAGTGGTGACGGAGGCGTCGTAACCCGGCATCACAGCACCGTTCCTCGTGACGGCTCTCCCCGCGCGCGGGGCTCTCCTTCCATCCCACGCCCACCGGGGCGATCCGACCAGTCGGCGGGGGTGTTTCTGACAGGTCCCTGACGGGGGTCCGGTCGGTCGCGTTACGTTCCGGCCCCGGACACGCGTCGGGGCCGGTGCGCACTCTGGTGCGTGCGTCCGGCCCCTCGGGTCGCCGGGTGCCCCGCAGGGCTCCCGGGTCGTGCTCGGTGTGCCGCTCAGGCGGCGGTCATCACGTGGTCCGCGCCGAGCGGGCGGTGCGGCGCGATCACCCGGCCGTCGGGCAGCAGCTCACCGGTGTCCTCGAACAGCAGGACGCCGTTGCACAGCAGACTCCATCCCTGCTCCGGGTGGTGCGCCACGAGGCGGGCGGACTCGCGGTCGGCGGACTCGGCTGGCGGGCACGGCGGCTGGTGCTGGCACATGGGTGGGATCTCTCGCTCTGTCGTGGTCATGTCCGTCCCCCGTAAATGAGTCGGTCGGAACCCAGTGTTGCCCTACGGAGGTCGTTCCGCAGGGATTTCGCGGCACCGCTTCTCACAGGTTGATGACGTGTCACCCACGCGGACGGTTCAATCCAACTGCACTGTCATTTTGGGTGGTTCGCAGTCACCGGAAGGGGCTAGTCCGCATGGCCCACATGGCCCATACGGGATGCCCCGGGGCGCCAGGGGGCGCGGCTGCCGAGCGCGCGAGGGTCGGCCCGCAGACACTCGTACCCCGCTTCCGGCGCGCGGAAGCGGGGTACGGCGGTTTTGGTTCCGGGTGTCGCGTTCCGGGTCTCGGGTTTCGGTCAGGCGGGGGAGCCGAGCAGTGGGACGCGGTTCGCCCGGAGGGTGAGGACGGGCAGCAACTCCGAGACGCGGTGCGGCCGGTGGGCGGAGATGCCGGGCGGGGCCGGGGCGAGCGGGATCAACAGGTCGTCGGCTGCCGGGAGGCCCTCGGCCGGGTCGGCCGTGATGTCGCCGTGCAGCCACAGGGTGAGCATGTAGAGCCCGGGTACGGACAACAGGCGTGGTTGGTACGGCTGTTGCAAGGTCTCCGCCTGCTGGAGCGCGCGCTCGGTGGAGGGGAGGTAGGGGCCCTCGAAGAAGCGCGAGAAGGCCCAGCCGTCGGCGGTGAGCATGGTGTCCGCGGCGGCCACGGCGCGGTCGCCGGAGCGGATGAGGAAGCGCCAGCCGGCCAGCCGGGTCGCGGCCGGACCCGGGTCGGTGGCGTGGTCCAACACGTGCACGGCGAGCGGGAGTTCAGCGGTGACAGGTCCCTGTGCTGCGCGCAGGGAGGGGGTGCGGGCCTCACGTACCGCGGTGGGGGAACCGAGGGCCGTGAGGATGGTGCGCAGTGCGGGCGCGGGGGCAGGGGGAACGTGCAGCGGCATGGTGGGTCGCCTCTCGTTCGACAGGCGCGGCGGCGCGAGGAGGGTAGGGCGGACGGCGCTGTCTGCTCACAGGTGGGCGGCCTGGGAGATGGGGGCCCGGAGCGGTGGACGCGGGTGTGGCTGAGGCCCGTCGTCCGTCACCTGACGGCGGGAACACGGTGGGAACGCGTCGGAAACCGATACCGGGGCGCCAACCTTCGGCCTTCTCCGCGAAGTTTATACGACACGTGTTCAGCTGGTGTTTCGGCTATCGGATTCCGGTGATCGGAACAAGCGGATATCCGGCCGGGAATCTGCGGTATTCCTCCCGATTTCCGGGGCGGTCCGCGCCGCTGACCTCGTGCTCCGCGTGTCACGCGGTCGGCCGAATGTCGTCGGCGTTTTTCACGAGACGATCTGGGCACCCGAAGGTGCGTGCTGCGGTATGCCCAGTGAATGTGCCGCAGGACACCACGACAGAATAACGGGCGGCGAGGCCGGATGCGGCGTTATGGATCGCTTCCGCTGGGCATCATCCCACCTGATCCGGGGAGCCCGGACCGGTGAACCCGGCGGCCGGACCCTCGGGCCGCCCGTCCGAGGAGGGATATTTGCATGGGGGAGAAGGTCGTGGCAGGGTCGTTCGACCTGTCCGATCGCGGGCGCTACCGCGAAAAGCTCCAGAAGTGCCTGGCGGGACTGGAGCGGCTGCTGGCAGAGAAGCGTTTCGACCGGCCCAAGAACCTCATGGGGCTTGAGATCGAATTGAATCTCGCCGGGGCCGACGGCCTGCCCAGAATGTTGAACGGTCAGGTTCTGGAGCGGATCGCCAGCCGGGATTTCCAGACCGAACTCGCCATGTTCAATCTGGAGGTGAACATAGCGCCGCACCGGCTGGGCGGCCGCGTTTTCGACGGGCTGGCCGAGGAACTGCGCACGTCCCTCGCCTACGCCGACCGCAAGGCCGGCGAGGTCGACGCCGGGATCCTGATGATCGGCATCCTGCCCACGCTCGGCCGTGACGACCTGGTCTCCTCGAACCTCTCCGAGGTGGACCGGTACGCCCTCCTCAACGACCAGATCGTGGCCGCGCGCGGTGAGGACTTCCGGCTCGACATCGACGGGGTCGAGCACCTGCGGTGCACCTCCCGGTCCATCGTTCCCGAGGCCGCCTGCACCTCCGTACAGCTGCATCTCCAGGTCACGCCCGGCCGGTTCGCGGACGTGTGGAACGCGGCGCAGGTCGCGAGCGCGGCCCAGATCGCCGTCGGGGCCAACTCGCCCTTCCTGTTCGGGCACGAGCTGTGGCGCGAGTCCCGGCCGCCGCTGTTCCTCCAGGCGACCGACACGCGTCCGCCCGAGCTCCAGGCGCAGGGGGTGCGGCCGCGTACCTGGTTCGGCGAGCGCTGGGTGTCCTCCGCGTACGAGCTGTTCGAGGAGAACCTGCGCTACTTCCCGGCCCTGCTGCCGATCTGCGACGACGAGGACCCGCTGGAGGTCCTCGACGCGGGCGGCGTTCCCCGGCTCGCCGAACTCGTCCTGCACAACGGCACGGTGTACCGCTGGAACCGGCCCGTCTACGACATCGCGGACGGCGTCCCGCACCTGCGCGTGGAGAACCGGGTACTGCCCGCGGGGCCCACCATCACCGACGTGATCGCCAACGCGGCCTTCTACTACGGCCTGGTGCGCGCCCTGGCCGAGGAAGCGCGCCCGGTGTGGACCCGGCTGCCCTTCACGGCCGCCGAGGCCAACTTCGACGCGGCCTGCCGGTACGGCATCGACGCCCGCTTCGTCTGGCCCCGGCGCGGCCGCTACGGCGGCGTCGGCGAGATCGACGCGGTCACCCTCGTCCGCGAGGAACTCCTCCCGATGGCCTCCGCCGGCCTCGACGCCTGGGGCATCGAGCCCGCCGACCGCGACTTCTACCTCGGCGTGATCGAGGAACGCTGCCGCCGCCGCGTCAACGGAGCGTCCTGGCAGGCAGCCACCTTCCACCGGGCCCTGGAACGGGGCATGGACCGGGAGGCGGCACTGGCGGCCACGACGCGTCGGTACGGCGAGCTGATGCACGCGGGGGAGCCGGTGCACACATGGCCGGTGGGGGTGCCTTCGGCGGTGGCGCTGGGGTGAGGGGTGCTCCGCGGGGGGTGGTGGTGCGGAGTGCGGTTCTTGAGGTGCGGGGGTGGGGTGGGATGGGCTGAGCAGGGGTCTTCTGGGGTGGCCGGGGCGGTGGTCTGCCGCGTCGGGTGCTTTCGAGGTGATGGGAAGGGTGGGGCTGGCCTTGTCGGTGCTTCTCGGGTGAGAGAGGCACCGGCGGGGTCGGCCCCGCCGGTGCGGCTGGGGCGGGGTCCGGCCGGGTCGGCTGGGCCGGGTGCGGCTGGGGCGGGGTCCGGCCAGGTCGGTCGTGCCGGGTGCTGCTGAGCCTGTGGCGGCGGGTGGAGTCCGACCGTGCCGGTGTTCCGGGGCGATCGGTCCGGCGTACGTCTGCCCCACCTGACTCATGGGGCGGGGGCGGTACGGCGTATACGACCCGGTGCGCGGTGCGCCGACTCGCTTCTGCGATCCTTGCGGGACGTAGGTGCGCAGGGGGCCGGTGGGCCGTCTGCGGTC
This sequence comes from Streptomyces sp. SID4985, assembly GCF_009863025.1. Lineage (GTDB taxonomy): Bacteria > Actinomycetota > Actinomycetes > Streptomycetales > Streptomycetaceae > Streptomyces. Next base: position 6,340 of record NZ_WWIR01000689.1, on the reverse strand, counting down.
GAGCGCAGGTGGAGCGCAGGTGGAGGCTGAACCGGTGGCCGAGTCCCTTCCCCGGGAGCGGAATCCGCGGCGGATGCTGCGGGACGAGACCCTGCTCGTTCTGGCGCTCTCGCTCGGGGCGAGCGGGGTCTCCGCGCTCATCAGCTTCATCGGCTCGGTCACCAAGCCGGGCGGTCTCAAGGACCAGGCGGCCACCCTCAACGCCTCGGCCGCGCCCGGCCGTCCGTGGCTCGACCTCGCCTGGCAGCTGTTCGGCATCGCGTCCGCGCTGGTGCCGGTGCTGCTCGTGGCACACCTGCTCCAGCGCGAGGGCAAGAGCCTGCGCGTCATCGGCTTCGACCGCAGCCGGCCGTGGTCCGACCTGGCGCGGGGCGCGGCGGTCGCGGCCGTGATCGGCAGCACCGGCATCGCCTTCTACCTCGCGGCGCGGAGCCTCGGCTTCAACCTCACCGTGGTGCCGGAGGCGTTGCCCGACGTGTGGTGGAAGTTCCCGGTCCTGGTGCTGTCCGCCGTGCAGAACGCGGTCCTCGAAGAGGTGATCGTCGTCGGCTACCTGCTGCGCAGGCTCGGCCAGTTGGGCTGGACACCGGGCACGGCCCTGGTCGCCAGCGCGGTGCTGCGCGGCTCGTACCACCTCTACCAGGGCATCGGCGGCTTCATCGGCAACATGGTCATGGGCGTGGTCTTCGTGTGGCTCTACCGGCGGTGGGGCCGGGTCGGGCCGCTGGTCGTGGCGCACTCGCTGCTCGACATCGGCGCGTTTGTGGGGTACGCGCTGCTCGCGGGCAAGGTGGGCTGGTTGCCGACGGCTTGAGGATCTCGTCCTCTCGTTCTCTTGCGGTTGAGCGGGCTTCAACTCCTGCTCTGTGCTTCATAGATGGGGCGTGCGTGGCGCAGGCGGCGGCGGACCGAGCCGATGCCGCCTGCCGCCCAGCACGACGTATCCGGGGTCAACGCCTCGGCTTACGCGTGCAGTTCGCCGTCGATCACCGTCACCGCGCGGCCGATGAGCAGGGTGCGGTCGTCGCGCAGGCGGGTGCGGACATAGCCCGTGCGGCGGGAGGCCTGGAGACCGGTGAGGTCGTCGCGGCCCAGGCGGGGGGCCCAGTAGGGGGCGAGGGCGGTGTGGGCGCTGCCCGTGACGTTGTCCTCGTCGATCCCGACGTTCGGGAAGAAGCAGCGGGAGACGAAGTCGCAGCCGAGGGTGGGGTTTTCGGCGCGGGCGGTGACGATCACGCCGCGCGAGGAGCACTCGGTCAGTTCCTTGAGGTCCGGAGCCAGCTCCAGTACGGCCTTCTCGTCCGCCAACTCGACCAGCAGATCGCCCACTTCGACGCCGGTGTCGTACACCGCGACCGGGTCCGCGCCGAGTGCCCGCGCGAGGCCGTCCGGTGCAGCCACTTCGGTGAGCGGGGCGGTCGGGAAGTCCAGGGTGATCCAGCCGTCCTCGCCGGGGGTGGCCGTGAGCACCCCGCTCCGGGTCGCGAACCGCACCGGTCCCTCGAACACTCCGGTGGCGTACAGGACATGGGCCGTCGCCAGCGTGGCGTGCCCGCACATCGCGACCTCGGTACGCGGCGTGAACCACCGCAGCGCCCAGTCCGCCTCACCGCCCTCCGGCAGCCGGTGCGCGAACGCGGTCTCGGGGTGATTCACCTCGGCGGCGACGTTCTGCAGCCAGTCGTCGTCGGGGAAGACGTCGTCCAGGAGGACCACTCCGGCGGGGTTCCCGGTGAAGGGCAGATCGGTGAAGGCGTCCACGATTCGAATGCGCATGGCGCAGACCCTAGAGGGCCGGACGACTGGGCGTCCAAGGCCAGTTGGGGTGGGGTGGATCGGGTGTGCGGGATGATGGTCTCGGTGGACGGCTCGGCTTCGCCCCGTCGGGTGGAGGGGCGCGCTGGGTTTCGAGCGGGTCCGGGCCCGTGTGCCTGTCCGTAGCTCGCGTGACGAGCTCATGCTGACAGCATGGCGCACTCTATGGTCGAGGCTGTGGACAGCGAGGAGATCACCATCAAGCTCACCCCGGACGAGGCCCTGGTCCTGTCCGACTGGCTGGAGCGGGTGCAGATGACGGGCCTCAGCGGTCTTGTGGACGATGAAGCGGTCTGGACTCCGATCCACCGGCTCGCGGGGACACTGGACAAGGCCCTCCCCGGAATCTTTGCGGCGGACTACGCGGAGCGTCTGGAAGCGGCACGTCGGCGGCTTCGTCCCCCGGCGGATGATGGCGGTGAGTCGGAGGACTCCGGGTGACCTTGTGGTCGGTCAGTCGATGTGCTGTCGGGTCGTCGCGGCCCAGGGAGCGATCTGTGACAGTGAAGATGGGAGATCATCTGACGATCTCACCACCGACTCGTATGGATGACGGTGCACCATTTCGGGTGCGGTGATGTGTGTGTTGGGGGGCTCGGTCGTCAGTGTGCCCAGGGCAGACGAACCGCCTCGATCTCGGGGTCGTTCAGCAACGCGTCGATGAGGGCCGGGGGGCCGGCTTCCTTGGTGGCCCACAGGTCGTAGTCCGTGCACAGGACCCAGGAGCGGTCATCGGCCCAGAGGTTGGACGGGCTGAAGTCTTCCTCGGAGTGGTCGTAGAGGAACTCGGCGTCGCCGAGCCGCCCCGCACGCACATGGAGGTTGTCGAAGTCGATGGCGCCGAGCACCAGCGGGTTGTAGTAAGCCAGGCAGCGAGTGTCCGGGCCCGCGGGACTGTGCTGGGTGAGGACGGCGATCAGTCGGTTCCAGGTCTCACGGTCCAGGCTCCCCTCGGTCGGTGGGACCATGCTCAGCGGCCAGCTGCCCTCCTTCTTGGCCGAGGGGAAGCAACGGTAGGAGGGCATCAGCCCGTGGGGTACGACCGGGTCACCGATCCGCTTGGCAAGCTCGGCCCAGCGCAGCCGTCGCCAGCCGGGACCCGGGTGCCGGGCGCGTCCCAGCCCTCCTCCCGTGGCGACGCCCACGGCGTCGAGGTCGAGGCCCGCGACGATGTGGGGCAGGGCGCTTCCGTCGGCAAGACGTGCCTGGTGGTGCTCGTGGTAGGACGCATCTACCGGCCCCTGCTCTTGCTCATACATGGCGTTGAGCACCCACACCGCGTCGGGCATCGCTGGAGGCATGAATCCTGTGATGCCGTCGCCGCACAGCTCCAGCAGCCAGTCGGTGGCCCCGGACGGCACAAGCGGCCACAGGCTTGAGATCAGGTTCAACTCCTCGGACATGTTGCTCATGGTCCCAGGGCGCGAGCCCGCTCTTCCTCGGCGGTCCGACGGTGCGGGTGACCTGCGTGGACCTCGGTTCGTCGAGACGGAACGAGCCTGAGACCCCTCCGCGCCAGGCTCCGTTCAGACTGAGCGGGGGTGGCGATGGAACGGTGGCCTGAAGGTCCCGCCGCTGATCCGGAAGCGGCGCGGGAGCGGTATGACTCCGACATGCGGGCGGAGCGCAAGGCGCTGCGTGAGGCGATCAGGGCAGATCTGCCTGCCGCGCACTTTGGTCTCGGTATCGTCATCGCCGCGAGCGTGATCGTGGGCTTGCTCGTGGGGCCGGTCGCCGGGGTCCTTGTGGCTGGAGCTCTTGCCGTTCTCTTCCTCGTTGCCCTGGCGGTCATGTTCGTGCGGGGCGTTCGAGGGCTGGACGCGGGGAGACGGGCCTACGTCTTCACCTTTGGGTGGGCGAACTGGGTGTAGGGCCCGCCGCTGTCCGGTGTCAGTGGCAAGCGGCAGACTGCGCGCGTGAATGATTCCCACGAATCCGATCGCAGCGATCGTGCTGAGCCGACCTGGGTCAGCTCGATGGGGGGTCCGTTGATCGTGCTCCCCGAGTCCTGCATCGGCGCATGGGGTGGGTGCACGGAGGATGGATCCGTCCTGGGCGAGGACGGTGGCCGTGATGATTACGACCGAGCTTGCGAGGTCGACGACTGGGCCGGCGTGATCGCTCTGCGCGCGGAGGCTGCCACTGCGCTTGTCCTGGCCGATGAACCCGCAATGACGTGTTTCCTGTCGGAGGAGTTGCTCTTCGTCCGGTGGCTGGCTGCGGATTCGGAGGAGGAACTGCTCGCCGGGGCGGAAGCGGTCGTGGCCGACCCGGACACTCCGTGGGAGGACGGCGGCTTGTGGGCCACTGATGGCCCGGCGGTGCTGATGGACTCGGCCGTAGGCGGTGCGGATCTCGGAGTGGAGTATCCCGGTGGTGGCCAGCCGGAACAGGCTCCCGTGCAGCTTCCGGCAGGCCGGTGGAGGGTCCGCGCAGTCCATACGAAGAACGAGTTCGCGTGGGTGGGCGTGGTGCAGCTTGTTGCCGAGGACGGCTCGGTCTGAAGGCCGGCATCCCGCGCCACTCAGTGGGGCCGGGCCGCCGCGTGCTCCAACCGCTCGTCCAAGGACAGCAGCCTGCGGTGCGGGAGCACCGGACGGGACATCTTCAGAGCGTCCGACCAGCCGGGGCGCATCGGCTCCGGAGTCAGTGCGTGCGCCAGCAGCAGCGAGGCGTCCTGGAGATGAACCTGGTCGATGAGGATGCCCGTGCCGTGGACGTCTGCCAGACGCACCCGCATCCCGGTCAGCGCGACGACCGTGTACGTACGCTTCTCGAAGCTGCGGCTGCGAGGCCAAGGCCACCACCGAAGGGTCGAAGTCCAGGGCCATCGCGGCACCCCGCTCGACTCACGCTCGAAGGGCTCGTCCCAGCTGCGGGCCAGTGATCCCAGGCGCCCGACCCCGTCGACGCAGACAAACCCCCCTGTACGTCCGATGCGTGCTCCCAGACGGGCCCCGATCTCACCGACTCGCTCACGGCTACCTCCCCCGGCACCCTTGCCGGCAGCATCGGCCACCCGATATGCGGCCATGCCCCGGAGCCACAAGGCGTCACCCCACATCAAGTTCGGCGAGGGCATTGTCGTAAGCCGATTAGCGATATATCGTCGAGGTGTCGCGTAAGAGGTGCGACAGGTGCGTGACTGATCGACGATGGAATGGAGTGGTCGCGATGCATAGCCACGGATTCGAGCGTGGGCATCGTCCTGGTGGGCCCGGTCGGCATGGCTGGGGGGCGTTCGGGGGAGTTGAGGCGTTGCGGGAGGCGTTCGGGCCGTTCGGGCCTGGTGGGCCCGGGGGGCCTGGGCGGCATGGGTTCGGGCCTGGTTTTGGTCCGGGGCCGTGGGGTGGCATGGGGCGGGGTGGTGGTCGGGGGCGGGCTCGGCGCGGTGACGTGCGGGCCTCGATCCTGGCGCTGCTCAGGGATCGGCCGATGCACGGGTACGAGATGATCCAGGAGATCGCGGAGCGTAGCGGGGGCGCGTGGAAGCCGAGTCCTGGTTCCGTCTACCCGACGCTTCAGCTGCTGGAGGACGAGGGGCTGATCGTCAGTGAGAGCGAGGGCGGCAAGAAGCTGTTCTCGCTCACCGAGAGCGGTCGGGCCTCCGCCGAGGAGGGGCCGGAGGCTCCCTGGGAAGAGGCGACGCGCGGTGTCGACTGGGAGGCGCTGGGCGAGATCCGGCAGGCCGGGTTCGGGCTGATGGAGGCCTTCGGGCAGGTCTGGAAGACCGGGACCAAGGAGCAGCGCGACAAGGCGCTCACCGTCATCAACGAGGCCCGCAAGCGGCTGTATCTCATCCTTGCGGATGAGGACTGAGTCGCCCTCACGTCCGCACGCGTCGTATCACCGCCGCGTCGAACAAGTCCCACGCGCGCGGGAAGGCGCTCTCGTCGTGGCAGTGCCAGGCGTCCCAGAACAGGTCGGCGAGCAGGGCGTCGTGCGGGGCGTAGACCCGGTACACGTACTGCTTGCCGTCCACTGCCGGCAGGCCCACCAGCCAGCACAGGCATCCGTCCTCCACTTGTTGTGTGACGTACGAAAGGGGCAAGTGGTTGCCTCGTGGGGCGTATGCAAGGCGGCGCGCGCCCCTGAGACGGGATCGGCCGGATCTCCTCCGTGAGGATGAGATGGACCGGCCCGGTGTCAGCTCACCGTGGGACGCGAGAATGGTTCCCCTCGTGGATGCCGTCCGCCCCGGCGGCTGATGAGGTGTCTGATGTGGAACCCCGCACAGTCGGCAGCGCCGCGCCTCATGAGGGCGTGCCGCGTGCCGAGAACGACACCGGGCCCGGCACCGGCTTCGCGTCGGTGATCGCCGGTGCCCGCCGGAGAGCCGTACGCGACGGCGACCGGCAGATCGACACCGCCCATCTGCTGCACTCGCTCCTGGAGTCCGACCCCGAGGCCCGCGCCGCCGTCGGCACCCCGACCCAGCTCGCGCGGCTGCTCGGCTACCTCGTGCAGCGCAGCATCGGGTACGGCCTGCGCTGGCAGGGCGGTGCCGAGGTGCCCGGCGCGGAAG
>NZ_WWIR01000066.1 GCF_009863025.1 Streptomyces sp. SID4985 | reverse complement strand
CCAGCTCGGCGCGGGTCGGCGGGCGGCCGCCGGGCCAGCGGGCGGCGTCCCAGCCGTGGCCGAGGAGCACCCGGTCGGCGGGGCGGTCGGCGGCGAACGCGCGGACCCGGTCGAGGGCCGCCTCCAGGGTCGGCGCGTCCGACAGGTCGAGCCCGGTCAGGGCGAGGCCGGTGGCCGTGGTGTGGACGTGGGCGTCGGTGAAGGCCGGGGTGACGAGGGCGCCGTCGAGGTCGATCACCTGGTCCACACCGTCGGCGAAGGCGTCGGCGGCGCCCTCGGAGCCGACCCAGGCGACCTGGCCGCGCTCCACGACCATCGCCGTGGCGAAGGGGTCGGCGGGGCTGTGGACCTCGCCCCGGCGCAGCAGGACGGTCTCGGGGTCGCTCGTGGGGTCGGCGCACTGGTCACTCATGTCCCACAGTCTCTCGCGAGCGCGCGGGAGGGCGGGAACCGGGGCGGACGGGACCGATGGGGCCTATGGGGCCACCGGGGGCCCGCCGGGGATCAGACCTTTGGTGGACGCGCCTCGTACGGCGTGGAGAGCACGACCGTGGTGCGGGTGGAGACCCCGGCCAGCGAGCGCAGCCGGGCGAGCAGCTCCTCCAGCTCGTGCGGGGTGGCCACGCGCACCTTGAGGATGTAGTTCTCGTCCCCGGCGACGCTGTGACAGGCCTCGATCTCGGGGACACCGGCGAGCCGGTCCGCGATGTCGTCCGGGGCGCTGGGGTCGAAGGGTTTGACCGAGATGAAGGCGGTCAGCGGCAGCCCGACGGCCTCGGGGTCGACGACGGCCGCATAGCCGCGGATGACGCCCCGCTGTTCGAGCCGGCGCACCCGCTGGTGCACGGCCGACGTGGACAGGCCCGTGGCCTTGCCCAGGTCTGTGTAGCTCATCCGCCCGTCCTTGACGAGCAGCTGCACGATCTGACGGTCCAGCTCCTCCATGTCGCAAGAACCTACAGGCCGCACGATCCTTTCCGGTACCCGAGCTGCGCAGGTCATGCGGGGTACGTTCACACCGCCATGTGACGAACACCACAGGATTCGTGCGCGCTGCGTGATGTTCTCACGATTACCGCCGAGAGTGGACGGGAAGTGCTTGCTGTGGTCGAGGCCGCAGTGCCTTCACGGCCCAGCCTTAGGGGGAGAATCCCATGCAGAGTGTCAAGCGCCCCGTCCGTTCCGCCGCCAGGCGGCAGCCGCGCGTCGTCGAGCCCGTGCCGGAGTACGTCGAACCGGACTTCGACGACGACGCCGAGAGCCTGGACGCCGAGGACACCTACGACACGTTCGAGATGTACCGGGTGATCTGCCCGGACTGCGCGCAGCCCATCGCGCTCCTCGCGGACGAGGAGATCCTGCCGGAGCACGCGCGGTGCGCCTCGCCGTGGAACCCGTTCGGCCTCACGGTCTGCGCGGGCACCGGCCGCACGGCGGCGGACGCCCGCCCGGCCGACGCGTCCGTCGCGCCGCAGGAGCAGGACACCGCCCTGCTGCTGACGCTCCCCCAGGGCCTGGACTGGCGCACGCAGCCCTTCTCGCACGTCGGCGGCCCGGGCTCGCGCCCGATGCGCGTACCGGCGATGCGCGACCAGGCCGCCTGAGCCCGCCTGAGCCCGCTTCCGACGAACGCCCCGCCCCCGGTGCGAGCCACACCGGGGGCGGGGCGTTGAGCCATACGGATGAGACGTGATCCCGTGTGGGTGAAGTGCCGTGCCGTACGGGTGAAACGCGGTGCCGCGCGGGTGACGCGGGACGGTGGGCGGCGGCCGACGCGAGTGAACTGACGCTCGAATTGGCGCGGGGGTGACCCCGGCGGGCGGGCCCGCGTTGGCCAGTCATGACCCCCATGCACACGGCCAACGGGCGTCAGCGCCGGCCCTTCGTCCCACGGCCCGCGGAACCGGCAGCGCCCCGGCCACCGCAGGACCCGCCCATCTACCTGGAGATGATGCGCGCCTGGGCCGACCGGGGCCGCACGTTGCCGGGCCGCGACGACCCGGAGTGGGTCGAACTGGCGGCCCCGCAGGTGATCAGGGGGCAGTTCAGCGAGCCTCCGGCCCCGCCACATGACGGGCGATGACCATCCGCTGGATCTGGTTGGTGCCCTCGACGATCTGGAGCACCTTGGCCTCGCGCATGTAGCGCTCGGCCGGGAAGTCGGCGGTGTAGCCGTAGCCGCCGAGGATCTGCACCGCGTCCGTGGTGACCCGCATGGCGGTGTCGGTGCAGTGCAGCTTGGCCATGGCGGCCTGCTTGGCGAACGGCAGTCCCGCGTCGCGCAGCCGGGCGGCGGCCAGGTAGAGCGCGCGGCCGGCCTCGATCTGGGTGGCCATGTCGGCGATCATGAAGCGCAGGCCCTGGAAGTCCGCGATGGCGTGGCCGAACTGCCTGCGCTCGATGGCGTATCCGACCGCCGCGTCCAGGGCGGCCTGGGCCACGCCGATGGCGCACGCGGCGATACCGAGGCGGCCCGAGTCCAGGGCCGACAGGGCGATGGAGAAGCCCTGACCCTCCTCGCCTATCCGCCGGTCGTCGGAGACCCTTACGCCGTCCAGGTGAACCTGGGCGGTGGGGCTGCCCTTGAGGCCCATCTTCTTCTCGGGCGCGGCCGCGCTCAGCCCCTCGGCGTCGCCGGGGACCAGGAAGGCGGTGATGCCGCGCGGGCCGTCCTCGCCGGTGCGGGCCATGACCGTGTAGAAGTCCGCGATACCGCCGTGGGTGATCCACGCCTTGGTGCCCGAGAGCACCCAGGAGTCGCCGTCCCGGACGGCCCGGGTACGCAGCGAGGCGGCGTCGGAGCCGGAGGCGGGCTCGGAGAGACAGTACGCGCCGAGCAGCCCGCCGCCGAGCATCGCGGGCAGATGCTCGACCTGCTGTTGCTTGGTGCCGTGGGTGGCAAGGGCGTACGAGGCGAGCGTGTGCACGCTGACGCCCAGGCCGACGGTGAGGCGGGCCGCGGCCAGCTCCTCCAGGACCTGGAGGTAGACCTCGTAGGGCTGCTCCCCTCCGCCGTACTCCGAGTCGTACGGCAGGCCCAGCAGGCCCGCCTCCGAGAGCAGGGTGAAGACCTCGCGCGGAAAGCGGGCGGCGTCCTCCTCCTCGGCCGCCTTCGGCGCGATCTCGCGCTGGGCGATCTCACGGACGAGCGCGAGCAGATCGCGGGCCTCTTCCGTGGGCAGTTGACGCTCCACCGGCTGCGGGTCGCGGTCGGACATGGCGTCGGTCTCCTCCCTGTCGGGCACACCGGCGGAGGTGCGCCTCGGGTCGGGCGGCTCCGCCTGATCGTTCCGGTTCGCCGATGGCCCGCTCCGGGTCTCGGAGGCGGCTGACCAGCGGCTGTGCCGTGAGTATGCCCGATCCGCGACCTCCCGTCACCAGTTAACGAGCGCTTACTTCAGGAAACCCGAAATGGGCCTGCGGCGCCTTGTCGATCTTGGGTGCGGGGGGCTGTTGGGGTGAAGCAGGGTGGGACGGGGGGGCGTCAGCCGGAGGTGGGGCCAGCCGTCCCGGCGGGGTCAGGTGTCCCGGCGGGGTCCCGGCGGGCCGGGGGCGGGGCCGGGCAGGAGGGGTCCAGCTCCTCGATCGCGCGCAAGGTGCCGCCGAGCGTCTTGACGAGCAGCTCGCACAGGGTGTCGCGGGTCAGCGCCGGGCGTTCGATCCAGTCGAGGGTGGCGCCCTCGACGCTGCACACCCAGGAGAACAGCCCACTGCGGGCGAGCGGCCCGACGCCGGTCCTGCCGTACGCGCCCTCGGCGATGGTGTCGACGATCGCCTCGCGCACCCCGTCCCGGATGGCGTGCACCTCCGCGTCGAAACCGACACCGCCGCTGACGATGGCGCGGTAGGCCGCCTGATGGTGCTCGGCGAACGTCAGATAACTGTCGAGCGTGCGGTGCAGCCGGTCCACGGCGGGCAGTTCGAGTCCGCTCGCGGCGTAGGTGACCAGGTCCGCGACGGAGTCCTGGATGATCGCGAGGTAGTAACCGCGCTTGGACCGGAAGTAGTAGTAGATGAGCCCCTTGGCCACATGCGCCTGCCGCGCGATGTCATCCATGGACAGCGCGTCGTAGGACCGGTCGGCGAACAGCCTGCGCCCGATGGCGATGAGCTCGGCCCTGCGCGCCGCGGACCGCTCGGTACCGCGCGCCGGCCGACCCGGTCCGACTGCCTGACTGAGGGCGACGGGCTGTTGACGCATATTCAATTCCGGCCCTGGTCTCTCCGGTCGGCGGGACACCCGCAGTATGGCAGAGGCGGCCATACGGGTGAGGGGGCGTGACGGAGTGGGCGGGGGCGTCGTACGGCCCCGGCCGCGCGGGGCGGCGCCGTAAGCCCGCCGGACCCCGCGCGAGCGCCCGTGCTCCGCCGAAGACCTCAACTGCCCTTGCACCAAAGGCAATCCGTCTCGGAAGAACTCACTACCGTGACCGAGTTGCGCGTCATAAGCTGACGAGCCTTCACCTTCCCCGCCCCACCAGCACCTCAGTCACCTGTCATACGGCTTTGGTGGACAGCTTGCTTCCCGACAGTGTCGCGGCACCGGCACGTTCCCCGAATACACCATCCGCTCCTCCTGTGTCGTTCGCAGGAGAGAACCCGGGCTGCTTCGCCGATGGCGGGGGTTTGTTCGGGTTACCGACCCATGCCCATTTCGACGTGATTGGATCCCACGTACCTCGTGCCCAGAAGATCTCGTACCACAGCGCTGTTCAGCAGCCTGCTCACCACCACTCTCGCCGCCGGTGTCCTCGGCGCTTCGCCGGTCCAGGCCGCGACCGGACCGGAAGTCGCCGGTAGCGACTACCAGTTCACCGCGCGCATCGACATCGGTGACGGCGACCGAGCGTGCTCGAGTGTCCTGATAGCGCCTCAGTGGCTGCTCACCGCCGCCGCGTGTTTCTCCGCCGACGCACTGCCGCCCGCCGGCGCACCGGCCAGTCCCACCACGGCCACGTTCGGCGACCTGGACGCGGCGCCCGCACTCAAGGTCCAGCGCAAGGTCGTGGAGCTGATTCCACGCACCGACCGTGATCTGACGCTGGCCCGGCTGGACAAGCCGGTCACCACCATCGCGCCGGTGCCGATCGCCACCGGGGCGCCCGCGGCGGGGAGCACCGTCACGATCGCGGGTTACGGCCGCACCAAGGACGAGTGGTCGCCGCTGAAGCTGCACACCAGCACCTTCACAGTCGGCGCCGTCGATGGCGCCGAGCTGCCAATGACCGGCAAGGACGGCGGCACGGTGTGCGCCGGTGACAGCGGCGGGCCCGTGCTCGCCACGGTCGCGGGCGTCACGAAGCTGATAGCTCTCAACTCGCGTTCATGGCAGGGAGGGTGCTGGGGCAGCGATCCGAACGAGACGCGTACGGACGCCCTGTCCACGCGTGTTGACGACATCGCCCATGGCAACACCCTCGCCGCGGGGACCGTACTCGGGTCGCAGGACAGCCTGGTCTCCAACTCGGCGCGTCTGACGATGCAGGCCAACGGTGATCTGGTCGTCATCTCCAACGCGGGCAAGACGCTCTGGTCCACCAAGACCGCCGGACACCCGGGCGCCACGGCCCGCTTCTCCGCCCAGGGCGACCTGACCGTCGTCGACAACGACGGTACGACGGTCCTCTGGCACGCCGGTGTGACCGTCCCCGGCGGCAAGGCCGTCCTGCAGGACCGCGGCAACTTCGTCGTCCACAACGCCGCTGGCGAGGCGCAGTGGGGCGCCGGTACGGAGATCCGGCACGACTACAACGGCGACGGGCGCAGCGACATGGCCGCCTGGTACGACTACAGCGACGGCCATGACGCCCTGCAGACCCTGACGGCCGCCGCCGACGGCACCGTCCAACAGCCGTTCCAGTCCTACGCCTCCGCGGTGGGCAGTTGGAACGCGGCGAACATGCAGTTCTCCACCGGTGACTTCAACGGTGACGGCCGCGGTGACATGGCCGCCCTGTACGGCTACAGCGACGGCTCGGTGAGGCTGTTCACCGCCCTCGGCAAGGCCGACGGCGGCTTCGAGGCCCCCTCCCCCTCCTGGTCGGCGGCTCCCGGCGGCTGGACGGCGCGGAACATGACGCTGCACAGCGGCGACTTCAACGGTGACGGCCGCGACGACCTCGCCGTCTGGTACGACTACGACGACGGCACCGACCGCCTGTTCACCTTCACGGCCACCACCACCGGTGGCTTCAACGCCCCCTTCCCGTCGTGGTCCAACACCAACAACGACTGGAACCGGGACAACATGAAGTTCGTGACCGGTGACTTCAACGGCGACGGCCGCGACGACATCGGCACGCTCTATCGCTTCGCCGACGGAAGCATCAAGATGTACAGCTTCCTGGCCAAGCCCGACGGCGGCTTCCAGGCTTCCATCGGCTCCTGGGGCAGCGCCACCTTCGGCGACTGGAACCGCACGCACGTCAACGCGGGCGACTTCAACGGCGACGGCCGTGACGACGTCGCCGCCTGGTACGACTACTCCGACGGTCACGACGCCATCCACATCCTGACCAGCAGCACCACCCTCGACGGACAGTTCAACACCCCCGCCCTCGCCTACGAGACAGCCGCTGGCAACTTCACCTACGCGGACATGCGTCTCGTGCCCGGTGACTTCAACGGCGACGGCCTGGACGACCTCGCGGGCATGTACGGGTACAGCGACGGCAAGGTGAAGATGTTCACCTGGACGTCCCGGCCCGACGGCAAGATCAACGGTTCCGCCCCCGGTTGGGCCAGCGCCACCACGACCGGCTGGGACATCAACCGCAGCACCTTCCTGCGCAGCGCCAACTGAGTCCACACGGGTCCTGACGCGGGCCGGCTTCGTAGGCTTCTCCGTCTACGAAGCCGGCCCGCACCTTTCGACCCACGCGGTCGGCGAACGCCGAACTGGTGCGACAGGCCCTGTCAGTTCGTGCCGACTTCCGGTGTCGCCGCTGGGAACGGCTCAGGGGGATGGCGCCAGTTCGCGTGACATCACCGCGTGTACGCGTGTGCGCAGCCAGCGGTGCATCTGGTCGTTCGCGTTGCGTGGATGCCAGGCCATGCCGATGTCGGCGGCCGGGAGGGTGAGCGGGATCGGGAATGTGGTCAGCTCCAGTGTTGCGGCGGCCCGGCGGCCGAGTGTGGCCGGGCACATGCACACCAGTCCCGCTCTGTGCGCCAGATGGAGCGACTCGGCGAAGGTGGGCACGACCGCGACCACACGCCTGCGCAGACCGAGTTCGGCGAGTTGTGCGTCGATGGGTCCGTACGCTCGGCCGCTTCGGGAGATGGCAACGTGGTCGGCCGCCGCGAACTGCTCCGGTGTCACTTGCGGCGATGCGCTCAGGGGATGGCTGCGATGTACCGCGGCGACGAAGACGTCCGACACCAGAGCCTCGACCTGGACTTCGCGTTCATGACGGCTGACGTCGCCGATTTCGAGGTCGACCAAGCCCTCCCGAAGAGCGGGGACCGCCTCGGTGCTTTCCGGGTGCAGCCGGACGGTGAGGCCCGGCGCGGAAACCCGTAGGTCTTCCAGCAGTGCGGGCGTGAAGGTCATGGACAGCGCGTCACTGATCTGGAGGTCGAAGGCCCGGACCGCGGTGGCGGGATCGATGTGTCGAGGAGGCTCGAACAGGGCCCTGGCGCGTGCGGCGATCGTCCGGACCTCGCTGCTCAGTTCCAGAGCCCGCGCGGTGGGGACGAGGTGCCGTCCGGCGCGGACGAAGAGCGGGTCGCCGAAGACACGTCGCAGCCGTCCGAGGGTTCTGCTCATCGCAGGCGCGGAGGTGTGCAGCCGTTCGGCCGCGCCAGTGACGCTGCCTTCGGCAAGCAGGGCGTCGAAGGCCCGGATCAGGTTCAGGTCGACGTTGTCCATCACCCGATTATCACACGCGACAATATTCGGGTATCAATCATGCACTTGTCGATATCCATGGCCGGTCCTAGCGTCTTTCTCGAGCACCCTGCCGACCATCCCGTGCGGCCGAAGTGGGTGCCAGAAATCCGACGGCGTCATCAGGAGGACAGCTCGTGCGCGTAATAGTGGCCGGAGGCGGAATCGTCGGTCTCACCACCGCGATCGCATTGCACAGGGCAGGCATCGACGCGGTGGTGTGCGAACAGGCTCCCGAGATCCGCGCGGCGGGTGCGGGGCTCGGGATATGGGCCAACGCCATGGCCGTCTTCGACGAGCTCGGCATCGGCGACCAGATCAGGACCATCGCCAAGCCGACCGAGATGTACTTCCGGGACCCGACCGGAAAGTCCATCGATCCGCCCGGCTTCTCCAAGGACGATCACCGCTACCTGCTGGCACAACGCCCGGAACTGAACGCGCTGCTCGCGAGGACGGTCGGTAGGGACAACCTCCGCCTGGGATCCCGCATCGCCGACTACGTCGAGAGCGACGCCGGGGTGACGGTCCGCTTCGAGGACGGACACACAGCCGACGCGGACCTCCTCGTGGGCGCCGACGGCGCGTACTCGGTCGTCCGGTCGCGACTGGTACCGGACAGTGACGCGATCGCACACGAGGGACACCACGCCTGGCGCTCGATCGTCACACCACCCGCAGGCGTCACTGTCGACGAAAGCGTCATCGTGCTGGGCGAGGAACGCACCCGGGGCGGATTCGTACCCACCGTCGACGGCACGGTGTACTGGCTGATCAACCAGTTCGGCTCGCCGACGCTCAAGGGCACACCCAAGGAGCAGGCGCTCGAGCGAGCCGAGTTCCTCGACACGACGGGCTGGAATCCCGTCCTGCCCGCACTCATCGAGTCGACCCCCGACGACACGATCTTGTACAACCAGATCATGCTCGTGCCCCCGCTGCCGCGCTGGGTGTCGAACCATGTGGCCCTCGTCGGAGACGCCGCGCACGCGCTGTCTCCGCACATCACCGCCGGCGCCTCCCTCGGAGTGGAAGACGCACTGCTGCTCGCCCGGCTACTCGCTTCGACGGCGCAAGTGCCCGCCGCGCTCGCCGCCTACCAGCGGGACCGGCTGCCGCACTACGCCAAGGTCAACGAGCTGTCCAAGCGGGTGGAGGACTCCACCACCCCGGAAGAGTTCGCCACGAACTACGTGGCCTTCAGCCACTGGATGATCACGCGATGAGCCCCTTCACGAATCTGTGACAGCAGCGACGTGACCCGGCACGCTTTCGGCGACCCATCGGTCAACGAACCCCGACCCCGGCGAGCGCGCGGTGCTGACTTGGTGCTGGGTCGGCCGGGAAGTACAGGTAGCAGACGCCCCCCGTACCGCTCCTGACCTTGCCGTTCGCGTCGTACCGCTTCGTCCGCAGCCAGATGTTCTCGAACTCCCGCCGTGCGTACACCCGCCGCACCGCGTCGTCGTTCACGGACGCCGGGTCGTTGGCGATGACGTCGCCCTCGGGGGTGAAGCCGATGACGGTCATGAGGTGGCCGGAGGTGCCGTAACCCGCGCCGGTGAGTTCGGTTTTGAGGAAGGACTGGGAGGTGATGGCGGGGATGCCGGCCGCGATCAGGGTTTCCAGGTCGGTGAGGGAGGTGAGGCGGGTGACCACGGACTGGAGGCCGGAGTAGGAGGCGGCGTAGGCGGCGTTGAAGGGCCAGTTGCCGCAGCCCTCGTACTGGTAGTCGTAGGTGGAGCGGGCCGCGTGGCAGACCTGGGGGTCGGTGTACGAGGGGTCGACCCAGGAGAGCTGTTCGGGGGTGGGGCGGGCGCCCCAGTACTCGATGATCATCTGCGAGGAGGTGGGGCTGCACCAGGCCTCGCCGCCGTTGTCGTACTGCGGGTACTGGCCCTTGTGGATCTCCTGCGAGTAGCGCGGGACGGCGAGTTCGCGGGTGAGGCCGGGGGTGGAGGCGGGGACGGTGAAGCGGTCGGGGATGTCCGAGCCCATCGCGCCCAGGCGGCGGACCGTGGGGGTCGTGTGGGTGCCGGGCTTGCGGTACAGGGTCAGGCGCAGGCGGTACGAGACCAGGCGCAGGCCCGTGCTCGCGTCGTCGATGGCGAAGGTGTCCGTCCAGACGGAGCTCTTGCCGTCGCTCTGGTCGTCCACGGAGGTGCGCCGGATGTCCTGGTCGCCGGAGGCCCAGCGGCCCATCACGTACCAGGGGGTCGCGGTGCCGTCGGAGTAGGTGCCGGTCAGCTCGGTCTGGAGCCAGGTGCCCTCGGGGGTGTGCGCGTTCCAGGAGGCGATGACCTCGGTGGCGGGCACGGACAGCCGGTGGACGGGCGAGGTCCAGGTGGCGTACTCCCAGGTGGCGGTGGTGCCGGTGTGCGGGTCGGTGTAGTCGGTACGGCCCGCGGGCGCGGCGATCACGATCCCGGGGCGCGATCCGGCGACGGCCCGGACTCCGTGCGCGGTGCCTTGTCGCCAGTCCGTGTACGAGGTCCAGGCGTGGTACTCGACGGGACGGCCGGAGGCCCCGCCGTGCCGTACGGCCGGGGCCGCGACGGCGGGAACGGCGGACACCGCTCCCGCGCTCACCGCGACGGCCACGGCCGCCCCGAGGACATGACGGCGGGAGGGCTGCTGGGCTCTGCTCATGGACGCGACTACCCCCAGGGAGTCCAGGTGCGAACAGGTACGGAACAGGTGCGGACGGCGCATGGCTTCGCGCCCACTATGCGCCCCCCGCCATGCCCCTGCCAGCACTTCCTCGCATGCCGCACGAGGAACATTGGTTCAACCAATGACACCGGTCGCCGGGACGGCGGAACGGCTGGTCAGGCGCTGCCCGCATCGGCCTTCCCGCGCCGCCCGCATCAACCCCGAGGGGGCCCGGGTACGTGCACCCGGGCCCCCTCGCGCGTGGAAACCTGCCGAACCCCCGGAGGGCCCGCTCAGATCAGGTCCATCGCCGCGACCTCGTCCGGGCGGCCGTAGCTGACCGGGCCCTGGAAGCGGCGGCGGGCCGTGGTGAACCACCAGACCGTGGCGATCAGGAGGACGGCCGCCAGGGCGATGGGGGCGTAGTTGAAGGAGTCGACGGTGATCGGGGACGCCTGCGGGAGCATGAAGAGGACGCTGCTCAGCAGGATCCAGACCACCGCGAGCCAGCCGATGGGGCGGCCCCAGCGGCCGAGGTGCCAGGGGCCGGGCTGGAACTCGTCGCCGAGCCGCAGCCGGAGGAAGATCGGCACCGCGTAGGCGAGGAACAGTCCGACCACGTTGACGCTGACGATGGCGGTGAAGGCCGTGTGCGACCACCAGCCGGGCACCACCAGGGCGACCGAGCAGGCGACGGCGAGCCAGACCGCCTTGACGGGCGTCCGGGTGCGCGGGGAGACGGAGTGCCACCAGCGGGAGCCGGGCATCGCGCCGTCGCGGGAGAAGGCGAAGATCTGCCGGGTGTTGCTGGTGAGGTTGGCGAGACCGCAGAAGAGCATCGCGCCGATGACGATGAGCAGCATCGCCTTCGCGGTGCCGAGTCCGAGACCGTCGATGAGAATCTGGACGGGAGGCGCGTCGGAGCCGGCCACCTTGGCGTAGTCGCTAATGCTGTAGACCAGTGCCAGCATCAGGATCAGGCCGGTGACGGCCGAATAGCCGATGGCCCGGGTGATCCCCTTCGGCGCGTTGACGGTGGCCTGAACCGTTTCCTCGGACATGTGGAAGCTGCCGTCGAACCCGGTGAACGTCCAGCTGGTGACGAGCAGACCCAACATGCCGCCGTAAAGGCCGTTGGTGAAGCCGGTGTTGTTCTCGAAATGCGTGACGAACGACGCCGACTGATGGTGATCGGGAACCACGATGAGTGCGGTCACGATCACCACGAGTCCGATCAGCAGCCACCACACGGAAATCCGGTTCAGCAGGGCGACGAGCTGGACGGTGTAGGTGTTGGCGAGCCCCTGGAGCACGATGATCAGGGCCGTGAGCAGCACGGTCTGGTGCGCGGTCGGCTCGTAGGACGGCCACTGGAGGGCGACGAACGCCTGGATGAAGGTGGCGGCCGCGTAGCCCGTGGCGGCGGTGCCGCCGATCTGACCGACGAAGTTCAGCCACCCGGTGAACCACGACCAGGCGCCCTTGTGCCGCTTGGCGAGCTTGCCCGCCGAGAAATACAGCGCGCCGCTCGTCGGATAGGCGGAGGCCACCTCCGCCATCGCGGCTCCGATGAACAGGACCATCACCGAGACGCCGATCCAGCCGAACACGAGAACACGGGGGCCACCCGCATTCATACCGAATCCGAAGGAGGAGAAAATACCCGAGAGGATATTGATGATGGTGAAGGAGATCGCGAAATTGTCGAACGCCTTGAAACGGCGCGTCAGTTTTCGCGGATAACCCATGGCGTGCAGCGTGGCGTCGTCGTCGAGGACGACCGGTTCCTCGTCCCCCCGGGACTTCTCCCGGGGCGTCGATATCCGTTCCGACACAGCTCGGCCTTTCTGTTGGGGGACAGAGCGGGTACGGGGTCAGGCGGGTCCGGGGACGGGCAGCCCGCACGCGCGCCGGGCCCGGGAGAGCTGCTCGGCGGGGTCGCCGAAGGCACTCCAGGGCATGCGCGAGGCGTACGGACCCATCGCCGCGAAGACCGCCCGGGCCTCGAACTCGCACTGGGCCATGACCAGTGCGTGTGCGAGGTAGGCCAGGTCGAGCACAGGGGTGAAGCGGTAACCGGCCACGGTAGGCAGCCAGTTGCGGTAGGCGGCCAGGGTGGTGGAGCGCCACTGGGGCTGCTCCCACACCCGGTCCGCGAGCAGTTGGGTGGGGTTGTAGCTCTCCACCAGGGCCACCAGGGGCAGCAGCCGCAGCGCGGAGTCGGCGGGCGCCCGCTGGCTGAGGAAGGCGGCGACGTCCCAGGCCGCGTTCACCGAGCCGCCGTGGCGCGTGAAGAAGAAGGAGAGGAAGCGGTGGTGGCCCTCGCGGTTCCAGGGGTCGAGGGACAGGACGTGCGAGAACAGCCGCCAGGGGCCGGGCGGCGAGGTGAGCAGGCCCTTCGGCGCGGGGTCGCGCAGCCGGTGCAGCCGGGCCATGGCGAGCTTGGCGACCCAGGGCGTGGGGTCGTCGGGAGCGAGGGCGGCGGCCCGGTCGCAGGCCGTGAGGGCGATGCGTTCCAGCGTCTCGGCGCGTTCGTCGCGCGCGTCGGCGGCCCGCATCGCGCGCTGTACGGCGACCCTGGCCCACATCAGCGTGGACTCGGGCGTGCCCTCCTCGGCGAGCCACTGCTCGACCAGGTCGGTGCCGGCCGCCTCGGAGGCGAGCACGAGGGAGCGGTGGGCACGCAGGCCGAAGTCGGAACGCGTCTCGGCCAGGGCCTCCTGGGCGTAGCGATAACGCCCGGCGCGCACATCGACGCAAACACTCGCCAGGACACGGTCGTCGGCCGCCGGATGCCATACATAGTGCCCTTCGAATAACTCCGCGGCCATGCTCTCCTGTCCGTCCGCATACGGCGCATCACAGTTGCGCAGGACGCACCTTACTCAGCCGCCGCCGCACCGGGAACGCCTAAATTCACAAATCGGTCGGCGGAATCGGAACGTAATAACCGCTCATTGACCGGAAGTCAGCCAGTGGTTCAAGGGGTGACGTTTCGATGCCCGCGCAAGTGCCCGCGCGAGTGCCCGCACCGGCCGCTACTAGACTGTTTCCGGAGAACTCCCCCACACCGCACCACACCTCGGGAATCGCCATTCAGCACCTCGCCGCCCGGCTGCGCGCCCTCCCCCCGTCCCTGGGCCCGGTCCGGCTGGTCGGCGTCGACGGGCACGCCGGTTCCGGGAAGTCCACCTTCGCCGCCCGCCTGGCGGCCGCGCTCGGCGGGGCACCCGTGCTGCACCTGGACGACTTCGCGAGCCACGACCACCTCTTCGACTGGACCGGCCGCTTCACGGAGCAGGTGATCACTCCGCTGGCGCGCGGCGAGAGCGCGCGGTACACGCCCTACGACTGGAATCTGCGCGCCTTCGGGCCGCCCCGCCCGCTGCCGCCCGCGCCGGTGGTCCTGGTGGAGGGGGTCGGCGCGGGGCGCCGGGAGCTGCGCCCGCGGCTGGCGCTGCTGCTGTGGATGGAGTTGCCCGCGCCGGAGGCGTGGGCGCGCGGGCGGCGGCGGGACGGCGAGGAGCAGCGGGAGTTCTGGGACGGCTGGACGGCGGCGGAGCGCGCGCACTTCGCGGACGACCCCTCGCGCCCCCGTGCGGATCTTCTAGTGCGGCAGGCGCGGGAGGGGTACGAGGTGCTGCCGGGGCCCGCGATGACCGATGGACCGGACTAAGATGTCACTCACCGTGAGGGACCATCGGCAGTGTGGTGAACTTGTGAAGACGGGCGCCGATCAACTTTCACGAGCGCCCCAACTCCGCTTGACCGAGGGCCCGTACAGGTCTTACGTTCTCAATGTGCGGCTCCCCGGAGTCGCCCCGCTGACACGAAGCCCCCGGTCGTTCCCCCGTGACTGGGGGCTTCGTTCTGCCCTGACGCCGTCTCCGGACCCCTCTCGCGGCCCCGAATTCTCACTCTCGGTCACCGCACGGTGTGCGCCCCGTATGCTCCCACCTCGCGGAACGGCCCCTGTCACACCCTTCGGCACCTGGTGGTCCCACGGGTACGATGCCCTCGGTGCGACCTTCGAGCTGCTGCCTCGCGCACCTGCAACTCCGTTCCGCGGCACAGCGGTTCGACCGCGGCGACTGTCGGGCGCCTGCCCGGTGGTGACCATCGGGGGCACGGTTCGTGGGGGGATGATGGACTTCGGCACGCGGGGCTCCGAGGCCCCGGCCGACCTCGCCTGGACGCGGGGCGTGGACGCCTACACGATGGGCGCCTACCCGCAGGCGGAGGAGGAGTTCCGCGCCGCGGTGCGGATGGACCCGGGGATGGCCGACGCCTGGCTCGGCCTGCACGCGCTGCGCGTCGACACGACGACCGCGCTGCTGCGGATGTTCCGGCACCGCGACCGCTTCGGGGAGCAGCGCGCCCGGCACCGCCGCGCCCTCAACTCCTGGTACTGGCTGGGCTGGTGGGTGCAACCGGTGCTGGAGAGCCCGCGCGATCTGCTGCTCGCGCACGCCTCGCACTGGCTGGACGGCCGCCATGTGCCGGAGCTGGACCGGGCCCTCGCCGGACTGCCCCCGGTGGACACCGACCCGCAGGTCCGCTTCCTGCACGCGTGCCGCTCCTATCTGGTCAAGGACTGGGACCAGTTGACGCGGCACACCGACCCGCTGCTCGACGACTCGCTGCTCGGCATCGAGGCCGGGCTGTTCGGCGGCATGGCCCGGGTGCGCCTGGAGATGTACGGACAGGCCGAGCCGCTGCTCTCGGCGGCCCTGATGCGCTGCCGCAGCGAACAGCCCCAGCGCAAGGAGCTGCGCTACTGGCTGGCCCGCGCCCACGAGGGCACAGGGCGCAGCGCCGCCGCCCTGCCGCTGTACCGGGCGGTGCACCGGGTCGACCCGGCCTTCATGGACACCTCGGCCCGCCTCGCGGCCATCGCCGAGGGCGACGGGTACGACGACCCGGGCGACTTCGCCACGATCACGCTGGCCGGTGCCGGTCAGGACGCCATGGACGGCCCGGACACCCTCGACCCGCTCTTCGGCACCGAGGGCCGCGATCTGCGGCTGCCCGAACCGGACCTGCCGACCGGCCCCCTGCCCTCCGTACCGGACCGCGCGGTCCGCGTGAAGAGCGGTACGTCCGCCTCCGCGCCGCTGCCCACCGGGCCCACCGACCCCGCCTTACTGGAGGAGGCGCTGGCCGAGCTGGAGCGCATGGTCGGCCTCGAACCGGTCAAGCGCCAGGTGAAGGCGCTCTCCGCACAGCTCAACATGGCGCGGCTGCGGGCCGGACAGGGCCTCCCGGTCCAGCCGCCGAAACGACACTTCGTCTTCTCCGGCCCCTCGGGCACCGGCAAGACCACCGTCGCCCGCATCCTGGGCCGCGTCTTCTACGCCCTCGGCCTGCTCGGCGGCGACCACCTGGTGGAGGCCCAGCGCGCCGACCTGGTCGGCGAGTACCTGGGCCAGACCGCCGTGAAGGCCAACGAGCTGATCGACTCCGCCATCGGCGGCGTGCTGTTCGTGGACGAGGCGTACGCGCTCTCCAACTCCGGGTACGGCAAGGGCGACGCGTACGGCGACGAGGCGCTGCAGGTGCTGCTCAAGCGGGCCGAGGACAACCGGGACCATCTGGTGGTGATCCTGGCCGGCTATCCGGAGGGCATGGACCGGCTGCTGGCCGCCAACCCCGGGCTGTCCTCCCGCTTCACGACCCGGGTGGACTTCCCGTCGTACCGCCCCGGCGAACTCACCGAGATCGGCCGGGTGCTGGCGGCGGAGAACGGCGACCGGTGGGACGACGAGGCGGTGGAGGAGCTGCGGTCCATCGCCGGGCACGTGGTGGACCAGGGGTGGATCGACGAGCTGGGCAACGGCCGGTTCCTGCGCACGCTGTACGAGAAGAGCTGCGCCTACCGGGACCTGCGGCTCTCGGTGTACCCGGGCGTGCTGTCCCGGGACGATCTCGCCACGCTGCGGCTGCCCGATCTGATGCAGGCGTACGGGGAGGTGCTGTCGGGGCGGGGACCGCAGGACCCGTCGGCGACGTGACGACGGGCCCCGCGGCCTGCGCATGACCCCGGTCAGGCCGTCAGGGCCTGCTCCGGCTCACCGCTCGGCCTCGGCGCCGAGACCTCCGCGCCGGACCGCTCCGGCCTCGACGACTCGTGCGGCGACGGCGCGGGGTGCGGATGGGCCGGGTCGCGGACCTCGCCCACCAGCAGTTCGAGCGCGTCCTCCAGAGCGACCAGACCCAGCACTCGCCCGGAGGCGTCGGCCACCTGGGCCAGATGGGTGGCCGCCCGGCGCATCACGCCGAGCGCGTCGTCCAGCGGGAGTTCCGCGCGGAGCGTGGCCATGGGCCGCCAGACGTGCTGGGGCACCGCGCGGTCGGAGTCCTCCAGGTCGAGTACGTCCTTGACGTGGACGTACCCCATGAAGGCGCCCTTGGCCGAGGCGGACACCGGGAAGCGGGAGTAGCCGGTGCGCGCCGTCAGCTCCACGATCTCCGCCGGGGTCACCGAGGGCTCCACGGTGACCAGGGACTCCCGCCTGAGGAGGACGTCGGTGACCGGGCGGGAGCCCAGCTCCAGCGCGTCCTCCAGGCGCTCCTGCTCCTCGGGGTCGAGCAGTCCGGCCTGGCCGGAGTCCTCAAGGAGGCGGTTGAGCTGCTCGCTGGTGACGACGGCCTCGACCTCGTCCTTGGGCTCGACGCGGAAGAGCCGCAGGATGCCCTGGGCGCAGGCGCCGAGAGCCACCGTGACCGGCCGGCAGAGCCGGGCGAAGTACACCAGGCCCGGACCGAGCCAGATCGCGGCCTTCTCCGGAGCGGCCATGGCGAGGTTCTTCGGCACCATCTCGCCGATGACCAGGTGGAAGAAGACCACCGCGGCGAGCGCGATGGCATAGCCCAGCGGATGGATCATGCCCTCGGGCAGGTGGACCGCCTCGAACAGCGGCTCCAGGAGATGGGCCACGGTCGGCTCGGCCACCGCGCCGAGGGTCAGCGAGCAGACGGTGATGCCGAACTGCGCCGCCGCCATCATCTGCGGCAGCCGCTCAAGACCGTGCAGGACCTGGCGGGCCCGCGCGGTGCCGAGCGGTTCGATCTGGCTGCGGCGGACGGAGACGAGCGCGAACTCGGCGCCGACGAAGAAGCCGTTGGCGAGCACGAGCAGCGCCGCGAAGAAGAGTTGCAGGACGCTCATCGCACGGTCTCCTTCACCGCGGCCACCGGGGCCGTACGGATCACGCGGACCCGCTCGGCGCGGTAGTGGCGGACCTGGCGCACCGAGAGCCGCCAGCCGGGCAGTTCGGCCCGGTCACCGGGCGCGGGGATACGGCCGAGCAGGTCGGCGACCAGACCGGCAACGGTCTCGTACGGCCCCTCGGGGGCTTCGAGGCCGATGCGCCGGAGCACGTCGACCCGGCAGCCGCCGTCCACGTCCCAGGCGGGGCGGCCGTCCTCGGGCGGGGCGGCGACGAGTTCGGGCACGTCCTGGCGGTCGTGCTCGTCGCGGACCTCGCCGACGAGTTCCTCGACGATGTCCTCCAGGGTGACCACGCCCGCCGTGCCGCCGTACTCGTCGACGACGACCGCGATGGGCTGCTCGCTGCGCAGCCGGGTCAGCAGCGGGCGCACCGGCAGGGTCTCCGGGACGAGGAGTGCCTTGCGGGCGATGCGGGCGACCGGGGTGCGCAGGCGCTCGTGCGCCGGGACCGCCAGGGCGTCCTTGAGGTGGACCATGCCGACCACGTCGTCGATCTTCTCCCGGTAGACGGGGAAGCGGGACAGGCCGGTGGCCCGGGTCAGATTGACCACGTCCTCGGCGGTGGCCGAGTCCTCAAGGGCGCTGACCTTCACGCGCGGGGTCATGACGTGCTGTGCGGTCAGCTCGCCCAGGGAGAGCGTGCGCACGAACAGGTCGGCGGTGTCCTGCTCCAGGGCACCCGCCTGTGCGGAGTGCCGGGCCAGGGAGACCAGTTCGCCGGGGGTGCGGGCGGAGGCCAGCTCCTCGGCGGGCTCGACGCCGAGCGCGCGCACCAACTTGTTCGCGACCGTGTTCAGCACGGCGATGACCGGGCGGAACAGGCGCGCGAAGCGGTGCTGCGGGCCCGCGACGAAGCGTGCCACCTGGAGCGGCTTGGACACCGCCCAGTTCTTGGGCACGAGTTCGCCGATCACCATCTGGACCGCGGAGGCGAGCAGCATGCCGACGATGACGGCGATGCCGGAGGCCACGCCCTCGGGGACGCCGAGCGCGCCCACGGGGCCGTCCAGCAGGTCGGCCAGGGCCGGTTCGGCGAGCATGCCGACGACCAGGGAGGTGATGGTGATGCCGAGCTGGGTGCCGGAGAGCTGGAAGGACAGCTCCTTGAGCGACTCCACGACCCGGTGGGCACGCTTGTCGCCGTCGGCGGCCGCCTTCTCGGCGTCGGGCCGCTCGACCGTGACGAGGCCGAATTCGGCCGCCACGAAGAAGCCGTTGGCGAGGATGAGCAGGAGGGCCGCCGCGAGAAGCAGCAGAGAGGTGGTCATGATGCCGCCGCCTCGCCATGTACGCGGAACGGGTCCGCGGTATGTCGGCAGGGGGCGGCGCAGGTACTACAGGACGATCCGTCCATCGCCGGAGAGGGTCACTCCTCGGATAGCAGGGAAACCTCCGTGCGCGCCGGGCGTGGCACGACGGAGGCGGAGGCGCCATGGGGACGCCTCCGCCAACAGATTAGTCAAGACAGGGGCCGGTGCGGCAGGGGCGGCGGCCCCGAACCGTCCCCGAGCGGACCCCGACCCGGCCCTGACCTCGGGCCGGACCACTGTCGGGGCTCAGCCCTGAGAGAGCTCGGGATCGCGCGGCGCGCGCTGCTCCACCAGAGTGCGCAGGGCCCGCGCGTCGGCGATGGCCCGCTGCTTGGCGACGCCGGGCTGGATGCCGAGCGCGGGCAGGCTGGTGCCGTCGGTGAGGTTCAGGAACACCCAGGGGTCGCCCTGGCGCAGGTTGACCTGGACGATCTCCGCCCAGTCGAGCCTGCGGCGGCTCGCGATGTTGACGACGGTCACACCGGATTCGTCGGCCACGACCTTCACCCGCGCGAGCAGGGCCAGCACCCAGAAGATGAGGGCGCCGGTGACGACGAAGGTGAGCCGCTCCCCCGGGCCGAGCTTCTCCAGGAGCAGCCCGACCCCGGAGATGACCACGAAGATCGTGACTCCGGCGGTGAGCAGGATGGCCCGGGTGCGGCCCGGCCGGAAGGTGACCGGGAGGGCGGGCGGGGTGTCGGACATCCGGGGCGTGTCCCTCACAGGCGGCAGGCGTGGATGGCGGTGGTGAGGATGGCGCGGGCGCCGATCTCGTAGAGGTCGTCCATGATGCGCTGGGCGTCCTTGGTGGGGACCATGGCGCGGACGGCGACCCAGCCCTCGTTGTGCAGCGGGGAGACCGTCGGGGACTCCAGGCCGGGCGTGAGCGCGACGGCCTTCTCCAGCTGCTCGACGCGGCAGTCGTAGTCCATCATCACGTACGTGCGGGCGACCAGGACGCCCTGGAGGCGGCGCAGGAACTGCTGGACCTTGGGCTCCGCGGCCTCGTCGGTGGCCGCGCCGGTGCGGCGGATCACGATGGCCTCGGAGGTCATGATCGGGTCGCCGAACACCTCCAGACCCGCGTTGCGCAGGGAGGTGCCGGTCTCCACGACGTCCGCGATGACCTCGGCGACGCCCAGTTCGATGGCGGTCTCCACGGCGCCGTCGAGGTGGACGACGGAGGCGTCCACACCGCGGTCGGCGAGGTGGCCCGCGACGATGCCCTCGTAGGAGGTGGCGACGGTACGGCCCTTGAGGTCCTCGACGCCGTCGGCGGTGCCGGGCTTGGCGGCGAAGCGGAAGGTGGAGCGGGCGAAGCCGAGCGGCAGGATCTCCTCGGCGTCCGCGCCGGAGTCGATCAGCAGGTCGCGTCCGGTGATGCCGATGTCGAGGCGGCCGGAGGAGACGTAGAGCGCGATGTCGCGGGGGCGGAGGTAGAAGAACTCGACCTCGTTCACCGGGTCGACGACGCGCAGTTCCTTGGACTCGCGGCGCTGCCGGTAGCCGGCCTCATGCAGCATCTCCCCCGCAGGTCCGGACAGGGAACCCTTGTTGGGGAGAGCGATGCGCAGCATGAGGTTTCGGCTTCCTTCGTGTGACGGGGGTGGTGCGGTGGAACGGGCGGAACGGGTGGAGTCGCGGAGGGCGGTTCAGAGATGGGCGTACACGTCGTCCAGCGAGATGCCTCGGGCGACCATCATCACCTGGACGTGGTACAGCAGCTGGGAGATCTCCTCGGCGGCCGCTTCCTTGCCCTCGTACTCGGCGGCCATCCAGACCTCGGCGGCCTCCTCGACGACCTTCTTGCCGATGGCATGGACGCCCTTGCCGACCAGTTCGGCGGTGCGGGAGGTGGCGGGGTCGCCGGTGGCTGCCTTGTGCTGGAGCTCGGTGAACAGCTCCTCGAACGTCTTCTTGGACATGGTGGTCTCCACCCTACGCGCTCCGGGGGTGCCTCAGTGCCAGGGTTCGGACACCGAGCGCAGCGTGGCCGCGGTCGCGACGGCGGCGGTGACCGCCTCGTGGCCCTTGTCCTCGTGGGAGCCCTCGATACCGGCCCGGTCCAGGGCCTGCTCCTCGTTGTCGCAGGTCAGCACGCCGAAGCCGACGGGGACACCGGTCTCCACCGAGACCTGGGTGAGGCCCTGGGCGACGCCCTGGCACACATAGTCGAAGTGGGGGGTGCCACCTCGGATGACGACGCCGAGGGCGACGATCGCGTCGTAGCCGCGGCCCGCGAGGATCTTGGCGGCCACGGGCAGTTCGAAGCTGCCGGGGACGCGGATGACCGTCGGCTCGTCGATCCCCAGCTCGTGCAGGGCGCGCGTGGCGCCGTTCAGCAGGCCGTCCATCACCTTGTCGTGCCACTGCGCCGCGATGACGGCGACCCTGAGGTCGCTCACGTTGCGTACGGACAGCTCCGGTGCACCCTTGCCGCTCACGTCTCTCCTAAGTGCTTTTCGCTTACTGGTCGCCGCAGGTGGACACGGTGGGGGTGTCCAGCCAGGGCAGGTCGTGGCCCATCCGGTCGCGCTTGGTGCGCAGATACCGGAGGTTGTGCTCACCGGCGCGGACGGGCATCGCCTCGCGGTCGGTGACCTTCAGGCCGTGGCGTTCCAACGCCTCGGTCTTGTCGGGGTTGTTGGTCATCAGGCGGACGCTGCGCACACCGAGGTCGGCGAGGATGCGGGCACCCGCGCCGTAGTCGCGGGCGTCGGCGGGCAGGCCGAGTTCGAGGTTGGCGTCCAGGGTGTCGCGGCCGCGCTCCTGGAGTTCGTAGGCGCGCAGCTTGGACAGCAGGCCGATGCCGCGTCCCTCGTGGCCGCGCAGATAGACGACGGCACCCCGGCCCTCGGCCTGGATGCGCTCCAGGGCGGCGTCGAGCTGGGGGCCGCAGTCGCAGCGCAGGGAGCCGAAGACGTCTCCGGTGAGGCATTCGGAGTGGACGCGGACCAATACGTCCTCGCCGTCGCCGAGTTCGCCGTGGACGAGGGCGACGTGCTCGACGCCGTCGGCGGCCCGGTAGCCGTAGGCGGTGAAGGTGCCGTGGCGGGTGGGCAGTCGGGTCTCGGCCTCGCGGCGGACGGCGGGCTCGGC
>NZ_WWIR01000688.1 GCF_009863025.1 Streptomyces sp. SID4985 | reverse complement strand
CTCCGCCGTACCCGGCGCCTCGGGCGCGCCGTCCGTCCCGGCCGCCGGGGCCAGTGGACCGCCCGCGTCGCCGAGCGCGAGCCCGACCGTGCGCACGTCCCCCACGCCCGGGGCCTCCGAGTCGCCCGGCAAGCCCACGCCCACCAGTTCGCCCACGACGGTGCCGTCCGCGCCCGCGTCCACCCCGGCCGGCTCCCCGACCCCGACGACCTCCGGCTCCCCGGCGGGCGGTGGCGGCCCCGAGCCGCACGGTCCGGCCGCCCCGGCCCAGGCTCTCGGCCCCCGGCACGCGGGAACCGTCCTCTGATGGCTTCGCGATCCCGCCGCCGTACCGACCACAAGGCCCGCACCGACCACAAGAACGGCACCGACCACAAAGCCCGTACCGGCCACAAGGCCGACACCGACCGCCGTCGCCGCTTCCCGCTGCGCTACGCGCTCTCGTTCCTGCTCCTGCTCGCGACGCTGGCGATGCTCATCCTGCACGGCTATGTGCACAACGAGATCCTCGCCGACTTCCGGGTGCGCCCCGAGGCCGCGACCGACCGGGTGCCGCAGAAGATTCTCGACGGCGGCCCGGTCGTCGACACCCGGGGCGGCCGCACCGACAGCCTCCGGGTGCCCAGGAACCGGCTCGTGCTCACCTTCGACGACGGCCCCGACCCGACCTGGACGCCGAAGGTCCTCGACATCCTCAAGAAGCACCACGCCCACGCGACCTTCTTCGTCACCGGCACGATGACCTCGCGCCACCCGGAGCTGGTCAAGCGCATGGTGGACGAGGGGCACGAGGTCGGGCTGCACACCTTCAACCACCCCGACCTCTCCTACCACTCCAGGAGCCGCGCCGACTGGGAGCTGTCCCAGGGGCAGCTGGCGCTCGCCGGGGCGGCCGGCATCCGCAGTTCGCTGTTCCGGCCGCCGTACTCCTCCTTCGCCTCCGCGATGGACGACCGGTCCTGGCCGGTGACGGAGTACATCGGCGGCCGGGGCTATCTCACCGTCCTCAACGACCGCGACAGCGAGGACTGGCGCAAGCCCGGCGTGGACGCGATCGTGCGCGGGGCCACCCCCGAGGGCGGCAAGGGTGCGGTCGTCCTGATGCACGACTCCGGCGGCGACCGCAGCCAGACCGTCGCGGCCCTCGACCGCTATCTGCCCGAACTCCAGGCCAGGGGCTACCGGTTCCAGACCCTCACCGAGGCCCTGGGCGCGCCGAGCGCGGACACCCCGGTCACCGGGGCGGCGCTGTGGAAGGGCCGGGCCTGGATCGTGCTGGTCAAGGCGGCCGACGGCACGACCGACGTGCTGGTGGCGGCCCTCGCGGTCATCGGTGTGCTGGTGATCGGGCGGTTCGGGCTGATGCTGCTGCTCTCCGTCGCGCACGCCCGCCGCACCCGCCGCCGCGGCTTCCGCTGGGGCTCCGAGCCTGTGACGCGGCCCGTCTCGGTGCTGGTCCCGGCCTACAACGAGGCCAAGTGCATCGAGAGCACGGTGCGTTCGCTGACCGAGAGCGACCACCCGGTGGAGATCATCGTCATCGACGACGGCTCCACCGACGGCACCGCCCGCATCGTCGAGGGGCTCGGCCTGCCCGGCGTGCGCGTGGTCCGCCAGCTCAACGCGGGCAAGCCCGCCGCCCTCAACCGGGGTGTGGCGAACGCGAGTTCCGACCTGATCGTGATGATGGACGGCGACACCGTCTTCGAGCCGTCCACCGTCCGCGAACTGGTGCAGCCCTTCGCCGACCCGCGCGTCGGCGCCGTCGCGGGCAACGCCAAGGTCGGCAACAAGGACACCCTCATCGGCGCCTGGCAGCACATCGAGTACGTGATGGGCTTCAACCTCGACCGCCGGATGTACGAGGTGCTGGGCTGCATGCCGACCATCCCCGGCGCGGTCGGCGCCTTCCGCCGCTCCGCGCTGGAGCGCGTCGGCGGCATGAGCGACGACACCCTCGCCGAGGACACCGACGTCACCATGGCGCTGCACCGCGACGGCTGGCGGGTGGTCTACGCCGAGAAGGCGCGCGCCTGGACCGAGGCCCCCGAGTCCGTCCAGCAACTGTGGTCCCAGCGCTACCGCTGGTCCTACGGCACCATGCAGGCCATCTGGAAACACCGCCGCGCCGTCGTGGAGCGCGGCCCCTCCGGCCGGTTCGGCCGCGTCGGCCTGCCGCTGGTGTCCCTCTTCATGGTGCTCGCCCCGCTCCTGGCCCCGCTGATCGACATCTTCCTCGTCTACGGGCTGGTCTTCGGGCCCACGGGCAGGACGATCGGGTCCTGGTTCGCGATCCTCGCCATCCAGGCGGCCTGCGCGGCGTACGCCTTCTTCCTCGACCGCGAACGGCTCACTCCGTTGATCTCACTTCCGCTCCAGCAGATCCTCTACCGCCAGCTCATGTACGTCGTCCTGCTCCAGTCCTGGATCACCGCCCTGACCGGCGGCCGGCTGCGCTGGCAGAAGCTGCGCCGCAAGGGCGGGGTGGGCGTCCCGCAGCCGGACGCCGTCGCCTCGGCGGCCGGGAGGGCGGCCCGGTGACGACCAGCTC
>NZ_WWIR01000687.1 GCF_009863025.1 Streptomyces sp. SID4985 | reverse complement strand
CCTCCGCCCCGGTGGCGCTGGCGGCGGGCGCGGTGGCCGGTCTGGGGCTGCCATGCGCGCTGATCGCGGTGTTCACGGCCGTGCAGCGCGAGACGCCCGAGGACCTGCTGGGCCGCGCCTCGGCGGCCGCCAACACGCTGGTGTTCACACCGAACGTGCTGGGCCTGGCCCTCGGCGCCGCCCTCGTCGAGACCGCCGACCTCAGGCTGCTGCTGCCGCTCTACGCCCTCCCCCTGTTCGCGACGGCGGCCCTCCTCGCTCAGTGCCCCGACAGGGCCTCCTGCACCGCCGCGAGGTCGCCGTCCGACGCCAACCCGGCGTGATACAGCCGCAGTTCCGTCGCCCCGGCGTCCTGCGCACGGGCCGCGTCGGCCGCGAGGGTGTCCGGGCTGCCGCCCAGGCCGGAGACGACGGTCAGGTTGGCGGCCAGGACCGTGTCGAGCCCGGCCCGCGCGGCGAAGGGCGCCAGCAGCTCCGTACCGCCCACACAGGGGACCACCACACCGTCCGCCACGGACAGTATGTGGGCGGGGTCCACACCGGCGTTGGCACCGCAGTGGTACGACACCGGGTCCGCGTGCAGGAGCACCTGGAAGCCCTCGGGCGCGGCGGCGCGTACGGCCGCGACGGCGTCCTCCTGGAGCGTGCGGGCGGTGTGCTCGCGCCAGGCCAGCGTGGCCGCCGCCGTGTCCGCGCCGAGCAGCCGTTCCACGTCCCGCCACCCCTCGCCGTCCGGCGCCCCGCGCCACACCGGCTCCAGGGCGGCCCGTACGACGGCGGCCAGCTTGTCGGCGTCCAGGCCGTGTCCGCCGTACCCGTCCCGGCAGTCGGGGCAGAAGCACAGCGACATCAGGTACTCGCCCGCGTCGCCCAGCGCGACCCCGGCCGTCTTGTCGTGGGCGTGCAGATGCCGCAGCCCGTACCAGCCGAGGGACTCCAGTTCGGTGCCGTGCGCGCCGGGGCGTACGGCGGCCTCGGCGGCGAGGTCCACCAGGTAGGCGCGGACGGCGGGCTGGGCGATACAGGGCGCCCAGGGGTAGCGGTCGCCGTGGGCGTTGACGACCGAGGTGTGCGGATGCTCCATGCCCAGCCGGGAGTTGTGGGCGAGGACCACCCAGGTGTGCACCTCCAAGCCCGCCGCCGCGAGCGCCCCGGCGGCCTCGCCCCAGGCATCGCCGGGCGCCCAGTCGCCCGCCACATAGGGGCGGAGCACACGACCCGCCCACCGGTCCCCTGGCGGATACAGCACGGCCGCGTGCTCGGCGGTGACGATCCGGTGGCGCGGATGGCGCGGGGTGAGGGCGCGGGTGGAGTGGTAGGCGGCGGCGAGGGTCGCCTGCTCCACGCCGAGCCCGGCGATCCGGTCGGCCGCGCCGGGATCACCGGCCACGTCCCAGGGGTAGACGAACGCCGACGCCTTCACATGGTCCTCCTCCGGCGGCCCGACCCGGAGCAGCGTACGTATGTATCCCTGACCGGCGTCCAAGTCCATGAACAGCGGCACGCTACGGTCCCGCTCTCCGGACGGTCAAGCACCCAACAAGCCACCCGTGCGCGGGTGTTCCGTCCCGCGATGTCCTCTTGACCGGCCCCGGCGCCTCTCCTAGCTTGCCCATGCATGTGAATCACGGCATGTGAATCACGTCCGCCCACACGACCGGCACCCCCGGCGGCAAGGAGACCGAGAATGCCCGCGCCCCGCACCATCCTGCTCACCGGCGCCGCCGGCGGACTCGGCACCCTCATGCGCTCCCTGCTGCCGCGGTACGGATACACGCTGCGCCTGCTGGACGTCCGCCCCGTCGAGGGCGAGCCGGACGCGATCACCGCCGACCTCGCGGACCAGGAGGCCCTGCGCGAGGCGGTGCGCGGGGTGGACGGAATCCTCCACCTCGCGGGCATCTCCCTGGAGGCGCCCTTCGAGAAGATCCTCCGCGCGAACATCGAGGGCACCTACAACCTCTACGAGGCCGCCCGCCTCGAAGGCGTCCCCCGCGTGGTCTTCGCCTCCTCCAACCACGCCGTCGGCTACACCCCCGCCCCCCTGGACGGCGGCCCCACGATCCCCACCGCCACCCCGCACCGCCCGGACACCTTCTACGGCCTGTCCAAGTGCTTCGGCGAGGACCTGGCCCAGCTCTACTGGGACAAGCACGGCCTGGAAACCGTCTCCGTGCGCATCGGCTCCTGCTTCCCGGAACCGACCACCGTGCGGATGCTGTCGATCTGGCTGAGCCCCGCCGACGCCGCCCGCCTCTTCCACGCGGCCCTCACCGCCGAGGGCGTCGGCCACACGGTCGTCCACGGCGGCTCCGCCAACACGCGCGCGTGGATGGACCTGAGCGGCGCGCGGGCGCTGGGCTACGAGCCGCGCGACGACTCCGAGCCGTACGCCGCCGACCTGATCGCCAAGGAGGGCGAGCTGGACCCGGCGAACCCGGCCCACCACCACCTGGGCGGCCCCTTCGTCACGGACCCGCCGATCTGGCCGTACTGAAGCCCGTACGACCCCTCCTACGAAATCCGCAGCACACCCCTGCGAAATCCCGCCGCCCCCTCCCCGGTGCGGCCGAAAACGATCCCTCGCGGCGGCGGGCGGGCACCAAACGGGCCCGCCCGCCGCCGTTTCGGGCACCTCGGAAGCCCGCTTTCCTCTCCGTTCGGGCAGCCGCCCAGGTCCGGGGCGGGCATGGCACTGTGTGAACGGGCACACACGGGCAGGATCGGACTCCCAACAGACCTGGTCAGCGCCGCGCGACCGCTGTAGAACTCTCCCCAGGGCCCGAACGGGCATCTCAATGACGAGAGCGGGTGACTACATGGGCACCAACACGGCCGAGGAGCGCCAGCGCGCGATCGTGCTGGCGGCGCGCGCCACCGGCGCCGTGGACGTCACCGCCCTCGCCGCCGAGCTGGGCGTGGCCAAGGAGACCATCCGGCGCGATCTGCGCGCGCTGGAGGACCACGGCCTGGTCCGCCGCACGCACGGAGGCGCCTACCCGGTGGAGAGCGCCGGCTTCGAGACGACGCTCGCCTTCCGTGCCACCAGCCACGTCCCCGAGAAACGCAGGATCGCGGCCGCCGCGGCCGAGCTGCTCGGGGACGCCGAGTCGGTCTTCGTCGACGAGGGCTTCACCCCGCAGCTCATCGCCGAGGCCCTGCCGGCCGACCGGCAGCTGACCGTGGTCACCGCCTCCCTGCCGGTCGCGGGCGCCCTCGCGGAGGCCGAGAACGTCTCGGTCCTGCTGCTCGGCGGCCGCGTCAGAGCAGGCACGCTCGCCACGGTCGACCACTGGACGACCAAGATGCTGGCCGGGTTCGTCCTGGACCTCGCCTTCGTCGGCGCCAACGGCATCTCCCGCGAACACGGTCTGACCACGCCCGATCCCGCCGTCAGCGAGGTCAAGGCGCAGGCCATCCGGGCCTCGCGGCGCACGGTGTTCGCGGGCGTGCACACCAAGTTCGGGGCGGCCAGCTTCTGCCGGTTCGCCGATGTCGGCGCGGTGGACGCGATCGTCACCAGCACCCAGCTACCTGCCGCCGAGGCCCACCGCTACTCACTCCTCGGGCCGCAGGTCATCAGGGTCTGACCGCAGCCCAGGAGCACCTCCCCGGACGTACCGCACCCCCATACCCGCACCACCCGGCCGTCCGCCGTCCCCCCGGCGAGCCGCACGGCCGGTCCCGCCGCACCCCGGCACCCCCGCACCACCCGCAGAACCCGTCACCGCACCACCCGCATCACCCGCAGAACCCGTCACCGCACCACCCGCATCACCCGCATTCCGCTTACGGGACCGACAAGCGATCAGGAGCCCCCTGCCATGCCAACCCAGAGCCGACGTACGCCTCGCGTCCTCCTCGCCGCCGCTGCCGCGGGAACGCTCGTCTCGCCCCTGCTCACCGGCTGCGCGGGCGCGGGCGGTGCGGGAGGCGGCGGGTCGTCCGCCCACTCCATCAACGTCCTGATGGTGAACAACCCGCAGATGGTGGAGCTCCAGAAGCTCACCGCCGCCAACTTCACCAAGAAGACCGGCATCAAGGTGAACTTCACGACGCTGCCGGAAAACGATGTCAGAGACAAGATCAGCCAGGACTTCGCCAACCAGGCGGGCCAGTACGACGTCGCCACCCTCAGCAACTACGAGATCCCGATCTACGCCAAGAACGACTGGCTCCACTCGGTCGACAGCTACGTCAAGAGCGACAAGACCTTCGACCAGCAGGACATCCTCACCCCGATGACGCAGGCGCTGACCGGCGCCGACGGCAAGCTCTACGGCGAGCCCTTCTACGGCGAGTCCTCCTTCCTGATGTACCGCAAGGACGTCCTGGAGAAGAAGAAGCTGACGATGCCGGCCCACCCGACCTGGCAGCAGGTGGCCGACATCGCCGCCAAGGCGGACGGCGCCGAGCCCGGCATGAAGGGCATCTGTCTGCGCGGCCTGCCCGGCTGGGGCGAGGTCATCGCCCCGCTGACCACGGTGGTCAACACCTTCGGCGGCACCTGGTTCGACAAGGACTGGAACGCCCGTGTGAACTCCCCCGAGTTCAAGAAGGCCACGCAGTTCTACGTCGACCTGGTGCGCAAGCACGGCGAGGCGGGAGCCGCGCAGTCCGGCTACGCCGAGTGCCTGAACAACATGACGCAGGGCAAGACGGCCATGTGGTACGACGCCACGGCGGGCGCGGGCTCGCTGGAGGCGGCCGGTTCCCCGGTCAAGGGCAAGATCGGCTACGTGGCGGCCCCGGTCGAGAAGACCAAGAGCTCCGGCTGGCTCTACACCTGGGCGTGGGGCATCCAGAAGGCGTCCAAGAACCCCGACGACGCCTGGAAGTTCATCTCCTGGGCGTCCGGCAAGGGCTACGAGAACCTGGTCGGCAACCAGGCCGGCTGGTCCAACGTGCCCGCGGGCAAGCGCGCGTCGACCTACGCGATCCCGCAGTACACCAAGGAGGCGGGCGCCTTCGCGGACGTCACCAAGGACGCCATCGCGAGCGCCGAGCCGAAGAACCCGGGCGTACAGCCCCGGCCCGCGCCCGGCATCCAGTTCGTCGGCATCCCCGAGTTCACCGACCTGGGCACCAAGGTCGCCCAGGAGATCAGCTCCGCGATCGCCGGCCGTCAGTCGGTGGACAGCGCGCTGAAGAAGTCGCAGGCGTACGCCGAGACCGTCGGCAAGAAGTACCGGAAGTAAAGAAGTACGAGGATCATGACCGTCACGACATCGGCCCCGGCCGCCGCCGCCACCGCGCGGCCGGCGGCCCGGCCCTCGGACCGCCTGCGCGCGTG
>NZ_WWIR01000686.1 GCF_009863025.1 Streptomyces sp. SID4985 | reverse complement strand
GCCTGGGGCCGCCCGCCGCTGGAGGGGCTGCCCGAGCTGCGGGAGTGGTTCGCGCGCGGCATCGGCGGCGCCGTCACCGCGGCCGAGGTGCTGATCGCGGCGGGCGGCCAGTCCGCGCTGGCCACCGCGTTGCGCGCCCTCGCCCCGGCCGGTGCCCCCGTCCTCGTCGAGTCGCCCACCTATCCCGGGATGCTGGACCTCGCCCGCGCCGCCGGACTCAGGCCCGTACCGGTGCCGGTGGACCGCGACGGGGTACGCCCCGACCTGCTCGCCGACGCCTTCCGCGCCACCGGCGCCCGCGCCTTCGTCTGCCAGCCGCTCTTCCAGAACCCCACCGGCGCCGTCCTCGCCCCCGACCGCCGCGCCGAGGTCC
Organism: Streptomyces sp. SID4985; assembly: GCF_009863025.1. Classification (GTDB taxonomy): domain Bacteria; phylum Actinomycetota; class Actinomycetes; order Streptomycetales; family Streptomycetaceae; genus Streptomyces. Next base: position 29,791 of record NZ_WWIR01000686.1, on the reverse strand, counting down.
TGCGCATCGCCCGCGCCTCGGGCGCCTTCGTCATCGAGGACGACTACGTACGCCGCCTCGCACACGCCGACGCGCCCCCGCTGCCCCGCCCGCTCGCGGCCGACGACCCGGACGGCGTCGTCGTCCACGTCGGCTCGCTCACCAAGGCGACCTCGCCCAGCTTCCGGGTGGCCGCGCTCGCCGCGCGCGGCCCGGTCCTCGAACGGCTGCGCGCCATCCAGGTCGTGGACAGCTTCTTCGTGCCCCGCCCGCTCCAGGAGGCGGCCCTCGAACTGGTCGGCTCCCCGGCGTGGCCGCGCCATCTACGGTCGCTGTCGGCCGAGTTGGCGGTACGGCGGGAGGCGATGGCCGGCGCGCTCGCACTCCACCTTCCCGAACTCACCGTGTCCCACATCCCGTTCGGCGGCTTCCACCTCTGGCTCCGGCTGCCCGAGGGCATCACGGAACCCGCCCTGATCGCCGCCGCCCTGCGCGCGGGCGTCTCCGTCACCCCCGGGCGCGCCTACTTCAGCGCGGAGCCCCCGGCGGCCCACATCCGGCTGAGTTTCGCGGCGGTGGCGAGTACGGGGGAGATCGCGGAGGGGGTGCGGCGGCTGCGGGCGGCGTACGACGAAGTGCGGTGAAGTCGGACAAGTCCCGTACGGTGCCTGTCGGTTGACACCCGGCACGGCGGTGTTTTCCGGTCACTCCGGGTGGCGGGGGCCTGATCGCCCTTGACCGGTACCCGTCCTGGGCCCACCATCGGCCCATGCCACTTCGGGTGACGTTCGTCGCGGCCGCCCACGGTTCCCCGTCGTACGCCGAGCGCTTCGGGGACGACCGGCCGCTGGACCAGGCCGGCTGGGACGAGGTGCAGCGGATGGTCGGGTACCTGCTCCCGCTGGCCGCCGCCGAGCTGCGCTACTGCTCCCCGACCCCGCGCAGCCGCGCCACCGGCGACGCCCTCGGGTACGCCCCGCTGGTCCAACTCGCCCTTCGTGACTGCGACATGGGCCGCTGGCGCGGACTGACCCTGGGTGAGGCGATGGCCCGCGAGCCACAGGCGGTGGACGCCTGGCTGACCGACCCGCGCTCCTCCCCGCACGGCGGCGAGTCCCTGCTGGCGTTCATCTCCCGGGTCGGCGGCTGGCTCGACACCCGGCCCGTGGACGAGTACGGCCGGATCGTCGCCGTCGCCGAGCCCGCCGTGATCCGCGCGGCCCTGGTGTACGCGCTGAAGGCACCACCCGCGACCTACTGGAACCTCGACGTACGCCCGCTCTCCGCCACCACCGTCACGGGCGGGTCGGGGCGCTGGAACCTCCGCCTGGACGGGGTGTCGGCCCAGCCCTCGCACACGTAGCCGTCGAGGTGCTCAGCCCTCGCGCACGTACTCGGTGGTCAGCACCAGGTCCTTCGCCGGACCGCCGACCCGCCACACCGAGCGCCAGTGGTCGGCGTCGGTGACGGTGAACTCGCCCCGGTAGAAGTCGGCCGAGCAGGGATGCCCGGCGAGGTAGTGCCCCGTGCGCAGGTCCAGCTCGTGGAAGGGGCGCCCGTCCGCGAACCGTACGTCCGCCGTGCCGGGCTCCTGACCGGGCAGAAAACGCAGCGTACGGGTCGCGGGCCGGGTCACTCCCTGCCAGGTGAACTCCCCGGACTCCTCGTGCAGCAGCCCGGGTTCGCCGTCCGGCAGGGGCGCGAAGACGGTGACGCCCTCGAAGCGGCCGGTGTCTCCGCTCGCGAGGTCGCGTACCTCGCGGGTGACGCGCCAGCGTCCGGCGAGATGGGCCAGGGTGTCGGGGACGGGCAGGGAGTCGGGGACGGGCACGGGGCCGCCGTTCACCTGGTCCGCTGCCGTGGCGCTCCCTGCATCCATGCCCCGAGTTTACGGCCGCCCGCCCCCGGGCTACCGCCCCGCCTCCTCCACCGGCAGCCACAGCTCGCAGTCGGCCTCGGTGCCGTCCGGGGTGGGACGGACCCGCAGGATCTCCGGGCCGGGGCGGCTCGCGTACGGGTTCGACGGGAACCACTGCGTGAACACGTCCCGCCACAGCAACTGCACGGCCTCCGGCATGGGCCCGGAGACGGTGAACACCGCCCAGGTACCGGCCGGGACGGCCAGGCTCGCGAGATGGTCCGGCGCGGGCGCCGAGGTGACCACCCCGTGGTAGTAGTCCAGCTCCGTACCCTCGGCCCGGCTCGGGTCCAGGTCGTCGCAGACCGCGACGACACCCTCCGGCTCCTGGTCCGACAGCTTGGCCAGCCCCGCCAGTTCCTCCTTGTCGATCCCCCGGACGAAGTCCATGATCGCCCGGTTCGGCCCCGCGTGCACCAACGGCACCCTGGCCTTGAACCCGACCACGCCGAACTCCGGCTTCTCCACGATCCGATGCCGCATACTGCCGCTCCCTTCGATCACGAGACGGAAGGACATCCGAGGCTGCGAACTGAGCGGCGCACCGGTCCGCCGGGCCTCACCCGGCCCGACCCCGTGCATCGCGCGGAACGCCCGAGCGAACGCCTCACCCGAGCCGTAGCCGTACCGGACGGCGATGTCGAGCAGCGCCTCCCGGCCCGCGACCACCTCCGCCGCCGCGAGCGTGAGCCGCCTGCGCCGCACGTACTCCGACAACGGCATCCCCGCCAGCGCGGAGAACATCCGCCGCAGGTGATACACGGAGGTGGCCGCGATCCGCGCCAACTCCTCGACGTCCACGGTCCCGTCGAGCCCCTGCTCGATCCGGTCCATCACGTGGTTGAGCCGCTCCAGCACGCGCCTGTTCCTTCCTCTTGACGTGACTGACGCTAGGCGGGGCGGGGGAGGCCGGGCCCGACTATCGGTGCCCGATGATGTCGGGTCGGCGGGCGCCGGAAGAGATTCGTGCATTCTTCACGTGACTGCGTTCCGGCGCGCGCTCCGAGGGGCGATGATGATCACGATGCCGGGCGGTGCGTTCTTCGTACAACCGCGGCGCGGGGCGGGTGTGTGTGCGGAGACCGTCCGCCACGAAGGGGCCCGAGGAATCTCCCCCCGGGGGGACCAGCGGTGCGCGGGAGGTGTCCCGTGGCGCGCCCCCCTCCATGCGTTGCCCCGGCGGTACCTCTTGACGATCCGGAAGGAAACACGGTTCACGATGCGTGCGTTACACAGATCGGCGGCGGGGAGACGGCACGGGACCGGCCCGCGCCGTGCTCTCGCCGATCACCTGGTGGTGCTCCTGCTCACCCTGGCCATGGTGGTGACCGGTTCCGCGCTGAGCGCGGGACCCGCGTCAGCGGCCGAGGCGGGGGCACAGGACACCGGCGCGGCGTGCGCGGCACACGCCACACCCTTCGACGCCGTGGCGAACGCCCCGGCCATGATCCTGCGCATGGGATGTGCCGGGGACGCGGGTTCGCTGCGGACGCTCGCCCAGAGTGACAGCGACCTCGTCGTGGCCTTCGACTACAACGTGCCCGAGCGCCGCGACGAGACCCGCGCCGAGGCCCAGAAGGCGGTCGCCGCCGTCCAGGCCGACCAGAACTCCGGGCACACCCTCGCCCAGGCGCTCTACGACCATGCGCGGGACAACGCGGTGGGGCTCTACCCGACGACGGACGCCGGTGACTACGACGGCCGGGTCACGGCCGTGGGCGACAGCATCGTCCTCGTCCTGCCGACGGGGGAGGTCGGCACGAGCGCCACGTGGTGGCAGAAGTTCCTCGCGGGCGGAATCGGCCTGGCGACGAACGTCCTCGCGAGCGGCGTATGCCTCGCCCTGTTCGCTCCCGGGGCCCCGGTGGCCGCCCCGGTCTGCGCCGCCGTGGGCGGCGGCCTCGCCGGCTTCGTCACCGAGGCGCTGAACGCCGCCTTCGACCACGCGGACTTCAAGGACCCGGACACCTGGGGCGGCCTGCTCGCCTCGGCCCTCTGGGGTGCCGTGGCAGGTGCATTCACGGGTGCCCTGGTGAAATGGGCGAGTGACAGCGCCGGGACCTTCGTCGCCGAGATCCAGACCAGCCTGCGTACCGTCTTCGCCCGGCTGGGCAGCTTCGCCGCCCCGCTGACGTACGTAGGCGACCGCCTGAACGAGATGGTGCCGGCCCTGCTGCGCCGCCTGAACGACCTCCAGCGGGGCGTCGGAGGAACCGGCACACCCCTGCGGGTCATGGTCGTCGGCGACTCCATGACGCAGGGGTACGAGGGCGACTGGACCTGGCGCTACCGCCTCTGGAAGTGGTTCCACGACCAGCACATCGCCGTCGACTTCGTCGGGCCGTACAAGGGGACCAAGGCGCAGGCCACGCCCCAGCCCCCGGCGCGGCCCCCTCTGCAAGGAGAGACCCCCGGCGCCTCGCTGGACAACCCGGACACCTCGGGCGGCTACGCGGCGGGCGTCGACCCGGCCTTCGACAGCGACCACTTCGGGGTCTGGGGCCGACAGGCGATGCAGGACAAGGGGCTGATCCGGGGCATGGTGGCGCAGTACCACCCGGACATGATCCTCGTCGGCCTCGGCTTCAACGACATGGGCTGGTGGGTGAGCGGACCGCAGGGGACGCTCGACAGCATGAAGACGTTCGTGGACGAGGCGCGGGCCGCCCGTCCCGACGTGAAGTTCGCCGTCGCGGACGTCCCCCAGCGCACGTACATCGGCGGCCGGGACGACCTGCCGCTCAGCACCACCGACTACGACCTGATGCTGCGCGACGCCATCCCGCGGTGGAGCACCCCCGTCTCGCCGGTCGAGCTGGTGAACTGGTCGGGCAACTACACCTGCGCCCGTGACGCCTGCCCCGCCGGCTACGACGGGCTGCACCCCAACGCGCTCGGCGAGTTCCAGATCGCGCACGCCTTCGAGACCACCCTCCACGACCGGTTCGGCATCGGCCAGAGCGTCCCCGCCGTCCCCGTGTCGGTCCCGGAGCGCCCCGTGGGCCTCGCGGCGAACGTCCGGGCCGTCTCCAGCGACCTGGGCGTCACGGTCACCTGGGACCGGGTGTACGGCGCGCGCGGCTACACGGTCCGCTCCCGGCTGGTGGGCGCGACCGCGTGGAACGAGACGCCGGTCCCGGCGAACCGGTACGACACGACCTGGACCCAGGACGGCTGGGAGTGGGAGTACTCCGTCCGTGTCGACGACGGGGGCGACGGCATCTCGGCGTGGTCCCCGATCGTCCGGGCCACCGCCCATCCACACACGGCGGCGCCGCCCACGCACATCCTCACCAACCCGACACTGGACGGTGTGGACATCTCCTGGGAGCCCGCGACGGGTCCGTACAGCGACAGCGTGGACCGCTACGAGATCCTCACCTGGGACAAGGACACGCCGGGCGCCTTCCTCAACAGCACGGCGGTGCGCGGCACTTCGGCGCACATCTCCGGGCTGGTCCCGGGCCATCACTACGTGGTCGCGATGGACACCTGGAACGCGGTGGGCGGCGGCCTGCCGACGGGCGCCCGGCCCGTCACCATCGGCGCGGGCACCCCGCCGACCCCGACGGGCCTGCGTATCTCGTCCATCGACGCCACGACGGTCCAGCTCGACTGGAACAGTTCGCCGCAGGCCGCCGGATACCGCGTCTGGTACCGCAACCGTACGGAGAACGGCCCCTGGCAGTCCGACGAGTACATCTCGGACACCCCGGACCGGGGCATCGCCTTCCTCTTCCCCGGCAGCTGGAACTTCGAGTTCGCGGTGACGGCGGTCAACGGCCAGATGGAGTCGGCGCGTTCCGGCGCGGTCTCCGTCCCGGCGCCGCCGAGCACCGGGGGCGGCGGTACCGGCGCCTCCGGCACGGGCACGAGCGGCGCTTCCCGTAAGGCTGTCCGGGCGGGCGGCGATTCCGGTCCGGACGCCGGGCAGGATCTCGCCCTGTTGCGGGAGGCCCCGACGGCCTCCCTCGGGTCGGTGCCCACCGCACGCACCCACGCGTAGTTCCTCGCCGCCCCCGTATCACCACGCGCCCTGCGTACCCTGGCTCGCCGCCGGGGCGCGCAGGGCGTCGGGTTCGAAAGGCAACGGCCTAGCGCCGCCGTACCGGCTCGGCCGTGTTCTTCGTGACGAAGTCGGCGACGGCGTCCCGCAGTTGCCGCAGTCCGGGTTCTTCGAGGGGGTAGTGGCCGGCGTTCTCCAGCATGACGGTGTCGACGGGGACCTTCGTGATGCGGGACAGCACCGGGAGGCTGAGGTGGTGGGGGCTCCAGCGGTCCTCGGTGGGCTGGGTCAGCAGTACCGGGCAGGCGTCGAAGCCCTCGGGCTCGACGGCGGGGACGTAGTTCAGATAGCGGTCCAGGAACCGGATGCTCACCCAGTTGGCGGCGGAGGTGCGGTCCTTCATGAGCGCCTTCATCGCGCCCGGGTCGTTGGCGAGCGCGGACATCTTCCCGGCCAGGCTCATCGGATACTTCAACGCGGCGGCCGGGGTCCTGGCGAGCAGCCCCATCGCCGGGGCGCCCAGGCGGGCGGTGAGCAGATCGTGCGCGGTCTCGTCGCGGACCCGCCGGTCGCGCTGGTCGAGAAACGTCATGCCGACGATGCCGCGCAGCGTGCCACGGGGCGCCTTCGCGGCGACGTGGTACGAAGGGGTGTGGTGGGCCTGTGTATGGCCCGGCTGTCCCTCGTGGCTACCGGATCTCCGTCGAGACCGGGTGGAGGAAGAAGAGGCACTGGGCCGCGTTGAATTCGCCCACCTCGGCGACGAAGCGGAACTCGTCGCCCGCAGCGACGGTGGCGGGGATCTTCCCGCCGGTCAGCTTCAGGTCGAGGACGTTGACGTCCTCGTACTTGAAGGCGGGCCCGGCCGACGTGTTCGATCCCTTGTCGCCGGGGCCCAGGAGGAGGTCGTAGCGGGTGTCGTAGTCACCGTGGGGCGCCATGTTCACGATCGAGCCGTCGAATGCGATCGTCCGGCCCTTGTGGCGGGTCGCGAAGTCCAGGTTCGCCTCGTCGCACGAGTCCGCCTTCAGCAGCGCCGCGAACTCGGGGTTGTTCTGAGGCGTGATCACCTCAGCGGCGGCCGACTCGGTGGCGGTCGGGGTCCGCCTGGCGGAAGGCTTCTGGCTCGCGATGGCCGCGGGCTTGTCTGCGCGGCCCTTTGTGTCGCCCCCGCCGCTGAGTGCGGTGGCAGTACCGATCACCATCGCCAGGACCACGAAAACGGCGGCCGCCGCGCCGATCAGGAGCCACGGTTGCGGCTTCTTCGGCCGACGGAAGTCGAGGGTGGAGCGAAGCGTGCCCTGCGTCTGGTCTACGAGCTCCCAGCCGTCCTTCTGCATCTTCGAGATTACCAAACCGGTGGTGCCGCGAACTGTCCGTACGGCCTTGTACTCGTACTTGATCTCTTCGGCCATGCGACTCCGCCCCCTGAACAAACTGTTCATACCAACTGCCTCGCGAGCATAGGGGACTTTGCGCGGAGCTCGAACGCTGCTTTGTGGCGGTTGCGGCGCCGGAACCCCCGTCGATCCCGCCCTTGCCGCCCCGCCGGATCCGGGAGAGGGCTTACGCGTCCGGGGCCGCGCGTTCGCCCGTGTCCTCATCGCGGTCCGCCAAGGACTCATGCTGCGACCGCGTGGGACGACACCGTCGACAACGAGGCGTTCGTACGCGCCGCCGCACGCGATCCGACGAAGGCGGTCACCCCGGGGAGGGGGTGACCGCCTTCGTCGTCAGCGGAGCCAGGGGGCCTCGTTGTGGTGTCGGCAGGTGGGCGATTCCGGCGTGCTACGCCACCGCGGTCTGCTCCAGCTCGTCGATGAACGACTGCCAGCCGGCGAGTACGCCGTGCTGCTGCTCGGGCGTAAAGCCGGGGGTCTCCTGGGTGAAGTGCATCCGGGTGCCGCCGGGGATGGCGGCCAGTTCGACGACGATCGTGGCCCGGCCGGGCTCGGCCGGGCGGTCGGTGATGGTGAACACGAGGCGCTCGTGAGGGACGACCTCGACGAACTCGCCGGTCCAGTTGATCGTGTTGCCGTCGGGCAGGACCATCCGAGCGGTCCATGTCCGTCCGGGCTCGGCGATGAAGTCGAGGCTGTCGAGCGGTACTTGAACGTCTTTTCCGCCGAACCACCGTGCGAAGTGCTGCGGTGTCGTCCAGGCGGCGAACACGGCTGCCGGGGGTGCGGCGAAGTCGCGGTCGATCTCGATGCCGTCGATGGTGATACCGGTCATTGCTTTTCCTTGTTCGCGAGGGTGGTCAGGTGGTCGTCGAGGGCGTCGAAGCTGTCGGCCCAGAACTGCTGGTAGCCGCCGATCCATGCCGCGGCGGCGCGCAGCGGGCGGGCGTCGAGAGAAGCCGGGCGGTACTGGCCCTCCCGCCCGCGGCTGACCAGCCCCGCGCTCTCGAGGACCCGTAGGTGCTTGGACACGGCCGCGAAGGTCATCTCGAACGGCTCGGCAAGCTCACCCACCGTGAACGATCCCTCCGCGAGCCGGGCGAGCAGCGCCCTCCGGGTGGGGTCGGCGAGCGCGGCGAAGATGCGGCTCAGCTCATCGGCTTGCTGCATTTCACCGTCCAATCCGAGTGCATTCAACCGTATGGTTTTATACCGATGGGTTGAACGTAAGTGGTCGGCATAGCTACGTCAAGTCCATCCACGCACGACAGGGGTTCCCGGGTGCGTCCGGTTTGTCGAGCGGGGCGGGTCGGAGTCGACGCCCGGTTCTTGACCCTCACGTGGCGTCAGCCTCCATAGTCGGTGCCGTGGAGGATCACTGGACCGTGGGACGCGTGGCCGCGCTGGCCGGTGTGAGCGTCCGGACGCTGCATCACTATGACGAGATCGGGCTCGTACAGCCGTCGGCGCGGACCGCGGCCGGGTACCGGGCGTATGCGGCGGGCGACGTGGAGCGGCTGCGGGAGGTGCTCGCCTATCGGCGGCTGGGCTTCGGGCTGCGCGAGATCGCCGAGCTGGTCGGCGACCCGGCCACCGACGCGGTCGAGCGTCTGCGACGGCTGCGCGGCCTGCTGCTGGAGCGGCGTGATCGCGCCGACGCCATGGTGACGGCCATCGACAGGGAAATCGAGGCACGGGCGAAGGGGCTGAAGGTGACACCGGAGGAGCAACTGGAGGTACTCGGTGCGCGGCTGTACGACGCGATCGGCGGTGCCTACCCCGCGACACGGCGTACCGAGCCGAGGATCGCCGCGCGGATCTGGGACGCGCTCGGGGACGCGCGGACGGTACTGAACGTCGGGGCGGGCACCGGCTCCTACGAGCCCGCCGATCGCGACGTGACCGCGGTGGAGCCGTCGGCGGTCATGCGGGGGCAGCGGCCTGCCGGTTCGGCGCCGTGCGTGGCCGCCGCCGCGGAGAGTCTGCCGTTCGAGGACCACTCCTTCGACGTCGCCATGGCCGTCTCGACCGTTCACCACTGGGCTGACCCGATGGCCGGGTTGCGCGAGATGCGGCGTGTGGCCCGCCGCGTGGTGGTGCTCACGTTCGACACCGACGAGCCCGGATGGCAGGACCGCTTCTGGCTCACCCGCGACTACCTGCCCGAATTCACCACCGTCCTCGCGGGATTTCCCCCGCTCGCCGGGATGGCCGACGCGATCGGCGCCCGCGCCGAGCCGGTGCCCGTCCCCTGGGACTGTGCCGACGGCCTGTTCGAGGCGTACTGGCGCCGACCGGGGGCCTATCTGGAGGATCACGTGCGCCGCGCCATGTCGGTATGGACGCGGGTCGGCCCGGAGGCCGAGCGGCGAGCGGTACGACGCCTCGGCGACGACCTCGACTCCGGCCGCTGGGCCGAGCGCAACCGCGCCCTCGCCGACCTCGACGCGGCAGACCTCGGCCTCCGCCTGCTGGTGGCGTGAACCGCGGCGCGTCCGGCTCCCCGCTCAGCGGCAGCCGACCGCGGACGGGGCTTGCGCACCGCCTCAGCTCTCCGTCTGTCCGGGCCGGGCGTAGCCTCTGCGGATGACTCCTACGCCCCCTCCGCGGACCATCACGCGCCACCGCGACGGCCGGATCCGCGCCTACCGTCCGACGGCCGACCCCGCTGTCTTCGGGGCGCTGGAGCCCGTGGCGGTCTTCCGGCCGCGTACCGGTGACGAGCTCGTGGAGTCGGCGGTGCGGCACGATCTGGAGCGGGCTGTCTACACGACCCTGAACGGCGTCGTCTGCCTGAGCCGCGCCGGGGACCCGGTGTGGGCGGCGGACTTCGAGCCGCGCTCCGAGGGGAGCAGCGGTCATCGCCCGGGCTGTGCCTTCTCCTTGGACGGACGGACCGTGTGGGTCTACCGGCCGGACGCGATGGCGGGACGCGGAGACTCCGACCAGTGGGTGGTGCACGACGCCGACAGCGGGGCGGTCCTCGCCCGCCATGAGCTGAAGACCGTCGGACACGGCGCCTTCCATCACGTGCACCCCGTGGACGGCAGCGTCTACCTCGACATCGGCGAGGGTCAGGACGGCGTGGTCACCGTGCGCGGCGCGCTCGGTGCCGACGGCGTACCGGAGTTCACGACCTACCCGTGGACGGACCGCTGCCTGATCGGCCTGGCGCCGGGCGGGGAGCGGTTCATGTCCGTCGAACACGGCCAGACGGACGTCGCCTTCCACGAACACCCCGGCGGAGACGTCCTCCTGACCCTCTCCGTCGAGGACTTCGGCTACGACCCGGAGGAGACGTTCGTGGAATGGTCCGGCGGCTACCTCACCCCGGACACGGCCGTCGTCACCCTGGGCGGCGAGACCGAGGACGGGGACGAGTGGTTCCGCCACCACCTGGTCGACGTACGCACGGGCGAGATCGGCGGCGAGATCACCGCCGAGGTGCCCAGCCCGTACGACCTGAAGCCCCTGGGCGACGGCTCCTTCCTGATCCCCGGCGCCGAGGGGCACCCTGTGCGTCGGTCCTGTCTGGGCGGGGTGTGATCGCGCGGAGTGGTCGGTGGAGCGGGGGCAATGCGTCTCGTACGGTCGGCCCGTGATGATCAGAACAGGTGACCCGCGCAGGCTCGGCCTGCCTGCCTCCGAGGCGCGGTTGCGCTTCGAGGCGGAGCGGCAGAAGGTCGGCGACGGGCCGCGGCGGCGGTTGCTCATGGTGGACGGCGAGCCCGCCTTCGAGCTGAGCCTCTACTGCGGGTCGTGCCCGTTGCTGTTCCGCCGGTTGGAGACCTCGGGGCAGAAGCTGTCCCTGGAGAACGTGCGGGAACGGCTCACCGGTGCGCTGGACGACCCGGACGGCGGCGGTGTGATCGAGGCGTTCGGGGCGCTGCTGCCGGAGGGCGAGTACCTTCCGCTGCTCCTGAGCGTGGAACCCCGGCTGGTCGTCCCCGGCCAGGAGGGCGACTACTTCAGCGGCGAGCAGGTCGAGACATGGGGGATCGGCCAGTTCTGGGGCCTCCCGGAGTACCCGCACACCCCGTACTACCGCACCTTCGAGACCCCCGTCGACGCGGACGCCCATCTCTACGAGTTCGTCGTGCCCATGGTCCCCCCGACGTGGAACCAGCGGGACCGCGTCGAGGAGTACATCACGCTCATGGAGGGCGGAACCGTCCCCACGGCGGTGGCCATCTCCACCCTGGACGTGTGCGAACCCGCCGCCGGAATGCCTGCCGACCACTACCGCCACTGGGGCCTGACCCACTTCCTCCTCGACGGCCACCACAAACTGGAAGCCGCCGCCACGGCAGGCCGCCCGGTCCGGCTCCTCTCCCTCCTGACGCTGGGCGAGAGCCTGGCCGAAGCGGGAGAGTGCGCCCGGCTGCCCGCCCTCCGCGCCCAGCCGCGTTCGGCCCGGACGGCCGTTGGCTGAACCGGTGCCGAGGACCATGTCCGCATACCCCCACCCAGTCATTGCATAAACGTGCAGCACTACGTATAGTCATGCCAATGAAGGAGGCTGACATGACCGTCCGCGTAGCTGTCGCCGGCGCCAGTGGGTATGCCGGGGGAGAAGTGCTGCGGCTGCTGCTCGGGCATCCGGGTGTCGAGGTCGGGGCCGTGACCGCGCACGGAAACGCCGGGCAGCGGCTCGGGGCGTTGCAGCCGCAGTTGGTGCCGCTCGCTGGGCGCGTGTTGGCGGAGACCAGCGCCGAGACCCTCGCGGGGCACGACGTCGTGTTTCTCGCGCTGCCGCACGGGCAGTCCGCAGCCGTCGCCGAGCAGCTCGGGCCCGACGTGCTCGTCATCGACATGGGCGCCGACTTCCGGCTGAAGGACGCCGGGGACTGGGAGCGGTTCTACGGGAGCCCGCATGCCGGTACCTGGCCGTACGGGCTGCCCGAACTCCCGGGTGCCCGCGCCGCGTTGGAGGGGTCCAAGCGTGTCGCGGTGCCCGGTTGCTATCCGACCGCCGTCTCCCTCGCCCTCGTCCCGGCGTACGTCGCCGGACTCGCCGAGCCCGAGGCCGTCGTCGTCGCCGCCTCCGGTACCTCCGGCGCGGGCAAGGCGCCCAAGGCGCATCTGCTCGGCAGTGAGGTCATGGGGTCGATGTCGCCGTACGGGGTGGGGGGCGGGCATCGGCACACCCCGGAGATGATCCAGAACCTCAGCGGGGCGGCCGGGCGACGCGTCTCCGTCTCCTTCACGCCCACCCTCGCGCCCATGCCCCGCGGCATCCTCGCCACGTGCAGTGCGAAGGCGCGTCCGGGGGTGGACGGCCAAGCCGTGCGTGCCGCCTACGAGAAGGCGTACGCCGACGAGCCGTTCGTCCACCTCCTCCCCGAGGGGCAGTGGCCCGCGACCGGCTCCGTCACCGGCTCCAACGCCGTACAGGTGCAGGTCGCGTACGACGAGGAAACCCACCGCGTCATCGCCATCAGCGCCATCGACAACCTGACCAAGGGCACCGCGGGCGGTGCCGTACAGAGCATGAACATCGCCCTCGGGCTCGACGAGACCACCGGGCTTTCCACGATCGGAGTCGCGCCTTGAGCGTCACAGCGGCCAAGGGATTCACCGCGGCGGGCATCGCCGCCGGGATCAAGGGCAACGGCAACCCCGACCTGGCCCTCGTGGTCAACACCGGCCCCCGCCGAGCCGCCGCCGGAGTCTTCACCGCCAACCGCGTGAAGGCCGCCCCGGTGCTGTGGTCGGAGCAGGTGGTCAAGAGCGGCGAGGTCTCCGTCGTCGTCCTCAACTCCGGTGGCGCCAACGCCTGTACGGGTCCGAAGGGCTTCCAGGACACCCACGCCACCGCCGAGAAGGCCGCCGAGGTCCTCGGGCGCGGCGCGATCGAGGTCGCCGTCTGCTCGACCGGGCTCATCGGCGTCCACCTTCCGATGGACAAGCTGCTGCCCGGCATCGAGACGGCCGCCGCCGCCCTGAGCGAGCACGGCGGCGAGAAGGCCGCCATCGCCATCAAGACCACCGACACCCACCACAAGACGGCCGTGGTCGGCGGCGACGGCTGGACCGTCGGCGGTATGGCCAAGGGCGCCGGAATGCTCGCCCCCGGCCTCGCCACCATGCTCGTCGTCCTCACCACCGACGCCGACGTGGACAGCGAAGGACTCGACACGGCCCTGCGCGCCGCCACCAAGGTCACCTTCGACCGGGTCGACTCCGACGGCTGCATGTCCACCAACGACACCGTCCTGCTGCTCTCCTCCGGCGCCTCCGGCATCACGCCGGGCCAGGAGGAGTTCACCGAGGCCGTCCGCAAGGTCTGCGAGGACCTCGGCCGTCAGCTCATCGGCGACGCCGAGGGCGCCAGCAAGGACATCAAGGTCGAGGTGATCAACGCGGCCACCGAGGAGGACGCCGTCGAGGTCGGCCGCTCGATCGCCCGCAACAACCTCCTCAAGTGCGCGATCCACGGCGAGGACCCCAACTGGGGCCGTGTCCTGTCCGCCATCGGCACCACCAAGGCCGCCTTCGACCCCGACCTGCTCAACGTCGCCATCAACGACGTCTGGGTCTGCAAGAACGGCTCCGTCGGCGAGGACCGCGACCTGGTCGACATGCGCTACCGCGAGGTGCACATCGTCGCCGACCTCGCCGCGGGCACCGAGACGGCCACCATCTGGACCAACGACCTGACCGCGGACTACGTCCACGAGAACAGCGCGTACTCCTCATGAGCAGCCCCACGCGGAAGCACACCGCGCTCCCCAAGGCCCAGATCCTCGTCGAGGCGCTGCCCTGGCTCACCCGGCACCACGGCAAGACGGTCGTCATCAAGTTCGGCGGCAACGCCATGGTCGACGAGGAGCTGAAGGCCGCCTTCGCCCAGGACGTCGTCTTCCTGCGGCACGCCGGGCTCAGGCCGGTCGTCGTGCACGGCGGGGGCCCGCAGATCAGCGCCGCGCTCGACAGGCACGGCATCGTCAGCGAGTTCAAGGCCGGGCTCAGGGTCACCACCGAGGAGGCCATGGACGTCGTACGGATGGTGCTCGCGGGCCAGGTCCAGCGCGAACTGGTCGGCCTGCTCAACGCGCACGGTCCGCTCGCCGTCGGCCTCACCGGCGAGGACGCCCACACCATCACCGCGACCCGCCACCAGCCCCGCATCGACGGCGAGTTGGTGGACATCGGACGCGTCGGCGAGATCACCGCGATCGACACCGGCGCCATCGAGGCACTGCTCGCGGACGGCCGCATCCCGGTCGTCTCCTCCATCGCCCGCTCCGAGGACGACGGTCATGTCTACAACGTCAATGCTGATACGGCGGCTGCGGCACTCGCTGCTGCGCTGGGCGCCGAAACCCTCATGGTCCTCACCGACGTCGAGGGTCTCTACGAGGACTGGCCGCACTCCGACGAGGTGATCAGCCGCCTCACCGCCACGCAGCTGGAGAAGCTGCTGCCCGAACTCTCCTCGGGCATGGTGCCCAAGATGGAGGGTTGCCTCCACGCCGTACGCAACGGCGTGAACACCGCCCGCGTCATCGACGGCCGGGTCCAGCACTCGATCCTGCTGGAGATCTTCACGGACGAGGGCATCGGCACCATGGTCGTGCCCGACGACGAGCCGGACACCCCGGGGGAGTCATGAGCGACATCAACAATGAGGACCTGACCGCCCGTTGGCAGGGCGCCCTCATGAACAACTACGGCACCCCGCGCCTGCCCCTCGTGCGCGGCGAGGGCACCGCCGTGTGGGACGCCGACGGCAAGCGGTACCTCGACTTCGTCGGCGGCATCGCGGTCAACGCCCTCGGCCACGCGCACCCCGCGGTCGTGGCGGCCGTCAGCACGCAGATCGCGTCCCTCGGCCATGTCTCCAACCTCTTCGTCGCCGAGCCGCCCGTCGCCCTCGCCGAGCGCCTGCTGCGGCTGTTCGGCCGGGATGGCAAGGTCTTCTTCTGCAACTCCGGCGCCGAGGCCAACGAGGCCGCCCTCAAGATCGGCCGGCTGACCGGGCGCACCCACATGGTCGCGACCACCGGCGGCTTCCACGGCCGCACCATGGGCGCCCTCGCGCTCACCGGCCAGCCCGCCAAGCAGACCCCGTTCCTGCCGCTGCCCGGCGAGGTCACCCACGTCCCCTACGGCGACGCCCGCGCCCTCGCCGACGCTGTCACCGACGAGACCGCCATGGTCATCATCGAGCCCATCCAGGGCGAGAACGGCGTCGTGGTCCCGCCGCCCGGTTATCTCAAGGCCGCCCGCGCGATCACCGCCGCGACCGGCGCCCTGCTGGTCCTGGACGAGGTGCAGACCGGCGTCGGCCGCACCGGCGACTGGTTCGCCTACCAGGCCCACGACGGCGTACTCCCCGACATCGTCACCCTCGCCAAGGGCCTGGGCGGCGGACTCCCGCTCGGCGCCACCCTCGCCTTCGGACGCGCCGCCGACCTGCTCCAGCCCGGCCAGCACGGCACCACCTTCGGCGGCAACCCGGTCGCCTGCGCCGCCGGACTCGCCGTACTCGACACCATCGAGGCCGAGGGGCTGCTCGCCAACGCCAAGCGGCAGAGCGAGAACCTGCGCCAGGGAATCGAGGCGCTCGGCCACCCGCTCGTCGACCATGTACGGGGCGCGGGGCTCCTGCTGGGTATCGTGCTCTCCGGACCGTACGCGGCGCAGGCGCAGGCGGCGGCCCAGGAAGCCGGGTTCCTGGTGAACGCGCCCGCCCCCGACGTCGTACGGCTCATGCCCCCGCTGAACCTCCGCGACGACGAGGCGAGCGCCTTCCTCCAGGCGCTGCCCGGCATCCTCGACGCAAGCCGAGAGGACGGACGAGCCGGAGAATGAGACGACGATGAGCCAGGCGCAGGACCACGGACAGGCGGGGGGTGCCGGTCCCGCGGTGCCGCAGACCCGCACCGCCCGCCACCGCCGGATCGTGGACATCCTCAACCGGCAGCCGGTGCGCTCGCAGAGCCAGCTCGCCAAGCTGCTCGCCGACGACGGGCTGAGCGTCACCCAGGCGACGCTCTCCCGGGACCTCGACGAGCTGAACGCGGTCAAGATCCGCGACACCGACGGCGACCTGATCTACGCGGTGCCCAGCGAGGGCGGCTTCCGCACCCCGCGCGCCCCGCTGGGGGAGTCCGCCAAGGAGGAGCGGATGCGGCGGCTCTCCCAGGAGCTGCTGATCTCCGCCGAGGCGTCCGCCAACCTCGTGGTGCTGCGCACCCCGCCCGGCGCCGCCCAGTTCCTCGCCTCGGCCATCGACCAGGCCGAACTGCAGGACATCCTCGGCACCATCGCCGGTGACGACACCCTCCTGCTCATCAGCCGCAACCCCACCGGCGGCCAGGCGCTCGCCGACCATCTGCTGCGGCTGGCCCAGAACGGCCAGTGACGGCGACAGGGGCGCGGGGAGTGTCGTCACTCCCCGCGCCCCCAGCCGGGTGCGCCGCGTAGGCGCGATACGGCGGCCGGTCAGCCGAGCCGCGTCGCCAGCCCCCCGGTACAGCGCACCTCGTCCCCGGCGGTGATGAGCAGCGCCTCCACGTCGGGCAGTGACTCCAGCCAGTCCAGTCCCTCGCGCGAGCCCATCGCGAAGGCGGCCGTGGCCCAGCAGTCCGTCCAGGTCAGCCGGGGGCCCACCACCGTCACCGCGACCAGGTCGGTCACCGCCGACTTGCCGGTGCGCGGGTCCACGATGTGCGCGCCCCGCTCGGCCGTCCCCGAGGTCGCCACGGACAGCTCCTCCGCACCGGCCGCCGAGATCACCGCCGCGAGCCCGCCGGGCCGCATCGGATCGGCGACGCCCACCCGCCACGCCCGCCCCGGCTCAGGGGCGCCGCACATCTGCACGTCGCCGCCGCCGTTCACACTGACCCCGCGCACCCCGTCCACGGCCGCCAGCGCCCGGGCCGCCCGCTCGGCGGACCAGCCCTTGACGATCCCGGTCGGGTCCAGCGAGCCCCGGTAGCGCGGGCTGAACCAGCCCTCGCTCACCCGCTCCGCCTCGGCCGCGAGCTCCAGCACCTCGGCGACCTCCGGCGCGCACTCCTCCACCGTCAGCTCGCCCCGGACCAGCCGGGAGACCTCGCTGTCCTCGCGGTACGTGCTGAACAGCGCGTCCACCCGGTGCAGGCCCGCGACCGCCTCGTCCAGCGCCGCGCGCACCGCGTCCGCCTCGCCGCCGCGCACGTCGAAGGAGAACACGGTCCCCATGACCTCCTCCGCGTGCCGCACCACGGAGTCCTTCACCCCCTCGGCCACCCGGTCAGCCACCGGCCTGGTCCAGCGCGGACTGCAGCGACTGCTTGTATCCGGTGCTGGTGTAGGTGGCCCCGGACACCGAGTCGATGTCCGCGTTCCCGGCCGTCACGGCCGCCTGGTTGAGCTTGGGCACGGAGAGCGCGGTCTTCTGGTCGCTCGTGCCGCCCTTGGGGGCCTGGACGGCCTCGGCCCGGGTGATCTTCTTGCCGCTGACCGTGATCCGCACCTGGACGGCCCCGTACGGCGTCTGCACGGCCTTGCCGGTGACGGTACGCGGAGCGGCCGCCTCGGCCGAACCGGAGCCGCCCGAATTCGAGCCACCGGAACCGGAGTTGGAGCCCGAGCCCGATCCCGGAGCGGGGGCCGACGCCTTCATCTTGTCCAGCGCCGACTGGAGCGACTTCTTGTACCCCGTGCTCGTGTACGTCGCGCCCGACACCGAGTCGATGTCCGCGCTCTGCGCCGCCACCGCCTCCTGGTTGAGCTTGGGCACCGAGAGCGCGGTCTTCTGGTCGCTCGTGCCGCCCTTGGGCGCCTGGACCGCCTCCGCCTTGGCGACCTTCCCGTTCCTGACGGTCAGCCGCACCTGCACGGCCCCGTACTGCGTCTGGGCCACGTCCCCGGTCACCGCCTGGGTACCGGCCTGCTCCGCGCCGCCCTGCGGCGAGTCCTGCGCGGCCGCCGTCTGCTGCGGCGCCGCGCCCGCCGCCGACGCCGAGGACGGGTCGGAGGACGGCTTCAGCGCCAGCAGCAGCACGACACCGGACACGGTCGCGGCGGTGGCCAGCACGACCCGGCGAATCGGGTGGCTCTTCCTCATGTCTTCCAGGGCTCCAGGTCTTGTGCGAACGGTCTTCGGTGAGCGCCGCTCACATCTCGAACGACTCGTGGTGGATACGGCGGGCCGGCACCCCGGCGTCACGCAGCGCCTCGTACACCGACTGCGCGAATCCGGGCGGGCCGCACATGAAGACGTCGTGGTGATCGATGTCGGGGATCTTGCGCTGGAGGTTCTCCGCCGAGATGTCCGGGCGCCGCCCCTCCGGGCTGTTCACCGCGTACATCAGCCGGGCGCCGCGCTCCTCCGCGATGGTCGCCAGCTCGTCCCACAGGGCCAGGTCCTGCGTGGTGTTGGCCCGGTAGAGCAGGGTGATGTCACCGGCCGCGCCGGGCAGCGTCTCGAACAGCGCCCGCATCGGGGTGATGCCGACACCACCCGCGACCAGCAGCACCTTGCCCCGGCTGCGCCGCTGGGCGGTGAGCGCTCCGTACGGCCCCTCCGCCCACACCCGCGTGCCCGGCGTCAGCTCGCGCAGCCGCGCGCTGTGGTCGCCGATCGCCTTCACGGTGATCCGCAGCATCCCCGGGCGGGGCGCCGCCGACAGCGAGTACGGGTGCGAGCTGAACCGCATTCCAGGGGCCAGGAACCGCCAGCGGAAGAACTGGCCCGCCTGCGCGCCCATCCGGTGCAGCTTGCGGCCCGAGATCAGCACCGACACGATGCCCGGCGACTCCTCGATCACCGCCTCCACCCGCATCCGGTGCCGCAGGTTCAGCCGGACCGGCACGATGATCCGGTACCAGAGCACCAGCGCGGTCACCGCGCCGTAGAGCACGTACCAGAAGGTCTTGGCGGTCGGCTCCACCGCGAAGTCGTTGCCGGTGGTGATCTGGTGCCAGAACGTCAGGAACACGGCCGCGTACGTCAGCAGGTGCACGTGGTACCAGGTGTCGTACGGCAGCCTGCGCCGCACCACACCGATGGACGACAGGCCGATCACCACGAACAGGCCGGTGCCGATGGCCGCCTTGCCCATGTCGGGCAGCTGGTTCACCGAGTCGATCGTCTGTTGCACGATGTCCCCGAGGGACTTGCCCGCCTGGAGCGCGTACCCCCACATGATGAGGAAGACATGCGCGAGGACCAGGCTGAGCGTGTAACGGCCGCTCATCGCGTGCCAGCGGGCCACCCGGTCCGAGCCGACCCGCCGCTCCAGCGCCGGTACGCGCGCCATCTGCAGCACGACCAGCGCCATCAGGTATCCGGCGAGCAGCCCGGTGATCCGGCCCGCGTTCAGAATCCGGCCCGCGTTGTCCGCGATGGACGGCGTGTTGTGCCACCAGAGCCACAACACGGCCGCCGCCCCGGCCCACACCGCCAGCAGCAGCGGGACGGCGGGGGAGCGGCGTGGACGGATGCGGCGCATCGTCTGGCGGCGGGCGGCACGTCCGCCCGCAAGCGTGGTGGTCACGGTTCCTCCGTGGGGACTTGACCCTTGGCCCACACATACGAGCGGTACGCGCGGAGTGTTCAGCGTGCGGCGGAGTCGAGCGCGGACTGGAGCGACTGCCTGTATCCGGTGCTGGTGTAGGTGGCTCCCGACACCGTGTCGATGTCCGCGCTCTGGGCCGCCAGCGCCTCGGCGCGCAGCCGGGGCAGGGCGAAGGCGTTGATCTCCTGGTCGCGCGAATTCTCCGAGGGATGCCGGACGGCGGTCACGTCGGTGAGCCTGCCGTTGTCGAGCGTCACCCGGACCTGGACCGGCCCCCACCGCGTCTGCGCGGTGTCCCCGGTGACGGTGCGGCTGCCGGTGCCCGCACCGGCCGAGCCCTGCGGCGGTACGGCTGCCAATGCCGGGTTCGTGTGCGGCTTCAGGGACAGCGGCAGCACCGTCACGGCGACGGCGGCCGCGCAGGCCAGGACGGTACGGCGCAGGGGCCGGTTCTTGCGCAGGGGATGCACGGTGATTCCTCTGTGTCCTACAACTCGAATGTGTCCTACAGCTCGAACGATTCGTGGTGGATGCGCCGGTCCGGGACGCCCGCCGCCCGCAGCGCCGCGTAGACGCCCTGGGCGAAGCCGTGGGGGCCGCAGATGAAGACGTCGTGTCCCGGCAGCCCGGGGTACGCCGCGCGCAGCCACTCCGGGGTGAGCAGGGGGCGCTCGCCGTGCGGGCCGTTGAGCACGTACCGCAGCGGGGCGCCACGCCGGTGGGCTATCGCCTCCAACTCCCCGCGCAGGGCCAGGTCCTCGGTCCCGCGTGCCCGGTAGAGCAGCGCCGTTTCCCCGGGCAGCGTCTCGAACAGCGCGCGCAGGGGCGTGATGCCCACCCCGGCCGCGATGAGCAGGGACCGGTGGCTCGTGGCCCGCCCGGCGGTGAGCGAGCCGTACGGTCCCTCCGCCCACACACGGGTGCCCGGCCGCAGCAGCGCGACCTTCGCGCTGTGGTCGCCCAGCGCCTTCACGGTGATCCGCAGCCGGTCGGGGAGCGGCGGCGCGGAGAGCGAGTACGGGGTGGAGGTGCCGCCGAGTCCCGCGCCGAGGAACCGCCAGCGGAAGAACTGGCCGGACTCCGCGCCCAGTTGGTCCAGCCGCCGCCCGGTCACGACCACCGAGTACACGCCTGGCGCCTCCGCCCGCACGGACTCCACCCGCAGCCCGTGCCGCAGATTCAGCCGCACCGGGACCAGCACACGGAACCACAGCACCAGCGCCGCGGCCGAGAGGTACAGCGCGTACCACGCGGCGTTCGCACCGCGCCCGCCGAGGTCCGCGCCCAGGGCCACCTGGTGCCCGAAGGCCAGGAACACGGCCGCGTAGGTCAGCAGATGGACGCGGTACCAGAACTCGTGGCCCGTGCGGCGGCGCACCGCCCGCGCGGAGGTGATCCCCACCGCGCCCAGCACGACCGTGCCCGCCGTCGCCTTCAGCATGTCGGGGTAGTCGAGGACGACGGTGACCGTCTCGTGCCACAGCGAGGCCCGCTCCTGCGCGGCGTACCCGGCGATGATCAGCACGACGTGCGCGACCAGCAGCGAGACCGTCCAGCGCCCGGCGAGCGCGTGCCAGCGGGCCACCCGGTCCGAGCCGATCCGCGTCTCCAGCAGCGGTACCCGCGCCATCAGGCCGACCAGGACGGCACAGGCGTACCCGCACAGCAGGCCGGTGATCCGCCCGGCGCCCGTCAGCCAGCCCGCCGCGCCCACGACCGTGTCCGTACCGGTCCACCACAGCGCGAGCACGGCCGCCGCGCCCGCCCACAGCAGGACCAGCACGGGCACGGCGGGCGAGCGGCGGGCCGGGGGTGACACGGGCGGCGCCGCGCGCCACTCGTCCACGGTGGTCATCGGTGTCGTCCCTTCGTCCGTCCTTCGTCCGTCAGGACCGCCACTGTGCGGGGCGAAGTTCTGAGGGACCTCTGAACGGCACCGGGGTCTTCAGAGGAAACTCAGAGCTTCGCCGGTCGCGTCCCACCCCTGCGCATCGGCGATGCTGGAGAGCGCGATGAACACCTCTCCCTCCGGCCGCCCCACGCTCACCCGTCCCGACGGCACCCCCCTGCGCGTCCTCGTCGTGGACGACGACCCCGACCTCGCGGAGGTGCTCACCGGAGCCCTGCGCTACGAGGGCTGGGAGGTCCGCGCGGCGGGCGACGGCGCCTCGGCCCTCGCCTCGGCACGGGAGCTGCGGCCCGACGCCGTCGTCCTGGACGTGATGCTGCCGGACACCGACGGCCTCGCCGTGCTGCGCCGTCTGCAGGAGGTCGGCCCCGATGTCTGTGTGCTCTTCCTCACCGCGCGGGACGCCGTCGAGGACCGGATCGCGGGGATCACGGCGGGCGGCGACGACTACGTGACCAAGCCCTTCAGCCTGGAGGAGGTCGTCGCCCGGCTGCGCGGACTCCTGCGCCGCGCGGGCATGGCCCGTCTCCTGACCGAGGGCCCGCGCCTGACCGTCGGCGACCTGGTCATGGACGAGGACGCGCGCGAGGTGACCCGGGGCGGTGAGCTGATCGACCTCTCACCGACCGAGTTCGAGCTGCTGCGCTACCTCATGCGCAACCCGCGGTGCGTCCTGAGCAAGGCGCAGATCCTCGACCGGGTGTGGTCCTACGACTTCGGGGGCCGCGCGCATGTGGTCGAGCTGTACATCTCCTACCTGCGCAAGAAGGTGGACGCCGGACGCGAGCCGATGATCCACACCGTGCGCGGGGCGGGGTACGTGCTGAAGCCGGTGGCCCGGTGAGGAGGCCGAGGCTGAGGGAGCGACGGTCGTCGTGGAGGCCGCGGCTGCCCCGCACCCTGCGCGCCCGGCTCACCGCAGGGCTGGTCGTGCTGCTCGCCGTGAGCTGCGCGGCCGTGGGCCTGGCCGCGGTCGTGGAGCTGAACGGCTTCCTCACCCGGCGCCTGGACCAGCAGCTCGTCGAGGCGGGCGACCGGTTCCCGGAGAGCCTGGAACACCACGGCGTCCTGCCCGACGACCACGACGGCGACGAGTACGGCGACACCCGGCGCCAGACGGCGGGCACCTTCGGCGCCCGGCTGGTCGACGGCAGGGTCACCCACCGCGGCCTCGTGCGGGCCGGAGATCCGACCGCCGACCTGGGCGTCGCCCTGACCCCGGCGGACGCGCGGGCGCTGGCCGCGCTGCCGCCCGACGGCAGCCCGCACACGGTCCGCCTGTCCGCCCTGCACGACTACCGGCTGACGGCTGACCGGGGCCGGGACGGCGACGTCCTGGTCGTCGGACTTCCCCTGGAGCCGGTGGAGGCCGCCGTCCACCGGCTGGAGCTGGTCTCCGGGGTCGTCTTCGGGCTCGCCCTCGTGGTCACCGGAGTGGCCGGGGCGCTCTGGGTCCGCTGGTCGCTGCGGCCGCTCAACCGGGTCGCCGCGACCGCCACCCGGGTCAGCGGGCTTCCGCTGGCCAGCGGCGAGGTGGCACTCCCGGCGAGGGTGCCGGTCGCGGAGCCGCGCAGCGAGGTCGGCCGGGTCGCGACCGCCGTCAACCACATGCTCGGCCATGTCGAGGACGCGCTGACCAAGCGGCAGGCGAGCGAGGAGCGGCTGCGCGGCTTCGCCGCCGACGCCAGCCACGAGCTGCGCACCCCGGTCGCCTCGGTGCGCGGACACGCGGAACTCGCGCTGCTGCACCCCGGCCCGGTCCCGGCCGAGGTCACCCGCGCGCTGGAGCGCATCGCCGCCGAGTCCGCCCGGATGGGCGCGATGGTGGACGACCTGCTGCTGCTCGCCCGCCTCGACGCGGGGCGTCCCCTGGAACGCCGTCCGGTCGACCTCACCCGCCTGGTCCTGGACGCGGTCACCGATGCCCGCGCCGTGGGCCCGGACCACCGGTGGACCCTGGACCTCGCCGAGGAGCCGGTCACCGTCTCCGGCGACGCCCACCGGCTGCACCAGGTACTGGCCAACCTCCTGACCAACGCCCGCCTCCACACCCCGCCCGGCACCGAGGTCACGGTCACCCTGGCGGCCGAGGACGGCGCGGCCCGCCTCCGCGTGCGCGACGACGGCCCCGGCATCCCGGAGGAGGTCCGCGCCCACGTCTTCGAGCGGTTCACCCGCGCGGAACACCGGCGCCTCGCGGACGCCCCGGGCGGAGGGGCCGGGCTCGGCCTGTCGATCGTGTCGGCGGTGGTCGAAGCGCACAGCGGAAGCGTGAGCCTGGAGAGCGGTCCGGGAAGCACGACGTTCGTGGTCCGGCTGCCCCGGGAGAGCTAGCCCTCGGCCCCGGCCCCGACGGCCCCGGCCCCGGTCGGCGGCAGGGGCAGCGGCAGCCCCGGCAAGCCGTCGATGCTCGTGGCGATGTGGTCCTTCCTGGCGAAGTACGCGCTCAGCGACGCGTCGTCCTCGCGGGCGAAGCGCTTGGCGTGCAGCTCGCGGTCCGATTCGTAGGCCATGTACGGGACGGCGTAGCCGCAGGAGTCGCGGATCAGGTCCGCGCGGACCACGATGACGGCCCGCAGGCCGTGCTGGGTGGGGTCGATGTCCGGGAACGCGGCCAGGAGCTCCGGGAAGCGGGGGTCGTCGCGGAAGACGGGCTCGCCGCGGCCGTGGACGCGGACGATGTTGGGCGGCCCCTGGAAGGCGCACCACATCAGGGTGATCCGGCCGTTCTCGCGCAGGTGGGCGATGGTCTCCGCGTGGGAGCCCGCGAAGTCGAGATAGGCCAGCGTGAGGTCGTCCAGGACGGCGAAGGAGCCCTTCAGGCCCTTGGGGGAGAGGTTGACCGTGCCGTCGCCGGACAGGGGCGCGGTCGCCGTGAAGAAGAGGGGCTGGTCCTCGATGAATCTCCGCAGCCTGCCGTCGATGCGCTCATATGTCTTTCCCATGCCTGCTGGCTACCCGCGCGCCGCGATTGACGAATCATGCGGAGTTCTGCATACTCATGCATAACAGCGAATGCACGTGAGGAGAAACCCGTGACCGAGCGCGTCGTACTCGCCTACTCAGGCGGACTGGACACCTCCGTCGCCATCGGCTGGATCGCCGAGGAGACGGGCGCCGAGGTCATCGCCGTAGCGGTGGACGTCGGCCAGGGTGGCGAGGACCTGGACGTCATCCGCAAGCGCGCCCTCGCGTGCGGTGCGGTGGAGGCCGAAGTGGCCGACGCCAAGGACGAGTTCGCCGAGGAGTACTGCCTCCCGGCGATCAAGGCGAACGCCCTCTACATGGACCGGTACCCGCTGGTCTCGGCCCTCTCGCGGCCGACCATCGTCAAGCACCTCGTGGCCGCCGCCCAGAAGCACGGCGCCACCACGGTCGCCCACGGCTGCACCGGCAAGGGCAACGACCAGGTCCGTTTCGAGGCAGGCATCGTCGCCCTCGCCCCCGACCTGAAGTGCATCGCCCCGGTCCGCGACTACGCGATGACCCGTGACAAGGCGATCGCCTTCTGCGAGGCGAAGAACCTCCCGATCGCGACCACCAAGAAGTCCCCGTACTCCATCGACCAGAACGTCTTCGGACGCGCCGTCGAGACGGGCTTCCTGGAGGACATCTGGAACGCGCCGATCGAGGACATCTACGAGTACACCTCCAACCCGGCCGAGCCCCGCGAGGCCGACGAGGTCGTCATCACCTTCGAGCGCGGCGTCCCGGTCGCCATCGACGGCCGCCCGGTCACCGTCCTCCAGGCCATCCAGCAGCTCAACGAGCGCGCGGGCGCCCAGGGCATCGGCCGGATCGACATGGTCGAGGACCGTCTCGTCGGCATCAAGTCCCGCGAGGTGTACGAGGCTCCGGGCGCCATCGCCCTGATCACCGCCCACCAGGAGCTGGAGAACGTCACCGTCGAGCGCGAACTCGCCCGCTACAAGCGGCAGGTGGAGCAGCGCTGGGGCGAACTGGTCTACGACGGCCAGTGGTTCTCCCCGCTCAAGCGCGCCCTCGACGGCTTCATCACCGAGGCCAACGAGCACGTGAACGGCGACGTCCGCATGACCCTGCACGGCGGCCGCGCCGTCGTCACCGGCCGCCGGTCCCAGTCGTCGCTGTACGACTTCAACCTCGCCACCTACGACACCGGCGACACCTTCGACCAGGCCGCGGCCAAGGGCTTCATCGACATCTACAGCCTGTCGTCGAAGATCGCCGCCAAGCGGGACCTCGCGTAAGCCGCGTCGTTAACAGGACAGCAGTAGAACGACCGCCTCTCCGCCTGCCAGGGTGGGGAGGCGGTCGTACACCCAGCCACACCCGAGGGAGCAACGCAGTGAGCAGCAACAGCGGTGACGTACGGCTCTGGGGCGGCCGTTTCGCCGACGGTCCCGCCGAGGCCCTGGCGAAGCTGTCCGCGTCCGTCCACTTCGACTGGCGGCTCGCCCCCTACGACATCGCAGGGTCCCGCGCCCACGCCCGCGTGCTGCACACGGCGGGCCTGCTCACCGAGGACGAGCTGACGCGGATGCTCGCCGGGCTCGACCAGCTGGAGGCGGACGTCGCCGACGGCTCCTTCGTGGGCACGATCGCCGACGAGGACGTGCATACGGCGCTGGAGCGCGGCCTCCTCGAACGGCTCGGCCCCGACCTCGGCGGCAAACTGCGCGCGGGACGCTCGCGGAACGACCAGGTCGCCACGCTCTTCCGGATGTACCTGCGCGACCACGCCCGGATCGTCGGCGGCCTGATCGCCGACCTCCAGGACGCCCTGATCGGCCTGGCCGAAGCCCACCCGGACGTGGCCATGCCCGGCCGCACCCACCTCCAGCACGCCCAGCCGGTGCTCTTCGCCCACCATGTGCTGGCCCATGTGCAGTCCCTGTCCCGGGACGCCGAGCGGCTGCGCCAGTGGGACCAGCGCACGGCCGTCTCGCCGTACGGCTCCGGCGCGCTGGCCGGGTCCTCCCTAGGGCTCGACCCGGAGGCGGTCGCCCGCGACCTCGGCTTCGAGCACGGCAGCGTCGGCAACTCGATCGACGGCACGGCCTCGCGGGACTTCGTCGCGGAGTTCGCCTTCATCACCGCCATGATCGGCGTGAACCTCTCCCGGATCGCCGAGGAGATCATCATCTGGAACACGAAGGAGTTCTCCTTCGTCACCCTGCACGACGCCTTCTCCACCGGCTCCTCGATCATGCCGCAGAAGAAGAACCCGGACATCGCGGAGCTGGCACGCGGCAAGTCGGGTCGCCTCATCGGCAACCTGACCGGCCTGCTGGCCACCCTCAAGGCCCTTCCCCTCGCCTACAACCGCGACCTCCAGGAGGACAAGGAGCCGGTCTTCGACTCCTGCGACCAGCTCGAAGTCCTGCTCCCCGCCTTCACCGGCATGATCGCCACCCTCACCGTGCACCGCGAGCGCATGGAGGAACTGGCCCCGGCCGGCTTCTCCCTCGCCACCGACATCGCGGAATGGCTGGTCAAGCAGGGCGTCCCCTTCCGCGTCGCCCACGAGGTCGCGGGCGAGTGCGTCAAGGCCGCCGAGGCCGAGGGCAAGGAACTGGACGAACTGACCGACGACCAGTTCGCCAAGATCTCCACCCACCTCACCCCCGAGGTCCGCACGGTCCTGAACGTCCCGGGCGCGCTGGCGTCCCGCAATGGGCGAGGGGGTACGGCCCCGAGCGCGGTGGCCATTCAACTGGCGGAACTGAAGACGGATGTGAAGACACAGCACGATTGGGCGAGGCCCTAGTTTCTTAGGGGCGCGGGGCTGTATCGATTTGCGGCTACCGCCGTGTGGGCGCGACAAGCCACAACGCACCCGCGGCCGCCCAAGAGCCGAACCCCCCGAGCTCTTGGGCGCACCGGCTACGTTGGTGTCGCAGTCGACGGAAACGGAGCCCGAGATGCCCTTCGCCCGCCTCGCAGCCGCGACAACCCCGACCCGCCACATCGGCCTGGGCCTGGCCGCAGTGGGCCGTCCCGGCTACATCAACCTGGGCCGGGCCGAAGACCTCGGAGCGGACCGCAGCGTGGAAGCGCTGCGCGCCCGCACCCATGAACTTCTCGACGCGGCCTACGCGCAGGGCGTCCGCTACTTCGACACCGCCCGCTCCTACGGCCGGGCGGAGGAGTTCCTCGCGGACTGGCTCAGCGCACACACAGACGTGAGCGACGTGGTCATCGGCAGCAAGTGGGGCTACACCTACACCGCCGACTGGTCCACCGAAGCCGAACAACACGAGGTCAAGGACCACTCCCTGGCCACGTACGACCGCCAGCGCGCCGAGACCGACACCCTGCTCGGCGACCGGCTCGACCTCTACCAGATCCACTCCGTCACCCCCGACAGCCCGGCCCTCACCGACCGCGCCCTGCACGGACGCCTCGCGCAGGAGGCCGCCGACGGCCTCACCATCGGCTTCTCCACCAGCGGCCCCGCGCAGGCCGACGCCATCCGGGCCGCGCTGAAGATCACGGTGGACGGCGAACGCCTCTTCCGTACCGTGCAGTCGACGTACAACGCCCTGGAGACCTCGGCGGGCGCCGCCCTCGCGGAGGCGCACGACGCCGGGCTGACCGTGATCGTCAAGGAGGGCATGGCCAACGGCCGGCTCGCCGGACCCGACGCGCCCCGGCCCCTGCGGGAGGTGGCCGAGGAGACCGGCCTCGGCGCCGACGCCGTCGCCCTCGCCCTGGTCCTGTGCCGCCCCTGGGCCGACGTGGTGCTCTCCGGCGCCGCGACCGCCACCCAGCTCACCTCCAACCTGCACGCGGCCGCCGTCGACCTGGACGAGGACCAGCTGGGCCGCCTCGCCGCCCTGGCGGAGGACCCGCGCGCGTACTGGGAGCGGCGCGGACAGCTGCCCTGGCACTGAGGGCACGACCGGCACCACCAGTACAACCGGTACAACCAGGCCCTGAGTGAGTCACACATGCCCACGATGAGACATCAATGTCTCACCAGAGGTACCTTTGTCTCATGGCCCTGGACCGAGACCACGTGCTGCGCAGTGCCGCCGCCCTGCTGACCCGCAGATCCACCGCGACCATGGACGAGGTCGCCCGTGCCGCCGGGATCAGCCGTGCCACCCTGCACCGCCACTTCGCCGGACGCGACGCGCTCGTCCGCGCGCTGGAAGCCCTCGGCATCGCCGAGTGCGAGGCCGCGCTCGACCGTGCCCGCCTCGACGAGGGCCCCGTGAGCGAGGCCGTACGCCGTCTGGTGCGCGAGCTGCAGTCCGCCGCCGGACTGGTCGCCTTCCTCTACGGCGAGAGCCAGCTCTGGGAGGGCCAGGGGCAGAACGAGGGCTGGGAGTGTCTGGACGCCCGGATCGGCGCGCTGTTCCGGCGCGGACAGCGCGAGGGCGAGCTGCGCATCGACCTCACCCCCGCCTGGCTCACCGAGGCGCTGTACGGGCTGATCACCGCGTGCGCCTGGGCCACCCTGGACGGCCGCGTGGCCGCCCGTGACTTTCCCACCATGGTCGCCGAGCTGCTGCTCGGCGGCGCCCTCAGGAACGAGGAACCATGACCGGCACCCTGCGGCCGGCCGTCGCGACGGGTACCGAACCCCGCCCCGGCCGCTGGCTCGCACTCGCCGTCCTGACCCTGGCCGTACTCCTGGTGGCCGTCGACGCCACCGTCCTCGGCCTGGCCACCCCCTTCATCAGCGAGGACCTCCACCCCTCCGGCACCGAACTGCTGTGGATCGGGGACGTCTACTCCTTCGTCATCGCCGGACTGCTCGTCTCCATGGGCAGCCTCGGCGACCGCGTCGGCCGCAAGCGCGTCCTGCTGTGGGGCGCGGCGGCGTTCGGCGCGCTCTCCGTCCTGAACGCCTACGCGACGACCCCCGGCCTCATGATCCTGGCCCGCGCCCTGCTCGGCGTGGCGGGCGCGACCCTGATGCCCGCGACCCTGGGCCTGATCCGCACCCTCTTCACCGACCCGCGCGAACGCAGCCTCGCCGTCGGTGTCTGGGGCGCCACCGCCTCCGCCGGTACGGCCGTCGGGCCCATCGTCGGCGGCTTCCTCCTGGAGCACTTCTGGTGGGGCTCGGTCTTCCTG
>NZ_WWIR01000685.1 GCF_009863025.1 Streptomyces sp. SID4985 | reverse complement strand
GCCGGACCTCCAGGCCGATCCTCGGCCGGTCGTGGATGTCGACGTCGTAGGTGTCCTCGACGGAGACCGACTTGGCCTCGCGCTCGGCCACCACGGGCCGGTCGTCACGGGCCAGCGCCATGGCGTACAGCGCGTGGCCGTGCGCCTTGCCGAGCAGCCGGACCAGCTCGTCCTCACCGGCCTCGGCCAGCTCGTCCACGGTGGTGATCCCGGCCCGGCGCAGATGGTCGCCGGTGGCCGGGCCGACCCCGGGCAGGGTCCGCACCGGCATCGGTCCCAGCAGGGCGCGCTCGGTGCCGGGCTCTATGAGGCACAGTCCGTCGGGCTTGGCCCGCTCGGAGGCGATCTTCGCGAGCATCTTGGAGGCGGCGAGCCCGACCGAGCCGGTCAGTCCGGTGACCGCCCGGATGTCGGCGCGCAGCCTGACCCCGGCCGCACGCGCCGACGGCTCGTCCCAGGCCGTTCCCCCGGCCTCCAGATCCACGAACGCCTCGTCCAGGCTCAGCGGCTCCACCAGCGGCGACAGCTCGCGCAGCAGGGCCATCACCTGCTCGCTGACCGACCGGTAGAGGGCGAAGCGGGGCGTGACGTACGCGGCGTTCGGCGCCCGTCTGCGCGCCTGGGCCGTCGGCATCGCCGAGTGCACCCCGAAGACCCGTGCCTCGTACGACGCGGTCGCCACCACCCCGCGCGGCCCGAGCCCCCCGACCACGACCGCCTTGCCGCGCAGGCTCGGCTTGGACGCCTGCTCCACCGAGGCGTAGAAGGCGTCCATGTCGAGATGGAGGATCGTCGGCGCGGCTCTCACATGTCCGATGGTGCACCACACCACTGACAACGCCGGTCACCTCCCCGGCGCCGGGATGCTTCCGCGGGCTCAGACGGCCCGGTTGCGCCGCCTGGCCAGTTCGTCGGAGGGGTTGTGCCCGATCAGCGTCTCGCCGGTGTCGACGCGCTCGCCGTGCAACTGGGACAGCGCGCTCTCCACGTCCCGCCACACCACGCCGACGGCGATGCCGAAGATGCCCTGGCCGCCCTGGAGCAGGGCGTGGACCTCGTCCGGGGAGGTGCACTCGTAGACCGTGGCGCCGTCGCTCATCAGCGTCATGCGCTCCAGGTCCCTGAAGCCGCGGTCCCTGAGGTGCTGTACCGCCGAGCGGATGTTCTGCAGCGAGACACCGGTGTCCAGGAAGCGCTTGACGATCTTCAGGACGACCACGTCACGGAAGCTGTACAGCCGCTGGGTGCCCGAGCCGTGGGCGGGGCGCACGCTCGGCTCCACCAGGCCGGTGCGGGCCCAGTAGTCGAGCTGCCGATAGGTGATGCCCGCCGCCGCGCAGGCCGTGGGCCCGCGATAACCGATCTCCTCGGACGCCTCCGGCGCCGCCCCTTCGCCGTCCGGCACCGCCGTCGGCCGCTGCGAGGCGTGCTCGGCCCCGCCACTGGGCTGGGGATATCCGCCGCTCGGGCGGAGCCGCGAGCTTGGGGGAGGGTACGGACCGCTTGCCCCGAACCCGTTTCCGGGGGCGCCCCCAGCCGTACCGTCGCCGCTGGTTCTCACGCCGACCTCCGTCCTTGACCTGCCATCTCGACGGTAGGCAGTCACCAGGGGTGCGTCAACGATCGCCACACTCGGCACGCCGAGTGATAATCACCCTGAGAGTGGTTTCTCGTGTCCCACCGCGGGGAAAGGCTAGCCGAATGCGCTCGCGAAGGGTCGTAGGACGCTCTCACGAGCCGTTGGCAATTGCCCGCTCGTGACCCCGCCCGCGACGGCACGACAGGGCGCCAACGACCGCCCCCGTGGCCTCCTGACCACGTGGCCGGCGTCGGCGCCTCACTGGCTGCTGGTGCCGAAGTCCTCGGGCGAGATCTGGTCGAGGAACTCGCGGAATTTCTCCACCTCGTCCTCCTGCTCGTCCGGGATGGCGATGCCCGCATCGTCGAGCACCCCGTCACTCCCGTAGATCGGCGTGCCGGTGCGCAGGGCCAGCGCTATGGCGTCGGACGGACGCGCGCTCACCTCGACCCCGCTGGCGAACACCAGCTCCGCGTAGAAGACGCCCTCACGCAGATCCGTGATGCGCACTTCGGTCAGCTCCTGGCCGACGGCCTCCAGCACGTCCTTGAACAGGTCGTGCGTCAGCGGCCGCGCGGGGGCCATGCCCTGCTGGGCGAAGGCGATCGCCGTCGCCTCCCCGGGCCCGATCCAGATGGGGAGGTAGCGGTCGCCTCCCACTTCGCGCAGGAGCACGATCGGTTGGTTGGAGGGCATTTCGACCCGGACACCTACGACATCGAGCTCGTTCACACAGCAACCCTAGGCCGTGCCCGGGACGTTTGGGTAGTCGGGCCGGGAACAGGCGGGCGATCCCGTCCCCTCTCCGGGGCGCCGGATCAGGGCAGCCGGACCCCGAGCGCGGACTTCACCAGAGCCGCGTGCAGCTTCATGGTGAGCGCCGCCAGCTCCTTCGTACGCGCCTCGGCGAGCGCCCGGGTCTGCGGGTTGCGGTGGCGCTTGAGCGGGGCCACCAGCTGGTCCACCAGACCGGCCTCGCGCTCGGCCGCCGCCTTCATGACCCGCAGATGGCGCGGCTCGATCCCGAACCGGCCCAGTTCGGCCACGAGAGCGGCCACGGTGACGGCCTCGGCGTCGTAGACCCCGTCCGTCAGGGGGGCGATGAGCCCGTACGACTCCCACTCCCGCAGCTCGGCCTCGTCGATGTCGGCGGCCGCCAGTAGCTCGGCCCGGCCGATCCGGGCCACCGTGGGCCCCTCGAACGACTCGTCCGCCGCGTCCTCCGCCGAGCGCTGACGCCCTACGACGGGCAGCTGGACCGCCTCACCGCGCTCCATGGCGTCCAGGTGCTCCCGGATCACCTTCAGCGGCAGATAGTGGTCCCGCTGCATTCTCAGGATGTGGCCCAGTCGCTCGACGTCGTCCGCCCCGAACTTGCGGTACCCCGAGGGGGTCCGGCGCGGCTCGACGAGGCCCTCCGACTCCAGGAAACGGATCTTGGAGATGGTGACTTCGGGGAACTCGTCGCGCAGCATGTTCAGGACGGTGCCGATGCTCATCGGCTCACTGTCCCTGGCGGCGGTACCGCTTCCGGCACCGCCGCTCGGTGTTTGAAGCATGGACCTTCCCTGGGGTTCCCCCGGACGGGTGCCCGGGGGGAGGTCAGACGCCCTGCCGGCTCGCGTAGAAGACGAGCCGGTACTTGCCGATCTGCACCTCGTCACCGTTCGCCAGCGGGACCTCGTCGATCCGCTCACGGTTGACGTACGTGCCGTTCAGACTGCCCACGTCCGCCACCGTGAAGGACCCGTCCGCAACGCGCCGGAACTCCACGTGACGGCGCGAGACCGTCACGTCGTCCAGGAAGATGTCGCTCTGCGGATGACGGCCTGCCGTGGTCAGGTCACTGTCCAACAGGAAGCGGCTGCCCGAGTTCGGACCCCGGCGCACCACCAGGAGGGCCGAGCCCACCGGCAGTGCGTCGACCGCCGCCTGCGCCTCGGGCGACAGCATCGGGACCGCCGTCTGACCGGTCATCTCGGCGTCGTACGCCTCGAGACCGGAGATGGAGATCGTCGACGTGGTCTCCGAAGCACGCTCCGGCGTGGCGCCGGGACGCAGCGGCGCACCGCAGTTGGAACAGAAACGGGCGTTCTCCGCGTTGCGGTTCCC
The DNA here is from genome assembly GCF_009863025.1 of Streptomyces sp. SID4985. GTDB lineage: Bacteria > Actinomycetota > Actinomycetes > Streptomycetales > Streptomycetaceae > Streptomyces. The sequence goes on along the minus strand of NZ_WWIR01000685.1, from coordinate 7,110 downwards.
GCACCTGGAACACTCCAGGACCGACATGGACCCCCCGGGGGCGTTGGACGCGGACGGGTCGGAGGCAAACCCTCCACCCGCACTTGAGGTTGACGGTTGCCCGAAACCTATGCCGCCGGACCGGGCAGGGTCAACGGACGCCGCGCCCTGGCCTCCCGAATTGCCACCGGCCGGACCAGCGACCTCGTCGCGGAACAGCGGACGGGGGCCTTCCTCTTCGGACTGTGCGCGATGACGGGCCGTCGCGTTGTCGTTGCCCTCACGCGCGCTCTTGCCGAACAACTTCCCAAACAACTTCACGGGCGATTCCCCTTGACCGAAACAGACCCGCCCGTGGGGCAGGACGAACCCTGATTGCCGACACCGGCCGATCCGGACATCTTCACAACGTCCGTATCCACCAGACAGTTTCCACCACGCACCACCCCTTCGGTGCGCCGACCCCCCGCAACCTCATGCCCCTGCCGGACGCGGCCCATGCACCACCGGTTCACCGGGAGGACGACCGAGCGTAGTCAGGCTGCTTCGCTTGCCGCAAGGCATCCACGACGATCTTGTTCGACCGCTCGACACTCACCGTGGCCTGCTCCTTCTCGAAGGTCTGCACCACGCCCCCCGGGATGTTCAGCGCCGGCTCCAGGTCCTGCGGCTTCCCGATGACCTTGAAACGATACGGCGCGTCGATCTTGTTCCCGTCGACACTGACCGTCTTGCCCGAGTCGGTGAGATAGGTGTTCGCCACCACGCGGACGCCGTTGATCTCTATCGCCTCCGCGCCGGCCGCGCGCAGTTCCTGGATCGCGTCGAGCAGCATGTCCGACTCGACCGTCCCCTTCGCATCGTCGACCGTCACGGTGATGCCCGGCCCCTGAGCCGCCACCGTGCCCGCGAGTATGCCGAGTTGCTTCTCCTTCTCGGCGGTCTGCTTGCGGGCCTCGGCCGCCTGGTCGGAACTGCTCTGCAACTCCTCCCGCTGCTTCTCGAGTCCTTGCTTCTCGTCCTCAAGACGCTGAGTACGGTCGTCCAGTTCATCGAGGATGCGGACGAGATCCTCCTGGCGCGCGCCGCGCAGCGCACTGTCGCTGTCGCTGTTGGACGCCACCTGCACGGCCAGACCGAATCCGAGCCCGAACAGCAGCAGGGCGACGATGAATTGGGCCCGGGTCAGCCGCGGCGGCCACAGTCCGGCGGCCAGCCGCTGACGCCCGGTGGGTACGGGCTCGGCGGCCTCCGGGTGGTCCTCGGAAGCGGGGGCGGGCTCGGGCACGGACTCCGGCTCCGGCAGCGGGGCGGCCTTCGGCGCGGTGTCGCGCTGAGGTTCAGGCCGCGGCTCGCTCGGCGCGGTGGACTCGCGCTCCGACGCCGGTACCTCGTCGGGCAGTTCCCTGCGCAGCCGGTTCTCCGGCCGCTCGTCCTGGTCGCTCATCGCGCTCACGCCCGGAAGACGTGCCGGCGGATGGCCGCGGCGTTGGAGAAGATACGGATGCCGAGGACCACCACGACACCGGTCGACAGCTGCGCGCCCACGCCCAACTTGTCGCCCAGGAACACGATCAGGGCGGCCACGACGACGTTCGACAGGAACGAGACCACGAAGACCTTGTCGTCGAAGATGCCGTCGAGCATGGCCCGCAGACCGCCGAACACGGCGTCCAGCGCCGCCACGACGGCGATGGGCAGATAAGGCTCGACGACCGCCGGAACCTCGGGCCGGACCAACAGGCCGGCCACGACTCCCACGACGAGGCCCAGTACGGCGATCACGATGTACCCTTCTCAGTCTTCTCTGCGTTCGGCTGTGCTGCGTTCGGCTGTGCTGTGCGTACGATCACACTGGGTGCGGACGGCAACCGGACGTCCTTCTCCACGGAGAGGGAGACACGGATGTCGAAGTTGTCCTTCAGGGCGTGGAGATACAGCCCGTCGGCGGTGTTCTGGAACCTGGTGGCCAGCCGCTGCCCGTCCCCCACCGCAAGCACCGTGTACGGCGGCACCAGCGGCCTGTTGTCGACCAGTACCGCGTCACCCGCGTTCCTGATCGCGGACAGGGCGGTCAGCCGCTGCCCGTTGATGGAGACAGCCTCGGCACCGGACTCCCACAGCCCGTTGACCACGCGCTGCATGTCCCGGTCGCGCACCCGCCCCGTGTCGGAGAACCCGGCGGCCTCACGCGGGCTGGTGGCGTCCCCGCCGGTACTCGCCTCCTTGGCGTCGTTCACCACGAGCCGCACCCCGGGCCCGTGCACCGCCGTAGCACCCGACAGGACACCCATCAGGTCGGCCTGACTGCCCCCGGTCTCCTTGAGCGCCGCCCGCTGGCGCGCGCTCACATCGTCCCGGAGCTTGTCCACGCCGGCCTCCAGACGGTCGGCGGCGGCGTTCTCGCGGTCGATGCGGTCGATCAGCTCCTGGCGCTCCTTGGCCACCACCGGCGCCGCCACACGCGCCTGAGCGGCCCCCACGGTCACCACGAGTGCCGCGAGAACCAGTCCCCCGGCAAGACCCAGCTTGGCCCGCAGGGTCTTCGGCAGCCCGCGTTCGCCCGTGGACTCCTTGCGGGCAGCGGCCTCGGCGTACCCGTCGTCGAGGCTGTGGTCCATGACGTTGGTGATCAACGACATGGAGGCGTCCGGACGCCTCGGCCGCGTGGGGCTGCTCCGAACGGGGGGTTGCTGCGGCATGTCGCACATAGTCCCATGCCGCGAACGGTGCTTTCGAACGGCCCCACCCCGGCGACCGGACCCCGCACGGGGGGCCGAAGCGGACACACGTCCGCGGGCCGTCGCCGGTGTGACGACGGCCCGCGATGCTCCGTATTACCGGATCACCCGCCCGCGCTGTCCACCACTGCCGACCACTCGTCGAGCAGTGCCTGCGCGGAGGCGTCGTCCGGGCCCTCCGCCCACAGATGCGTGACGGCCTCGGCGGGGTCGGGCAGCACCATCACCCAGCGCCCGTCGCTCTCGACCACACGCACGCCGTCCGTCGTGTCCACGAACCGGTCACCGGCCGCCTCCACGACCCGTCGCATGACCAGGCCCTTGACCGCCCACGGGGTCGCCAGGTCCCGCTTGAGGACATGCGCCCGCGGAATCCGCGCGTCGATCTGGCTCAGCGTGAGCTGCGTCCGCGCGACCAGACCGATCAGCCGCACGAACGCGGCCGTGCCGTCGTAGACGCTGCTGAACTCGGGGACGATGAAGCCGCCCTTGCCGTCGCCGCCGAAGATGGTGCCCTCGTCGCCGCCCACGCGCGTGAGGTCGTCCGGGGACGTGGTCGTCCACTCGACCTGGGTGCCGTGGTACGCGGCCACCTGCTCCGCGATACGGGTCGTGGTCACCGGCAGCGCCACCCGGCCGCTGCGCCGCTCGGCCGCGACCAGGTCGAGCATGACCAGGAGCGCCCGGTCGTCCTCGATGATCCGGCCCTTCTCGTCCACGAGCGAGAGCCGCTCACCGACCGGGTCGAACCGCACGCCGAACGCGGCCCCGGAGGACGCCACTATCTCGCCGAGCCGCTCCAGGCCCCGGCGGCGCATCTCCTCGGTCTCGGTCGGTCTCGACTCGTCCAGACCGGGGTTGATGGTCAGCGAGTCCACCCCGAGCTTGCCGAGCAGACTGGGCAGCACCAGCCCCGCGCTGCCGTTGGAGGCGTCCACGACGACCTTGAGCCCGGCCTCCGCGATCCCCGTCGTGTCGACGTTCCGCAGCAGCGAGCCGGTGTACGAGTCGAAGACGCTCGACGGGAAGTACAGGTCACCGATCTCGCCCGGGAAGGCCCGCCGGTACTCCTGGCGCGCGAACACCCGGTCCAGCTTGCGCTGGCTGCCCTGGGAGAGATCCGCGCCCTGCCCGTCGAAGAACATGATGTCCACGGAGTCCGGCACACCGGGCGAGGTACGGATCATAATCCCGCCCGCACTGCCCCGCGCGGTCTGCTGCCGCGCCACGGGCAACGGCACGTTCTCCAGGTCGCGTACGTCGATGGCGCTGGCCTGGAGCGCCGAGATGACCGCCCGCTTGAGCGCACGGGCACCCCGGGAGTGGTCGCGGGCCGTGGTGACCGTGGCGCCCTTCTTCAGGGTCGTCGCGTAGGCACCGGCCAGCCGCACGGCCAGCTCAGGGGTGATCTCGACGTTCAGGATGCCGGTCACGCCCCGGGCGCCGAAGAGATGCGCCTGGCCCCGGGACTCCCAGATGACCGAGGTGTTGACGAAGGCACCGGCCTCGATCGTCTTGAACGGGTACACCCGGACGTTGCCCTGGATGATCGACTCCTCGCCGATCAGGCACTCGTCACCGATGACCGCGCCGTCCTCGATCCGGGCGGCCCGCATGATGTCGGTGTTCTTGCCGACCACACAGCCGCGCAGATTGCTGTTGTGCCCGATGTACACGTTGTCGGCCACGACGGCCTTGTGCAGGAAGGCACCGCTCTTGACGACCACGTTGGAGCCGACGACGGTGTCCTCGCGGAGCTCCGCGCCCGCCTCGACCTTGGCGTAGTCACCGATGTACAGCGGCCCGCGCAGCACCGCGTCCGGGTGCACCTCCGCGCCCTCGGCCACCCACACACCGGGCGAGATCTCGAATCCGTCGATGTCGACGTCGACCTTGCCCTCGAGGACATCGGCCTGGGCCTTCACATAGCTCTCGTGGGTGCCGACGTCCTCCCAGTAGCCCTCGGCGATGTAGCCGTAGATGGGCTTGCCTTCCTTCATCAGCTGCGGGAAGACATCGCCGGACCAGTCGACGGACACATCCGCTTCGACATAGTCGAACACCTCGGGCTCCATCACATAGATGCCCGTGTTCACCGTGTCGGAGAAGACCTGGCCCCAGGTCGGCTTCTCGAGGAAACGCTCGACCTTGCCTTCCTCGTCGACGATGGTGATGCCGAACTCCAGCGGATTGGGCACCCGGGTCAGGCAGACCGTGACCAGGGCGCCCTTCTCCTTGTGGAAGTTGATCAGATCGGTGAGGTCGAAGTCCGTGAGGGCATCACCGGAGATCACGAGGAAGGCATCGTCCTTCAGCGCTTCCTCGGCGTTCTTGACGCTTCCGGCGGTACCGAGTGGCTTCTCCTCGTTGGCATAGGTCAGCTCCATGCCGAGTTCTTCGCCATCACCGAAATAGTTCTTGACGAGCGACGCCAGGAACTGGACGGTCACGACGGTCTCGTTGAGTCCATGCCTTTTGAGCAGCCTCAGCACGTGCTCCATGATCGGGCGATTCACCACCGGCAGGAGCGGCTTGGGCATGCTAGAGGTCATCGGGCGCAGGCGTGTGCCTTCGCCACCAGCCATCACGACGGCCTTCATGTCGGAAGCGTCCTCCTCAAGAGATGACGGTCCAGCCGACTTCACCCGTCCAGATTGTCCCGCACTTTTCCCTCGCGGGCCATCGAAGCGTTACGGAAGCATCGCCTCCGGGCAGCGCCGCCCGGGCTCAATCGGCCATGGCATCCGCGCGCACCAGACGGCGGACCTGAACCACGTAGAGCACTCCTGCCCACCAGTACAGGGTTGTACCCCACCCTGCGAACGCCCATCCGAAAATGGCGGCGAGTGACGCGATCCAACCGGTTCCGTCACTGAGCAGAAGCAGCGGGAACGCGTACATGAGGTTGAACGTGGCGGCCTTCCCGAGGAAGTTCACCTGCGGCGGCGGATAGCCGTGCCGACGAAGGATGCCCACCATCACGAGCAGCATCAGCTCACGCGCCAGCAGAAGCGCGGTCAGCCAGAGCGGGAGGATCTCCCGCCAGGTGAGACCGAGCAGCGTGGAAAGGACATAGAGCCGGTCGGCCGCGGGATCGAGCACCCGGCCGAGACTGCTGATCTGATTCCAGCGCCGGGCGAGCTTGCCGTCCAGATAGTCGCTGACCCCGCTGAGCGCCAGGACCAGAAGTGCCCAGCCGTCGCTCTTCGGACCGCCGAACTCCGGCCTGAGGATCAACCACAGGAACAGCGGTACGCCGGCGAGCCTTGCCATGCTGAGGATGTTGGGGATGGTGAGGACCCGGTCTGTCTGGACGCGGGTCTCCTGGACCTCCACCCGGGGGCCTCCTGTTACGAAACGTGCCAACAATTCCTCATGACCTTACCCCAACGCAAAAAAGCTCCGGCCCTCGGGCGGTTATGCCCAAGAGCCGGAGCTGTAAAAGGAGTTCGGCGGCGTCCTACTCTCCCACAGGGTCCCCCCTGCAGTACCATCGGCGCTGTGAGGCTTAGCTTCCGGGTTCGGAATGTAACCGGGCGTTTCCCTCACGCTATGACCACCGAAACACTATGAAACTGTCAGCCAGACCATGCCCGTTCAGGGGACATGGGTGCTGTTCGTGGTTTCAGAACCAACACAGTGGACGCGAGCAACTGAGGACAAGCCCTCGGCCTATTAGTACCAGTCAACTCCACCCGTTACCGGGCTTCCATATCTGGCCTATCAACCCAGTCGTCTACTGGGAGCCTTACCCTCTCAAGGAGGTGGGAATACTCATCTCGAAGCAGGCTTCCCGCTTAGATGCTTTCAGCGGTTATCCCTCCCGAACGTAGCCAACCAGCCATGCCCTTGGCAGGACAACTGGCACACCAGAGGTTCGTCCGTCCCGGTCCTCTCGTACTAGGGACAGCCCTTCTCAATATTCCTACGCGCACAGCGGATAGGGACCGAACTGTCTCACGACGTTCTAAACCCAGCTCGCGTACCGCTTTAATGGGCGAACAGCCCAACCCTTGGGACCGACTCCAGCCCCAGGATGCGACGAGCCGACATCGAGGTGCCAAACCATCCCGTCGATATGGACTCTTGGGGAAGATCAGCCTGTTATCCCCGGGGTACCTTTTATCCGTTGAGCGACGGCGCTTCCACAAGCCACCGCCGGATCACTAGTCCCGACTTTCGTCCCTGCTCGACCCGTCGGTCTCACAGTCAAGCTCCCTTGTGCACTTACACTCAACACCTGATTGCCAACCAGGCTGAGGGAACCTTTGGGCGCCTCCGTTACTCTTTAGGAGGCAACCGCCCCAGTTAAACTACCCATCAGACACTGTCCCTGATCCGGATCACGGACCGAGGTTAGACATCCAGCACGACCAGACTGGTATTTCAA